>JAAVYP010000045.1 GCA_022791195.1 Clostridiales bacterium | reverse complement strand
CTGGTTTCTACCTCCTTAATTATGCTGTAGGGTGTTGAGGCCCCTGCAACGATACCGACCTTAGCGGCCGGCCAATTTTCAAATACAGGCAACTGAGCCGCACCTTCTACAAAAAAGGTGTCGTCGCAGTTTTCCTTTGCGATTTGATACAGCTTGTTGGTGTTCGAGCTCTCTTTGCCGCCGATCACCAACATAATATCAACTTTCTTTGAAAGCGTGGCAGCTTCTTTTTGCCTGTTTTCAGTCACACTGCATATTGTATCAAAAATTTGGGTTTTTGTACATAGCTTTTGCGTAATTTTTTGACATTTTTTCCATTCTGCCGTATTTTGCGTTGTTTGTGCCACCATAAAAACTTGTTTTTCAGGTATATTGGCATGCAGGATCGCTTCTTCATTAGGAAAAACATATACCGGTCCTGTTGCATAACTGATAATGCCTTTTACTTCGGGATGTTCCTGCTGGCCAATCACAATGAGCGCTTTATTAAAAGCGCTGTTTTCTTGCACAATGGTATGTATTTTTTTGACATAGGGACAGGTGCAGTCAATGAATTGAAAATGTGGATTTTCCTTTTGTGCATGTAAAAGCTGCTCCTGCAATGTTTTTTCAATGCCATGCGCTCTAACCACAAATATCATTCGATGGTTGGCGTCGCATTGTAAAAGTAAATCTGAAACCTGCGTTTCATCGATTGACTGCACACCGTTTTGTGTAAGAGTTGCAATGATTTGCGGATTATGAATCAGTTTTCCGATGGTATATATCGTTGTGTTTTCGGGCGGATTTTTAATCAGTTCCAATACAGTGTCAACAGCGCGTTTTACACCGAAACAAAATCCGGCTGATTTCGCCACTTGGATAGTCATGACAATTCCTCTTTTTCCATATCGGTGATATGCGAAAAGACAAACGCACTGGCTTTTGCATATTGTTCTTTGGCATTTTTGTCAATGGCAAGTTCAGCCGCTTCAATGGGTTTTCCGATAGAAACAAACACCTTACGAAAAGGTCTGATCTTGTAATTTTTAGTCTGAATCAGAATGGGCAGCACAGGGCAGCCGCTTCGGTGTGCAATCATGGCAACGCCTGATTTAACGGCTGTATTTTTGGGGTCTGTACCGGGCCGGCGGGTGCCCTGCGGGAAAAAGCCAACCACATCGCCTTTTTGCAGAAGAGATATTGTGTTTTTTAAAGCGCCAAGATCAGCGGCCCCGCGTTCGGCAGGGAACGCGCCTAAAGCGGTGATGAGCTGCTTTAATAACGGAATTTTAAAAAGCTCGGCTTTAGCAAAAAACTGCACAGGGCGTTTTAATGAAACGGCCAGAATGATCACATCCCAATTGGAAATATGATTGGCACAGGCCAAATAGCCGGTTTGTTCGGGTTCATTTTCCTGCCCGGTGATTTCAATGCGCAGTAAAAAACGAAAAAAGCCGCTTAATAGCTTATATACGATTCGGTAAAATTTCATTGAGTTTGTTCCTTACAATTTCCATAGCAGCTTCAAAAGTCTGTTCCAAGTTGAGTGCTGAATTATCGAGCGGCACGGCATCCTCGGCGGCCACAGCAGGGGCGGTTTCTCTTGTCTCGTCAGCGTGGTCCCGCTTGATTAAATCTGCCTTGACCTCTTCGCGCGTAATTTCGATGCCCTTCGCGCGCAGTTCGTTATACCGACGCTCAGCTCTGTTTTCGGCAGAGGCGGAAAGATAAATCTTTACCTGCGCGTCAGGCAAAATGACGGTGCCAATATCACGCCCATCCATGACTACATTGTGCTTGATAGCCATTTCCTTTTGCAAGGACAGTAAAAAGCTTCTTACCTCGGGAATCGAGGCGATGATCGAGGTAATTTCGGCAATTTCCGGTGTGCGAATACGATCGCCGACATTGGCGCCGTTTACGTAGACTGTTTGCTTGCCTTCTTCATAAGTGAGGTCTAAACGGATGTCCGGTAAAACGGCAATAACATCCTCTTTTTTGTTTGGATTGATGTGATGTTCACTGATGTAGAGTCCAATCGAACGGTACAGCGCGCCTGTATCGACGTATACATAGCCAAGCCGTTTGGCTATTTCTTTGGCGAGTGTGCTTTTTCCGCTGCCCGAAGGGCCATCTATCGCAATGTTAATCATGTGGGGTGTCCTTTCACTTATATTATTTTGTTATTTATTCAGACTTGTTTTTCGCTGGCTGCTTTCGCGGCCAAATAAGCGGTTGAGAATGCAATCTGCAAATTAAAGCCGCCGGTATAAGCGTCCACGTCAATGACCTCGCCGGCAAAATACAAGTGCTTCATTTTTTTACTTTCCATGGTTTTAGGATTTAAATCTTTCACACTTATGCCGCCGCTGGTGATGATGGCCTCTTCGATCGGACGCAGAGCTTTGAGCGTCAGGGAAAAATGTTTGAGCAAGTGCACCAGTTTTTTTCGCTCTTCTTTTGTGATGGCGTTGACTTTTCGCTCAGGCGCAATCCCACTTTGCGTAATGATGACGGGAATGAGTTTGCGCGGAAGAAGGTCATTGAGTGCATTGGCAAAATTTTTGTTGCTGTATTTAGCAAAATCTTTAAGGATTCGCTGATCCAACGCTGTTTCATCTAATGCTGGTTTAAAGTCAATGATGGCTTTATATCGTCCTTTTTCAAGCTTGGGCAGCCTGCTTGAGGCAGAGAGTACAACGGGTCCAGAAAGACCGAAATGAGTGAAAATAAATTCACCGAAATCTTCATAAATCGTCTTGCTTCGTAGGCTGTCTTGGATGTGGAATCCAGCATTTTTAATGGTGAGTCCCATAAGCTGCCGGCTGAAAGGCTCTTCTGTCTCGATAGGAACTAAAGCCGATGTTGGCGGCACTAATGAAAGTCCTGCTTTTTCCGCGAAGCGGTAGCCGTCTCCCGTAGAACCAGTACCAGGATAAGATAGACCGCCTGTGCAGACAATAATGCGGTCAAATAGGGTAGAACTCGTTTTTGTTTTAACGCCGATGGCTTGCTGTTCATCATAAAGGATATCAAGAACCTTTTCATAAACGACACGCACTTGCCGCTTGGTTAATTCTCTTTTGAGGGCAGCGACAATATCCCCCGCCTTGTCTGATACGGGAAAAACGCGGCTGCCTCGCTCGACTTTCAGCGGAACGCCGATGCTTTCAAAAAAAGAGATCGTGTCCGAAGAGGAGAAAGCGTGAATCGCTGAATACAGAAATTTAGCGTTGGTGCAGACGTTCGCCAAAAACTCTTCGGGCGAGCAATCATTGGTGACGTTGCAGCGTCCTTTGCCTGTGATGGATAATTTTTTTCCAAGCAAAGGATTTTTTTCAAAGAGGGTCACTGCGTTTCCGGTTGCAGCGCACTGAATGGCAGCAAACAATCCCGCCGCGCCGCCGCCGATGACGGCGATATTTAGTTGTCCGCTCATGCAGGCCCTCCTTTTAAGAATTGTTTGATACTGCTGTTACTAAACTATACCTCACCTCTATTATAAGGAGTTTATGCCGCTGAATCGTATGATAAGTGTTGAGGTTCAGTAATGTGTAATCAAGTCACAGACAGCGCAAGATCACCGCTGTTTATTATATAATATTTATAAAAGGGTGTCAACTGAGGCCATGATAAAACCTTTGTAACTTGGAGGTGATACCAGTCAAAATATATAGGTAATCAAGAAAAATATGTCAAAAATGATTGCCGTTTTTTATTACTGAAATTTAGGTGAAAGATTTGCGGATAAGTGTTTACAAAAAAGAAATTATTTGGTATAATGTCGAATAAATAGGGCGCAGGCAGAGGCGCCCTTATTCATGCCGTTTGGGAGGAACTCGATATGAAACTCATTTATGATGTAAGCGACAGACCCAGTGCGGGAAAAACGCTCGTATTTGCCTTTCAGCAGATGATTGCCATAATGGCGGCTACCTTGCTTGTGCCGCTGCTTGTTTCCAGCTATGGCCTGTCGGCTGATCCGGCTGCTGCGCTGTTTGGTGCGGGTATTGGTACGATTGTATACCTTTGTTTTACCCGTATGAAAAGCCCGGTGTTTTTGGGCAGCTCTTTCACTTTTTTAGGTGCGTATGCCGCTTCGATTGGCCAGAATTATGGTTATCTCGGTATTATGGTCGGCGTTACGTTTGCAGGACTTGTTTATGTTGTGATTGCCTTGCTTGTTAAACTGATCGGTTCAGGCTGGGTAAATAAAATTATGCCGCCTGTTATTATCGGCCCTATCGTTGCATTAATCGGTCTTAGCCTTTCGGGCACAGCAACCAGCTGGATGTCTACAAACGGCGGTTCTGATTACAGCTTGTTGTCTATTTTGATTGGTTTAATCACTTTCTTGGTGATTGTTATCACCTCGATAAAGGGTTCTAAAACACTTAAGTTAATTCCGTTCATTGTTGGTATTGGGGCAGGCTATGCTGTGGCATTGGTGCTGACAGTGATTGGACAAGCGGCTCATATCGAAGCATTGCAGTTAATGAGTTTTCAGCCGTTTATCGATACTTTCGGTGAATTTAGTATCAAGAGCATTGTGGATTGTCCGCAATTCTTTATTGCAGAGGTTTTCAAGCCCGATCAGCCTGTTTTAGACGCGGCAGCCATTGGCAATATCGCGCTGATTTATGTGCCGATTGGTATTGTAGAATTGGCACAGCATATTGCAGACCATAAAAACTTAGGCAATGTTATCGAAAAGGATCTGATCAAAGACCCCGGTCTCGATAAAACGCTGCTTGGCGATGGTGTTGGCTCAATTGTAGGCGGATTATTCGGCGGTTGTGCGAATACGACTTACGGCGAATCGATTGGCTGCGTAGCCATTACCGGTAATGCTTCAACCAGCACAATTTTAACGGCTTCGATTGGCTGTATGGTTTTAGCATTCTTTACCCCCTTTGTGACGGTGATCAATTCGATTCCCAAATGCGTCATGGGCGGTGCTTGCGTAGCTCTTTATGGATTTATTGCGGTTTCAGGTTTACAAATGCTGAAAAAAGTAGATTTGGGCGATAGCAAGAATTTGTTTGTAGTCAGCGCTATTTTGGTAACCGGTATTGGCGGTCTGACCCTGAATTTCGGTCATAATACAATTACCGGCGGTGCGATTCTGTCTGTTACTTCGTTGGCCGTTGCTCTGATTGTGGGTGTTATCACTAATTTCATTACCAATGGACGTCAAAAGGATCATGCTGATCCTTTAACCGGTGCTGCCCAAAGTATGGGTGAGGTTGAGGTCAAAGACTCGGAACATACATTATAAATAAAGGAAACTCCGAACGCATGCGTTCGGAGTTTGTTCAAAAGGGAAGTGAGCGAAAGGAAATGACGGTTACAGAGGCAGATTGTCCAGTTCATCCTCGGTAAACACGGGGATGCCATGCTGTTGCAGAAGAGTCACTGTTACACCGTTTCCATCGACCATGCGGCCGGTAAAGGAGCCGTCATAAATACGGCCTTTTCCGCAGGATGGACTCTTAGCTTTCAAAATAGCGAAATCCACATGATTCAATGTGGCCAGCCATAGAGCTGTTTCGGCGCCTTTTTGGTATTCTTTGGTTACATCATGGCCGTCTGCGTTGATTAGTTTGTTATTGACAATTTCTGCGGGAGCGCGCGGGGTGGACAGGCCTCCGGCCTGTTCAGGACAGACAGCAATCAGTGTGTGCTTTTCGGCGAGCTCTAAGATGCGTTCGTTTTTGCAGTCATCGCCCTTGTAGCGGCATTGACAGCCTAAAAGACAACTGCTGACGAGTATTTTAGCCATTGTTAGCCTCCGTGTGCTGCGACTGTTTTTAAAGGAGCGGCTCATGGCGCAAGTTCTGGCGCAGCGCAAAACTTGACGATTAAAAAATTGTTTTTTTATCTCGTTTCCTTTTGTTTTATGTATTTTTGATTGATTGTAGCACATTGATAGGTTATGTGTCAACGATTTCTTAAAATTGTAATAATTGATGAAGAGGTTTCTTATGGAAGATTTTTTAAAGAATGTAACGATTTTTGATCACCCGTTAATTAAGCATAAGGTGACGCATCTTTGTGATGTACACACGGGATCAAAAGAATTTTCAGAAATCGTCAAAGAGATTTCGATGCTGATGGGTTATGAGGCGCTGAAGGATCTTAGCATGAAAGACGTAAAAGTACAGGCGCCGCTTGCCGAATTTGATTCGCCTGTTTTGGCAGAGGATTTCACGATTGTGCCGATTCTCAGAGCCGGTCTTGGTATGATTGACGGATTGCGCGCCCTTTCGCCGACTGCTAAAGTAGGGCATATTGGTTTATATCGGGATGAAGAGACGTTAGAGCCGAAAAAGTATTATTTCAAAATGCCTGTCGATGTGGCCGACGGTCAGGTGATTATTGTCGATCCGGCGTTAGCTACCGGCGGCAGTGCAGAAGCGGCTATCCGCTTTGTCAAAGAATGCGGATGCACCAAAATTAAGTTTATGTGTATTATATCTTCTGAGGTTGGTATAAAACGCTTGCAGGAGAGCCATCCTGATGTGCCTATTTTTACGGCTAAATATGTAGCAGGACCGCTGAATGAAAAAGGCTATATTTATACGGCGTTCGGCGATGCTGGCGACCGGGTATGTGGTACGGTCAGCTATAAGCCAGAGGGTTGACATATACTTTTTTCTTGACAGAAATGGGCAGAGATGTTATACTGATTCATAAATAGATTGTAACGAAGATGTGGATGTGATTTTAATGGAACAAAAGTTAAGAGTGGGCGTCATTGGGGCTACTGGCATGGTTGGCCAGCGTTTTTTGACCATTTTGGAGAACCACCCGTATTTTGAGGTGACTTGCTTGGCTGCTTCAAAAAGAAGTGCAGGCAGAAGTTATGAAGAGGCAGTGGGCGATCGCTGGAAATTAAAGCAGCCTATGCCGGAAAAATATAAAAAAATGACGGTTGAAGACGCATGGGAAGTTGACACCGTTGCAGAGCAGGTGGATTTTTGTTTCTGCGCCGTTGATTTGGATGCCGAAAAAACAAGAGAACTGGAATATGCGTATGCTAAAAAGGAAACACCGATTGTTTCCAATAATAAAGCGCACCGCTGGACGCCGGATGTACCGATGATTATACCCGAAGTGAACGATGATCATTTGCAGATTATTGAGGCGCAGAAAAAAAGATTGGGAACTAAGAACGGCTTTATTGCCGTAAAGCCAAACTGCTCTATCCAGAGTTATGTGCCTGCGTTATCAGCTCTGTTGGCCTATGAACCATATGAGGTTGTTGCCACGACATATCAAGCGATTTCAGGGGCAGGAAAGACCTTTGAGAGCATGCCCGAGATTATTGATAATGTCATTCCGTATATTGGCGGCGAAGAAGAAAAAAGCGAGCAGGAGCCGCTTAAAATTTGGGGGCATATTGAAAATGGCGAAATCGTGAAAGCAAGTTCGCCGATTATTACAACCCAGTGTTTGCGTGTGCCGGTTTCAGACGGCCATACAGCCGCTGTTTTTGTCAAATTTAAAAAGAAGCCGACCAAAGAACAAATTTTGGAAGCTTGGAAAAACTATGAAGGCAAGCCGCAGCAGAGAAAGCTGCCCAGTGCGCCTGAACAGTTTATCACCTATTTTGAAGAGGAAAACAGACCGCAGCCAAAGCTTGATCGCGACCGCGACAAGGGCATGGGTACTTTTGTGGGCAGACTGCGCGAGGACACTGTCTATGACTATAAGTTTATTGGCCTTTCGCATAACACATTGCGTGGTGCGGCTGGCGGTGCAGTATTGAATGCTGAACTGTTAGTTTCTGAGGGATATTTAGTCAGAAAATAAAAAAAGATAGAAGAAACGAGGTACTTTTTTGTACCTCGTTTCACAAAAAGTCTTGCAACTTTAGACTAATTATGATATAATAAAAAAGTAGCTAATAGATTTGCTTGTCATAGGCAGATTTTTAAAATAGTAAATAAGCCGGAATGATGGAATTGGCAGACGTGCTGGACTCAAAATCCAGTGGTGGCGACACCGTGCGGGTTCGACCCCCGCTTCCGGCACCATGATTAGTGGGCAAAAGTCCATAAGGCGAACCCCCTTGAAAATTCAAGGGGGTTCACGCTTTTTGAAGAATTTCACTGAAAATCACTTCTAAATTCTGTTCAAATAACATGGCTACTCCTGCACCCGGATTTTAACCGGAGCAAACAAAAACTGAATACATACCTCGCATAAGACCGAATTTTCTTTCAACATATAGAAAGAGAGTTCGGTCTTTTTTATGCCCTTTTACATATTCGCATGAACTTGTGAAAAGGAAGGTCATTCAGTGAACCAATGTAAAGTAATAGCGATGGTATACTCTTTGCGTTAATGCAGCATACGATAAAATAGTTTGATGTCTTTGTAAAAACTTTTAATAATATTTTGTACTTTTAAATTGGGCGATACGCACTGAAAAGTGCGATGCATTTTTGTAATTTTTGTGAAATGTGTTGACACGATTCTGTTAGTATGCTATTATATACTCAATTAAATGTCTGAAATGATTATTTGGGATGAATACTATGAAAAGTATACAGAAATTTGTGAATAAGAACATAGAGAGACAAATGGGTAATATAGGATTTGTTAACTGTGCGGTACACACTTGCTTTTGAGAGGCTTGTGTTGTGCCGTTTTTTGATTTGTAATATAAAAGTGAAGGTGAATTGTGAGCAGGATTGCGATTATTGGCGAGAATACAATTGAGTATATTGATTGTTTGCTTAATATTTGGAATGATAGCAATTGTGCGGTGCTTATAGATTGGAGAATTCCTGTGGAATCTGCCGTTTTGTTAATGATTGAGGCAGATGTTTGCAAATGTTATATTGATAAAAATATGATAACGGATGTTCATATATTTGCGGATAATAACATTGAGGTAATCGAATATGAGCCGTTATGCAAGAATGCAATTCCTTTGCCAAACGAATTTTATCGGAAATTTAAGCCAAACTATAGTAATGATGAAGCGATAATACTATATAGTTCCGGTACTACGGGTAAGTCAAAGGGGGTTATACTTTCACATTTTGCAATTCAAAAAAACGCAGATTCAATTATAGAATATATGCACCCTCAAAAAGCAGACTGCGTTTATATTGTTAAGTCGTTATCGCATTCTTCGACCCTTGTTGGAGAATTGCTTGTTGCGCTAAAAACTTCAATGCGGCTAATTGTATCCCCAACGATTGTTTCGCCAAGATATGTGTTTACAAACATACAAAAGTACAATGCGACAGTTTTATGCTTAAATCCGACTTTGTTGCTTTTATATATAAAAGAGTATGAAATAATCGATATTAAACCGGAATCATTAAAAACGATATATGTCAGTGGCGCTATATTGAGTGATAAACTTTACAAACAAGCTCGTCTTACTTTTTCAGACATAAATTTATTCAATGTATACGGCTTGACCGAGGCAGGCCCGAGAGTGTCAGCTCAACGCAAGGGGTGTTGTGTTACAAACTCTGTAGGAAAACCAATACAAGGTGTTGATGTCAGAATTATTGATGAGCAGGGGGCGTGTGTTCCGCGAGGCAATTGCGGTAGTATTTTAATTCGTTCTCCGAGCCTGTTTAGTGGGTATGTAACTGGTTCAGCAAAATATGACCCACAGAATCCCGGTTGGTTTAGCAGCGGCGATATCGGATATGTAGATAAATATAATGAATTACATGTTGTTGACAGATCGGATAATCAAGTGATTATTCAAGCGCATAATATATTCTTGAATGATATTGAACAAGTTATAGCAGATGTTTTCGGAGTGGAAGAATGTGTTGTTGTTGACTATAAAGATGATAATTTTGAATGTTTGTGCTGCGCATATACGGGTAATGTTGAGAAACAGGCTATAGTCAATCAGATTGGAAATAAACTGCCATCGTATGAAATTCCCAAGAAATGGATTAAGCTTACAGAGGTTCCAACTTCAAACGATAAACCAAAAGTTAGTGATATACGGGATTTGTTTTATCGCATGTTGACTAACAAACCTGCTAATAAAAGTCAATAGCAAAACTAAAAAGCAAGTTCAACCTGCTCAAACTGAATGCTGTAATAGAAGGATAGATGACAGCCTGTGTTTCGGATGTGTTTGCTCAAAGAGTAGATCATTAGTCCGTTTGGCCTTTCTGTGTGTAGCTTAGGAATGAGAACTCGCCAGACACATTTAGCAGATGTATTTGCTTGGCAAATTTATTGTAACAGGAGTACATAAAGATGATTAATGTAAGCGATAAACTTGAAACAGTCATAGCGGAATTGGACCTGTTTGACACAGAGGATATTGATGCTTCTTTGAAAAATATGGATTCTATTATGTTTATATCATTATTAATAAAAATAGAAGAAGCGTTTCATATTAATTTTGCCGATGGATTGGTGAATTTTGAGGCATTCAAAAGTTTTGAAACTATTGTTGAAATTATACAACAGACTATCGAACAAAACTGTGATGATGTGAATGGTAATGTCTAAAAGCCTGGGTTATTGGATTGTCTTATGAAAAACGTATTACCCTTACCGCATGAGATGAAAATAAGTATCGCGCGTCGCTTTTTTCGCAAGATGCTTCTGATATTAGCGATCTACGCTTGCTTTGTTTATGCTTTGTTTTTTAGAATTGTCGGATATGAATGGTTTATCGCGCGCATTGGCGTAATCAATACAAATCTTGTGTTTTTCCTTTTGTTTCTTCTTTCGCCCATAGCGGTTTTTCTGTCCATACTTTTGCAGCAGCCGTCCTTTGAGGGAGAGGTCATTGCCGTTGACAGAAAAAACGTATTCAAACTGTGGAAAGGCGGACTCAGCGGAAAATACGAGTTTCAGAATCAGGAATTGTGGGTTGCAGTTTATGCGGCCGTTCGGCGCGCTGATGGGAAAATAGGTTACTATCTTATCCGAAAATATGCACAGGACGATCCTTTGTCAGCGTTATGCGAACCGGGCGATATAGTGCGACATTACCGCGGAACACGTATCGCTCAGATATTCAAACGCGAAGGACGGCGCGATACAGAGTGCGTCATGTGCGGCTTGTATGCGCCGACCGAGGCCGAGCGTTGTCCGTACTGCGGTGCATTGATTTTGAAAAATCCGCCGCCTTTCCCGGAAAAGCAGGAGGTAAATCCGCCGGTGAAAGGGAGAGGTTGGGATCCGTCATATCAGGTACCCTCTTATGCGGGAAAGGATGCAGTCCCGGATGATGCGATTATTGCAGATCAACGTCCGGTTACAAAAAGCGGAACATACTACTCTGCGCCTGTTCCTATTCCAAAAATGGAGATCGATTATACTGCGCCCGATCCCGAGCATAACGAGAAATATAAGCGCAAGGTGCGCCTTTCACTCGACGGTAATTATTTTCTCTATGTAATACTTTTTTATTTGGTTACATCCTGTATAACCCTGAATGCACGAGGATTCGTTCATAGTTCGGGTGCGCTTGCCGTGTTGTATTTAGTCATTTCCGGGATTATTCCGCTGATCTTTTCAATTTTAATTATGCGTAATTATCCGAGATATCATTACCGTGAGGGCAAAGCCGAATGGGTGGGGCAGTCAATTCGCTTCCTTCTGCCGGGAGAGCTTATCCGCGTTTTTATATCGTTCTTTCCGATTGCATATAACGCATTCGGCGGTTTTTTTTCACCAATGGCACGAATTATATGGGAATTATGCTACATCCTCCCTACTGGGCAGTACGATCGGATCGAAGAACGCTTGTATATTCCTATCGACTTTGGTATATATATGTTGATTGCGCTGCTCGGACTGATCGTACGATTGATGCTTTTAATGTTGTTTTATAAAATATTCTGGGATGCGTTCGGACGCGAACGGAGAGATCTGCTCGCGCAAACCAAAATTGATAGCGAAAGGACTTCACATGAATAAAAATATTACAAACGGAGCGCAGCTTGAGCGAAATTTTATAAAACGCTATATCCGCTTCTATATGGGTTGGATACTTTGGTGTGTTGCTGTTGTTGTGATTTGGATTTTGGGAATTCACGCCTATTTTACCGTGCGCATTACCGCTCAGGCATCCATCACCATTGCCTATGTTTTGGCTTTTCTTCCCTTTTTCAATTTTAAACTGTGGCGTGTTTTTACGGTTCGATCCTATGAGGGCACAATTACAAAAATTGAAAACAAAATGGTGACTAGAGTAGATGGTTTAATGCCCTATCGAGAAAATCTGCGTAAAAAATGTCTGTTGCGTATTGATATCAGAACGGACAGGGGGGATGTATATACCAGAGATATTGACTATAAAACCAATGCGTTTGGCGTGCCTTATCAAGTGGGCGACCGGGTACGGTATTATCGCGGAACATCTCATTTACAGTTAGTAACCAATGACCCTCATCGAAAAAAAATATGCGTGTTTTGCGGCGCAGATATTGAGTTTGACCGCAATACCTGTCAATGCTGTGGAAATCATGTGATATTGTAGAGTAGGTATTAAAAATATTAAGATAATTATAATAAAGTGAGGTAATAAAATGCTTGATTTTTTTGATCTTTCGTTTAACAACCAGATTACGCCGCAAAATACATGCGCACCTAATGTGTATATGATTCAAGCGTGTATAGGATGCGACGGCGAGTGCTTATACTCCTGTTTTTCTCTTTGCAGTGATGTTTGTTTGGAAAACAGCGTAGGGGGCGGATCGCCTAATCCAAACATATGCCGATTTGGTACTTGTATCGGCGCATGTACTAACATTTCAGCTGCCCACGGAAGTAAATAACAAGGTTTTTAGTATTGTTTAAAGAATAACGAGGCAAATTATGATTCCTAACATTTTGATGGGTAAAACGCCTGAGTCATGGAAACCCAATTCTAAAATAAAATATATTACATTCAATGTTACAGAAGACTGCAATTTAGCTTGTACATATTGCTATTTTACTCATAAAAACAATAAAGTGAAGATGAATTATGAAACAGCAAAAAAGGCTGTTGACTTTATTTTAAATGATGAATCATTATTAATATATGATGGAGTCGTTTGGGATTTTATAGGTGGTGAGCCTACGCTTGAAATGCAGTTAATCGATCAGCTTTGTGATTATATTTTAATTCAAATGTATAAGCTTCATCATAAATGGTTTTATTGTTACCGATTTATGCTGGGAACGAACGGTGTATTATATACTTCTGAAAGTGTTCAGAATTTTGTTCGTAAACATGCGGTAAATTTACATGTAAATATAACGATAGACGGTAATAAAGCAAAGCACGACCTATCTCGAATAAAAAAAGATGGAAGTGGTTCGTATGACGATGTTATTAAAGCGCTGCCGCTTTGGTTTGCGCAAGCCGGAGGTATATCTACTAAGGCTACATTTGCGCACGATGATTTGCCGTATTTAAAGGACAGCATTGTTAATTTGTGGAATTTGGGAATAAAATACGTAATGGCAAATGTTGTGTTTGAAAATGTTTGGGAAGAAAACGATGAGGCTGTGTTTGAAAAAGAATTAAGAGCCCTGGCAGATTATGTAATCGATAATCGATTATGGGATAAATGTTCAGTAAGATTTTTCTCTCCTAATCTTGGCCGTAGTTATGCGGAAAATGACATGCTTATAAACTTTTGCGGCTCCGGTAATATGTTAGCTATTGCTCCCGATGGTAAGTTTTTTCCGTGTGTCCGTTTTTTGGATTCATCTCTGAATAATCGCAAAGGACGTTCGATTGGCAATATTACCGAAGGCTTTGATTACGATCGCATCCGCGCTTTTAATGCATTGACCATGTATAATCAAAGCGCCGATGAGTGTATTGACTGCCCCGTTTCGTGCGAATGTACTTGGTGTACAGGAAATAACTATGACAATGCTGACCACGACACGATTTTTCAACGCAAAACATATCATTGCAAGTTGCATAAAGCTAATGTTAGAGCAACAAAGTATTTTTGGGATCGATATGAAAAAGCTACCGGAAACATTTCTCCGATGAGATATAATCTTTATTTCGGCAAAGGGAGAAATCAAAAATATTTAAATATTATGGCTGATGCCAATATTTGCTACTGTCACGAATATGAGTCGTTGCCTAATCAGACCAATGCGCTTGCTTTATCTGACGAGTTGCTACAAAAAGCTGTAGATTTTTGTGATGAAAATTTCTATATTCCCGTGTTTTTGAATTTTAAAGAAAAAAAGCATTATGGCTTTTATATAAACGACTTTCGCGATTTTTCAGTGAAAGATGAATTCAATATGGATATAGTTGATGCAGAGCTTGTTCATTTAACGCCGAACTATCGTTTAGCCCACACCATCATTTTAAGGATAAAATGTCAAGATATTGCGAATCTACCAAACTATATTACATACTTTTCAAAAATTTCAAGAGTAGTGGTTGTGATAAGGGATCTTTACAGGATGACTATAGAGGATTTGAAAAAATATAAGGTATCTCTTTATCAACTGCAGGAATGGCTGTATCAACAATGGGCATCCCAGAACTTTATTCAAATTAATGTTGTGTCAGATGATTTGTTTATGGATCAACATCGTTATTGTACAAGCGGGAAACAGGAGTTTACCTTGGCACCGGATGGTAAAATATATACTTGCCCTTCGTTTTATATATATGGTCAGAGTTGTGTCGGTGATATAGAAAATGGAATTAATCAGTTACCTGATTCGTTGAATAAAGAACCCCCTATGTGTGGAAAATGCGTTGCATATCATTGCAAAAATTGTAAGTTTTTAAATAAAATCAAAACGGATGAGTTTTGTGTTCCGTTTGAATTGGAATGTATAAAATCAAATATAGAGGCAGAAGTATCTGAAACATTGAAGCAAAAAATACTTAAAAACGAGTTTCCGATTCCATTTGATATTAATATTGATACCGGTTGCAACACCTATGATCCGCTTGTAAGATTAAGGGGCGATAGTTTTATGCGTAAATACAGAGAATTAGAAATATAAAATGTAATAAGGAACTGTGTAATGAAAAAAATTATAGGAAGAATTAGTCTTGAAGATGCTGATAAAGCGGTATCATTACAGTGCAATATGCAATCTTTAATCACGCTTAGTCGCATTAATTCATGCGAAATCGACTTGAGTCATATTAATAATGATTTAAAGCGTGTCTCAATCGACTTAAGTCAGCATTGGGATCACATATTCAACAAATATAATATTCCTAACTATGTAGATAAGAAAATAGGGGTAGAGTTTAATACCGGTTATGTGTATTATGAAGAATAAAATCAATTTTTGATAAGGTGAAGATTTTTATGATATTTCAGAATATGGAACTCATACAAACATATATTAAAAACATTCCTTTTTACGCAAAAAAATCGGTATATACACAAGGAGAGTTTGCGTCGTTTCCTGTTTTAACTAAACAAGAAATTATTGATAACTATAAAGATTTTGATATAAAGTCTAATCATGTTTTGACGACCAGAACAAGTGGTTCATCCGGACTTATATTATCAATATGTTGGAATGATTTCGAGTATTTACATTCGTTGAGCAGACTTTGGAAAATCAGGGGGAAGTATGGTATTACGCCTTCCGATCCTTTTTGTACTCTTCATGTTAATTACAATGTTTTGGGTAGAATTTCTAACGCAAAAATTATTGCTAATCGTAATCAATTGTCTTTTTCCAAAGCATATACAGATGATAAGACCTTAAAAGCTTATTTTTCAACAATTCATGATTTTAAACCAACTTGGCTTTTGGTACAACCGTCATTTTTATATACCTTTGCTGCTTTTTTAGACAAGATAGGGGTAATGCTTCCCGATTCTGTTAAACTTATCGAATTGAACGGTGAACACTGTTCGCAATCAATGATAGATTACTTTAAAATACATTATCCTAATATACAGATTACTAATATGTATGGAATGCAAGAGTGTAATGGAATTGCATATGGAGAATCTGAATTCTTGCAAATTTTAGAAGATAATGTTTATGTTGAAGTGTTAGATCAGCATAGTTTACCATGTCCGGAGGGAAATGAGGGTGATATTGTAATTACAACATTGACAAACTCTATCATGCCATTGATACGTTATAAAACCGGAGATCGCGGGATAATAAATCAAAATGGATTATTAAAGATTACTCAATCAAGATGCAATGACTCGGTTATGATAAATAATGTAAGCTATGATGGATCTGTTTTTTGGAATATTATTGATAATGTGAATTCAGTATATTGTAACAGAGCGATTAGACAGTTCAAAACCGTTTTACAGAATGGTGTTTTTCACTTTCAATTGGTTATGGATTCCCAAGAATTTTCTGAAGATTATTTAGTCAAGTGTATTTCGGATACTATTCATACATTATTTGATTGGCCACCGGTTGATGTAACGGTAACAATTGTCGATTTGATTAAAGAGGACAGAAGTTCTAATAAAATTAAATATTTTATAAATATGGATCAATAGTCAGGGCAATGTCGGGGTATGTGAAAGTAGAAAACTCCGCGGGATGCGGCGCTTTCGGAACCCTTACTGTTTTTCATATCATATCGTTTGATAAATTTATGATGTGGTAATTGGAGGTGAGTTGAATGAAAAAGAGTATCTATGAAAGGTATTTCAATTCCGGAAAACTTGGCACGGGGGTAAAGATATGCTATTTTATTTTTATCATAATGATTATAATCAGTATTTTTATGATGACCGTTATTTGGGGAGTGGGACCATTGGGCGGAATGATTTTTGGCTTTGCGATATTGGGAATGGTATTGACATATTTTGTACAGGAATGTAAGCTTGTTAGCGATATAGACTATGATCATTATATGAGCAAGCAATTGCAGAAGGAGGATTACAATGATGACTATAGCTTTACCGTATATGGCGAAAGTACAACTGGCAGGGTAAAGCAGGGAAAGGACAATTGTATACGCACAGATTGCTATTATCAGACGGATATCATATTGCAAAAAAAGAGTATAATAATATATGTATATTCCATTTGCAACGAGATACAGACTTCAGAAAAATATGAAGTTCCAATTGAGCATGTTAGCGCAACACTTGATAGCCGTTCCCATACAAAAGTTCCGAAATATAAATTTGAATATATGACTATATACAATGACAAAACACCGGTTTGCGAATTTCCGGTTCCCCCAAAAAATTATGATGTTGAAATGCTGTATAGCAGATTAGTGTCATAAAGCGAGTCGTTGATATGAATACTTGGATTTAAAACAAAATTTATAAATGAATTTACCAATGATAAAATCTATATTTCATGCTATAAAAATAGTATCGGTTCATGCAAGACAGTACGCGATTTTTAAAATAGTAATTAGTTTGATTGATACAGCATCTGTTTTTGTATTTGCTAAAGTTAACGCTCAATTATTAAATGAGTTATCTATCTCCTTGGTTGATCATCATATTACGAATGGTTTGCTTCTCAATACGTTGACTGTAGTATTAATGGGATTGCTGATAGGACTCATTAAGCAGCCTTTAAATTATCTATCTGCCATATCTACTACTAAATATAACGATTATCTTTCTATGCGTGTGATTGATAAATCAATAGAGTTGGAATATAGCTTTTTTGATAATACAAATAAACTCAATGGATATCAACAATATTTAACTGATAGTAATTCTTTAATAAACACATATACAAATTTTATTGATCTGATTTTTAGTATAGGCTCGTTGGTTACATCGTTATTGATAGGTATAGTGTTTAGTTGGCAAATTACTTTGATAACAATAATTATAACAATTCCTTCATTTTTTCTAAATAAAAAAATGAAAGCAGAGAATTACAAGTTAGAGAAAGAACTAAATTTAACAGAGAGAAAAATAGGATACTTTAAAAGTATTTTCTTTCAGAAACAATTTTATTTAGAGCTGCATTTATTTGAATCTTATGAGTTCTTCAAGAATAAAATAAGACAAGAATTTATGATGCGATTTGGCAAGCGAAAAGAACTATTACAAAAGAATCTTTTCAGGGAGTTGGTTTTATTTGTTGTTTTAACAATTGTGAATTTGTTGATCAATTTATATTTAATTAGCTGTATTATATATCAAAGGTTATTAATTGGTGACTATACATATTACACAACCATTTTGAATAATTTAAAAAGCTCAATAAATCAGACATCTGAATTAGTCAATAATATGATAATTAACGGAAAAAGAGCAGAGTATTACTTCAATTTTGAAAAGAATATTTTGTTACCGTCACAGGGAACCACTATATTTGACGAAAAAATTATGGAAATTAAAATTGAGAATTTGAGTTTTAAATATCCATATTCAGATCGTTTTGCGCTTAGCAATGTAAATATGAGGATCGAAGAAGACGAACATATTGCTTTGACCGGATTAAACGGTGCCGGTAAATCGACGCTTATTTTATTACTTTTGCGGTATTATTCTCCCTCGAGCGGGCGCATATTGGTAAATGGTATTGATATTAACGAATTTGAATTAACATCGTACAGAAAATGTTTTTCAACAATGTTTCAAGTTCCGATTTTGTATAGTACATCACTAATGGAAAATATTATTATATCAGATTTGAATTCACAAAAAGATAATAAAGACATACAGGAATTGTTATCTGATGTCGGGCTGTATTCAAATATTGATGAAAGTATTTTAAATTCTCAGGTGACAAAAACTTTTGATGAAACAGGTATAGTTCCATCAATAGGACAAGCACAAAAAATTAATTTGGCAAGAACACTATATCGAGAGGCTCAGGTTGTTATGTTTGATGAGCCTTCGAGTAGTTTGGACGCGATATCCGAAGATCGGATTTTTTCCAAATTGATTGATAATTCAAAAGATAAAATTTTAATTCTTGTATCTCACAAATTTAGTAATTTGAAGAAATTTGATCATATTTTTCACTTTTATAATGGTGAATTGATTGAGGATGGCAGTCATAAAGAGTTAATGGATAAACAAGGTGATTATTGCAAAATGTATAATTTGCAATCTAATAAATATTAATTCATTTATTGTATTGACTATTCAAAAGTATGCAGGAATTATATGTAGTAACTATGCAAATCCTAATCAGTTTTTCGGCAATGCATAAGCGGCGGTTCAAAATGTGCGTTAGGGGGATTGCTATATGGGTCAGGGTATGAATCATTTAATTCATCGTTTGTATGATGATCGATCTATTTCAATTAACCGCATGGGTGCTGTATGCATTAAAGATAGTTCGGAAATAGATATTTATAATATGCAACTCTCAGAGAGTGTGTCAAGTTATATTACCAATATTTTTGATACAAAAAGCATTTCATCATGTTTCATCTGCGGGTGTAAATCAAATGAATATATAAAATTAGACGATATTTCCGTGCCAGAGAATACAAAACTATATTTATTTTTCGCTATTGAATGTGATAAGGATGTAGGTGTTATTATTTGCGCAAAAAACGATCTTGTCTCACGAACATGGATTAATGGAAGATTTGTTGCAAGTCATCCGTCACCTTTAATTACAGAATTAAAAAGAGGTAGAAATATAGTCATTTTAGAATCGTGGGCACCTAATGAGGGTGCCTGTGTGAATTATAGAGTAAACACTCTTGCAAATGAATACAGAATGCAAAACCTTTCTTATCTTTCAGGAAACTTACAGGAATTTTCAGGTCGATTTTGGTGGTTGAATAAAGAGTATGATAACTATGGTAAAGGAAGGGTAGAATACATTTTACTGCCTTTAGATGAGGTGAATATTGATATAAATCAAAAAATGGATGCCTGTATTTATTCGTATGATCCGCCCGAATTATTGGATTCATTCGATAATTATTTTTATAAGACGCATTCTTTTGATTTATCAAAATATGATTATCCGGCAACAGATAACCTCAATCATTTGATTTTTGAGGTGACTTGTCACACGAAAGATGGAAAAACAAATACAATTCAAAGAACTTTCTTTTTGTATCCTATCATTAATCAGCCGCAACGATGGGTAGATGCTGCTTATCGACTTATGGATAGCGGAGAATTGACTGCTGCTGAGTACAATTATCTTGGATTTCATATCCAAGCGGTAACCAATCCGGATATTACGTTGCGAGAGGGACGGGATGAAGATGTAAAAAAATTAGCGGAAGCAATAGAAAATGTGAAGAGCGGACTTTATTTGGAAAAGTTATATTTACCGGGTCATAAGAAGATGTATTTTCGTTCAGAAATGGATCAGCGTTTTTTATATATAAACATATATTTACCTGATACATATACGCAAGAAGAAAAATATCCTCTACTTCTTATGATGATGACAAATTGTAAAACTGATTATGAAAAAGCATTTGTAATGGAACAATATCGTGGAGAGGCGGTAATTAGTGCGGATATTCCCTTGAGGGGCGTTACTTTAGGGAGTTATGTTGGCGAAGCGGCTTTCTTAGAAATTTTATCTCAACTTAAACAATGGCTATATATTGATGAGAAAAGAATATATATGGTTGGCTATTCAAGTGGTGGGTTTGCTGCGTTTGCTATGGCGCAGGCTATGCCTCATTTGTTTGCGGGTATATGTTCAAGCGGTGCAACTGCATATGATCCGGAGATTAAAAATCTTTCGCAGACAAGAGTAATAAATATTATTTCACAACAAGATTTGATATATAACAAAAAAGTATCAGGCCTTTTTCAAAAGCTACCTGACTATATTGAATTAATTACTGATAAAACTGTTCATGCAGATTTAGAGAATCTATATTTAAACAAAAAAGTGATAAATCAACTTTTATCTTCGCATTTAGAGCGCTATCCAACTAAAATCTCGTTTCATACAGAAAAGAATAGACATTTAAGAGTATATTGGATCAGGCTGCATTCTATAACAAACGGCAAGACTTATGCCGATATCAAGGCAGAAATTGTGGGAAATGATATTGTGATTTCCTGTAAAAACGCCACAGGATTGACAATTGATCTGCCTCCACAGATCAATCGAAATGCGTTTACTATTTCAATTAACAAAAAAATCTTTAAATATCATAATTATGCAGATGAGAAAATACATTTTATCCATAAAACGAGTGGCTATTATCAAAGCGAAACCCCGGCGATATGCTCCGAACCATATAAGGGAAATGGACTATTGGATGTATACTTGGATCCATTGTGCATTCTTTGTTGTGATGTTAATAATGCAGTTATAATTAGCACATCAAAAAACTTTTCAGAACCATATGTCAATGGGTTTGATTCTAAAATTCATGTAAAATACCCAATTTTTACATTACATACTATTACTAAATCTGTTTTGTATAATCACAGTTTGATTATTGTGGATTACAATATTAAAAATGACACTCTGATGCGCCTTAGACAAAACTGCCCTGTTATAACAGATGAAAGAGGATATGTATATGGTGATAAACGATATGATGGCGCATACTCTATCATGCAGATCGTACAAAATCCGTGGAATCCACAGTATAATATCGTATATGTGAACACAAATGATGCAAAAATGTATTCTAAAAATTTATTTACGAGAAAGCTGATTCTTCCAACTTATGTTAATGGACAACATCCTTATTTGAATAAGTGCGTTTTGATTTTAGATCAAACAGGATATAAAGTTTTAGAATAGACTAAAGTAAACAGGTTGCGGCAATTGCTTTTTTGCGAAGTTTTTTTCGAGAACGCACCGATTTTGTTTTGATCCATCTGCTTTTATCTTCCTTTTGTATTTTGTGATGAAGAAAGCATAGGGCATGAAACGAGAATCGCAGTTTTGTCGTTAAAGGATTGTGTCTATATTACTTTATAGGGAATATTTTGCGCTGTGGCGAAGTGTTTTTTAATAGCGTGGCTGAATTTCATGAGAAAAATCAAGGGATGAATTTGTTGCGTAAAAGAATGGCCGGAAAATGTTGAATACAACATCATTCCGGCCGGATTTGGAGGTAAAGAAAAATAGTAAGATTCTATTTATTTGTTGAATTCCCGTTTATATGGGAATTTATGATAGTTTTATTTTATCATATTGAAGTGATTTTGTCAATAATCAACAAAGTGTTGACACTAAAACACAATTATTTATAATAAGTAAACATTTTTGGTTTGATTACGTTGGCATTTTTTGATTCCTTTTATGAAAATATAGGAACAGAGACGCACAAGAATCGATTTGCATTTTTTTGGCGAAAGGTGTACAATAATAAAAGCGAAACGGCGGCTTGCTTTAAATCAGATGAATCATTTTTAATATTACTGGTGATACAGATGCTTGACAATGCTTATTCGCAGTGCCGCACAGCCACAAAATGAATTGATCAAAGGAAATGAATGATGCAGGATACAGCGGTTTTGATTCCCGTTTTTCATGCGGAAGAAACAGTGGTGAATAAAGTAAAGGAATTAACCGAGGCTGGGTATTCTGTTTTTTGTGTTTGCCCGCCTGGCATGCGTCTTTTCAGTTCGTGTAAAATGTTATGCACTTTGGCAGAAGTTTTTTTCTGCGAAGAGGGGATGGGCCGTACAGAGGCCATATTGGGCGGTCTTGCTATACTTATAGAGCGCTCATCGTTTTCCTTTGTGATTACTATGGAACCAGATGAGCGCTATCATGCGAATACAGTTTTGCAGCTGCAAAAAGAATTATATCGATATCCAGACCAGCTGATTATTGGCTCACATGAATATCCTGATCGATCGCCCGGCAGACGGGCGGCGTATTTTGCCGCTGGGATGAGCTATCGGTTTATCGCAGGCGAAAGAGTCTATGATCTGCAAACCGGCTTGCTTGGTTTTTCTTCCAGCCATTGTCGAGAATTATTGACTTTGATGGAGAAAAGAAAGGCGCAGCCGTTTGAAATAAGTGCGATTTTATCCCTCTGTCTGCATGGAACTAAGACAAGGGAAGTGGCTTTAGATGAAATATCCTCTGTTATACAGGAAAGGCCAATCAATAAACGTGTTGTACAAGCGTCTAAGACGGGAACAGACATATCGGTGAATCGATTCGGCGATTTGTGCAAGTGCTTGCTTTCTTATATCTTTATTTCTCGTTTTTCCTTATTTGCCTTTTCCAGTTTGCTTGCATTTTTAGTTGACTGGTCTGTTTTTGAACTTCTTCATATCGAGCTTTCCAAAACAACGCTGAATGAATCATTTATTACCCTTACAGCTCAATTAATTGCCAGGCTCATTTCGGCAACTTTGAATTTTTGGGTGAATTATCGCTTTGTTTTTAAAAGTAAGGAGAGGGTAGCCACTTCGGCTATTCGTTATTCCTCTACTGTTATTTTCATTCTTTGCCTGCAGGTGGTGCTTATGTATTGGATGGATACGGTTCTATCTTTGTCGGTTACCTATACGCCATTATTAGTGCAGGCCTGTACGTTTTTTATAAACTATCTCATTCAAAAGAAAATGGTGTATAAACCCTCTAAGATAACGGCAGAGCAGTAAAACATCTGCTTTGCATCTAAAAAAAGAAAGATACGCAGCCGCGTATCTTTCTTTTTTGGGGGAGAAATATTTATGAAATCCCCCGAAAAGAGATCTTTTCGGGGGGAAGATCTCATCAATATAATGAATTTTTAAACAGCGGGTTTATGCTCAGCCTCTAAGAAACGCATGAGCATGGAAGCCATCTCACCTCTGGTTGTGCCCTTCTGCGGATTCATCATCATCACACCTTCGTCCTTGCTTCCCGAAATGAAGCCGGTATGCAGTGCATACTTTAATGGTTCCTGTGCATGATCGGATATCTCGTTGCGGTCCTCAAATGCTGAGAATGATACTCTCTGATCATACGATACATCGTATTTCTTAACCTTCGATGCATACCGATACAGCATGGTTGCCATATCTTCTCTGTTAATATCCTCTTCAGGGGCAAACAACGTGTTTT
>JAAVYP010000044.1 GCA_022791195.1 Clostridiales bacterium | reverse complement strand
TCATGTTTTTAGTTTCTTGGTCTGTTAAGATCTCCATTTTACCTTTTAACATAATCCCAACATATTTAATAAATCCTTTATGATAAAAGTAAATACTGGCACGTGAATTATCTTTATATTGTTTTACTCTCATAGATGAAGTATTAGTAGAAAAGTAAAACTCTTTTAGCCCTATTCTTTTGCGGGGAGAGAGCATAGCTTTTACATTAGGACAATTTTCATCGTCAATAGAACATATAAAACTAACTTTTTGTTTATCAATCAAATTTTCTATTTTCTTTAAATCCATAATCATTCAACCCGCTCTCAAATTCCGGTTTGTCTATTTCTTCATCATTTCTATTCTATTGTATACGATTAAGCAGTCCCTGACAAGACTTGTTTGTGAAATCGCCAGAAATTTTTCCATCAACAAAAAGGTAAAAGTGATTCCATTTCTTCGGGTGACAGCCACGAATCATGATACCTTTCAACAAACTTGTCTTTATTTTGATAATCTACCAAATTTCCGATGAAGAACAACCAGCCCAAGAATCAATATCAGCGGAAATGCGGTAGCGGCGAACAATCCTGTTTTAAGATTACCGCCAACCATATTGGAAACGCCGCCGACCATTGCGGGACTTACGGTAGCGCCTAAATCCCCTGCCAAAGCTAAAAATGCAAACATAGCTGTGCCGCCTCTCGGGCACTTCTGTGAAGAAATGCTGATCGTTCCCGGCCACATAATGCCAACCGAAACACCGCAAAGCGCGCAGCCGGCCAATCCGATAATCGGTACAGAGGCCAATGACGCCGTCAAATAGCATATCACGCATAAAACACCGCACGCCAGCATGGTTTTGGTCAGATCCAGCTTCTCGCTCATTTTCCCATACAAGATTCGGGATATTCCCATAAACACGGCAAACAGGCAGGGCCCTGCCAGATCACCGACTGTTTTAGATACACCCATTGCCGACTCGGTGAATGCAGACGCCCATTGAGCCATAGAAGCTTCGGATGCACCGGCGCATATCATAAGCAATATCAAAAGCCAAAACAACGGTAATCGAAGCAGTTGACCGGTACGCATACTCTTTCCATCTTCAACTAAGCGTTCAATAGGACAGAAGATAAAATTAAATGCATTATATAACGGCACTAATGCAAAGATCAGCGTGAGTATTTTCCAGTTTGCAACGCCAAATACTGAAAAAAAGAGCGTCGAACCCAAAATCACCCCTACCGCACCCCAACAGTAAAAAGAATGCAGTAAACTCATCACGCCATCTTTGTTTTCAAAAGGACAGGCTTCTACAATTGGACTTACTAATACTTCAATAAGACCGCTGCCCATCGCATAAAGCACTACTGCAATCAGAATCCCGGCAAAAGGAATAGGAAGCAGTTCCGGCAGAATAGCCATTAAAACAAGCCCCACGGCGGACAACACCTGCGATGACACCACGCAGGTACGGTATCCTATTTTGTCGACGAATTTTGCAGCGGCCAGGTCAATGAGTAATTGTGTTAAATAAAACACCAACGGAATCAGCGCAATCTTCTCAAGTCCCACTCCATATGCGTTCTTGAATGTCAAAAATAAGAGTGGTGTAAAATTAGCCGATATCGCTTGAGTAACAAAACCGAGATAACAAGCGATAAGGGTTTGTTTATAGTTTTTTTGCTTTGTCATGACTGCTCCTTTTCGCTGCATACAGCATTATAATCGGATTGCATTATATCATCATAATCAAGCAAAATAAAGACACTAAAAAACCAAACAAAAGCACTATTTACCCAAAATTCGATATTGTCCCGGTGTGTATCCATAAATCCGCCGAAATTGACGGCTGAAATAGTGTACCGAATGAAAACCGCAGGAATCGCTGATTTCCTGAAGTGTCAGCGTTGTATCCTGAATCAGACTGTGTGCAACTTGAAGCCGATGTTTGATAAGAGCATCCACAGGAGAGGCGCCCATATAGGTATTAAAACAACGCCCTGCTTCGCTGCGGCTGATGTTAGCCGCTCCCGCAATATCTTCGAGTGTGACAGCTTCGGCATAATGTTCATGGATATACGAGAGCATCTTTTGGATGCGTATTTGAGTATTGATTTGTATTCGTGTATTTTCTGATTTGGGAAAATCATCAAAATTCGAGAATATATATTCAAATATACGGCTAAGTTCGCGTTGAACAGCCATTTCATAGCATGGACTTTGTTCGTCCATCAGACAGTAAACTTGATTAACGATCCGATTCACTTCATCATGCCAACTGTTTTTTTGATTAAACACGACAAAAGGCAAGGTATCACAGCGAGAGATCGGCTGAATATATTTTTGATAGACCGCGCTGGTTTCGGGTGCAATCATAGCACCCGAAAAGACGATATTCGGCACCGGATCCGGAATATTGCCTGATAACTGTTTGATTCCATGCAGTATATTTCCGTTCACAAATATGCTGTCGCCTGCATTCAGTATGATATGCTGTCTTGCGACTTGAAAATCCAAAACCCCGCTTACAGCAGTAGCGATCTCAAAGTCAGGATGCCAATGCAAAGGCCCTGCCCAATTTGGAAGAGAGGCCAGTTCGTCACAGAAATATGTGATGGGAAATACAGCGGCATCATGATTTATCTGTTCCCGCAGTTGATGGTCAAGTATGATCGGCATAGTTGGTCACTCCGATTCTATTTGTTTCTGAGTATATATATTATATCAATAATCTATGGCTTTTTCCATCTTTTTAACGCAGAAAAGCAGCAGGCTTTTCCTGCTGCCATATAGTTAATGCGGTCATCCAATCGCTGTTGACGATTTTTATTGCTTTTGCCTGTATGTTATTCACTGCGTAATCCCCCATTATGATTTGAATTTTCCCTACAATTCAATCTGTCTGGCTGATTACAAAGCAGAAGGGAGAAGCCGCTTCCTTATGCAGCCCCTCCCTCAAGGGCATGTCTTTTTTTGATAGCTTACAAATTCGCTGTGCCAAAGCAAGACGGCGAAGCAAACTGCCGTCCCTTCGGCAAAGCCGAAACCCCGCTTTATTTCATAATATCCCCAAGCACGCCGCCCAAAATGCGGATGCCCTCTTCAATCTTTTCATCCGACATGGTTGAATAATTCAGCCGAAAAGCCGAGCAAGGCTTGTTCATATCCACCATAAACGTATTGCCCGGCACGAAAACGACCTTCTCTTTCGCGCAGCGCAGCGCCACTTCGGCCGCGTCATATCCCTCGCCCATATCACACCAGATAAACAGACCGCCGTTTGGTGTGGTATGCGTGATTTCGGACGGAAAATATTTCTTGATACACGCCAGCATCGTTTCACACTTATGCCGATACAAGGCCGCCGCCTTTTGAATATTGGCCTCCATATCATACCGGGTCATATATTCATAGGCCAACAGCTGGGTGAGCATCGGCGTATGGACATCCGCCACCTGTTTGGCGATCACGTTTTTAGCGATAATCTCCTTCGGGCCTATGCAAAAGCCGATACGCATACCCGGCGATAACACCTTGGAAAAAGAGCCGCAGTATACCACGGTGGTACCGTCATCCAAGCTCTTGATCGATTTGGGCGGTTTTCCGTCAAAGGTAATTTCGCCATATGGATTATCCTCAATGATAACAAGGCCATGTTCTTTGGCTATTTGGTAAACTGCCTGCCGTTTTTCGGCCGACATGGTAATACCCGATGGATTCTGATGATTAGGAATTGTATAAATCGCCTTGATACGTTCGTTCGTCTCGATCGCTTCCCGTAAGGCCGAAAGGCTCATACCGTCCTCGTCCATCGGCACGCCGATCAGCTTGGCGCCATACGAGCGGAAGGCATTCAGCGCACCGATAAACGAAGGCTCTTCGACCAGAATGCCATCCCCTTCGTTAAGCAAGCACTTGACCGTAAGATCAATGCCCTGCTGGCCGCCCGAAACGACAATCAATTCATCGTTTTCGCTGCCAATGCCCTCTTTTTCACGCAGTCTTTCGCAAAGGGCCGTCCGCAGTTTGGGATATCCCTCTGTCAAACCATATTGGAGGGCGAGCGTCCCCTCTTTCTCTAAAATTTCGCTTGCAATCTTAGCAAGCTCCCCCGCCGGGAAGGTCTCGGGCGCGGGGTTGCCGCCGGCCAGCGAAATGGTTTCGGGGTCTGCTGCCGCTTTAAATATTTCACGAATGGCAGAGCCCTGCATATCTTTCATTCGATTGGAAAAATTATAATTCATTTGTTCAACCTGCCTACCTGCTGTTTTGCTTCATGACTGTTTATGGACAGTCATGAATTATATATCCAAATCAATTTATTCGCCTAATAGCTGTTCAGCCGCCTCAGTGTTATCCACACGAAGCAGCATCATGGCCTTATCCTGCTTGCGGACAAGCGATGCATACATATATTCCACGCTAATGCCGCCGCGGCTGAGTTTTTCTAACAGCCCGGCCAAAGCGCCCGGCTGATCATCCACCAGGATAGACAGCACATGGTTGCTTTTCACAATCATGCCCGCCTCGCGCAAAACCGTTTTCGCTTTGTCAGGATCATCCACAATCATACGCAGCACGCCAAAATCCGTTGTATCCGCCATCGAAAGGGCAAGAATATCAATGCCGGCCACAGCCAGCGCGTGAATGACCTCACCAAGGCGGCCTGTCTTGTTCTCTACAAATACAGAAATTTGTTGAATACGCATTTTGTTTCCCTACCTTTCTTTAGAATCGGTACCTTTTCTTGTCACACGATGATTTGCCATCAATGAAGTTTTCGGTTGTCGATCACTCTTTTGGCCTTGCCCTCGCTCCTGGTAATGCTCTTGGGATGCACCAGATGAACTTTAGCGCCAATGCCAAGCATAGAGCGCAGACGCTCTACGATGGTTCTCTCCACCTTCTCAATGCTTTTGACATCATCCTCAAACAAAGCTTCGCTCATTTCCACATTAATGTCCAGCGTATCAGTGTTGTTCACCCGATCTACAATAATCTGATAGTTCGGCGTTACCTTGCCGTCCAGCTTCAGCAAAACCTCTTCAATTTGCGAAGGGAACACGTTCACTCCTCTGATAATAAGCATATCATCGGTGCGGCCCTGCGGCTTCATCATACGAACATGGGTTCGGCCGCACCGGCATGTTTCATAATCCAGCCGGCAAATATCCCGGGTGCGATAGCGAATCAGCGGAAAGCCCTGTTTCGTAATCGTGGTGAACACAAGCTCGCCCTCAGCACCCGCCGGCAGTTTCTCGCCGGTATCCGGATCGATAATTTCCGGTATAAAATGGTCTTCCCACACGTGCATGCCGCACTGGTATTCACACTCGCCCGAAACGCCCGGGCCAAGAATTTCAGAAAGGCCGTAGATATCATACGCCTTGGCGCCTAACTTGGCTTCAATCGCCTGGCGCATATCCTCTGTCCATGGTTCTGCCCCCAAAATGCAGGTCTTTAGCTTGAGCTGATCCTGCACGCCGGCTTCGGCGGCGGCTTCGCCTAAATACAATGCATAGGAAGGGGTGCAGCACAAAAACGTAGACCCAAAATCAACCATCGTCTGAATTTGCAGGGCGGTATTTCCGCTGGACATGGGAATGACCGTAGCCCCGATCTGCTCAGCCCCGCCATGGGCGCCAAGCCCGCCGGTAAACAGTCCATAGCCATAGGAAATCTGGCCGATGTCCTTGCTGTCGAGGCCAAGACCCGTCATCATACGGGCCACGCAGTCAGCCCAGATGGCAAGATCGTCTCTTGTATAGCCAACCACAATGCGTTTGCCGGTTGTGCCGGAAGAGGCGTGCGTACGCACGATCTCTTCCATTGGCACGGCGAACAAGCCGAAGGGATAATAATCTCTTAAATCCTGTTTATAGGAAAAAGGAAGCCGGCCAAGGTCTTCGATGCCGTGAATATCGGCGGGGGTCAGGCCTGCTTTATCCATACGTTCTTTAAACAGCGACACGTTCTCATACATGCGCTTCACCTGCCAGACCAGCCGTTCGCTTTGCAGCGCTTCGATCTGGTCTCTTGGCATGGTTTCAATCTCTTTGTGCAGATAAGCCACTTCCCGTCTCTCCTTCCTGATGATAACCAAGATCAAATGCTTTCAGATTGATCTCCAAAAACTTGGGCGGCACGGTTTTTTTGATGGTTTCGATCCATTTATCATAAGCAATATCGGTAAAGCGCGCCATCACGCCGATCAGAACGACATTGACCGCCTTGAGACTGCCTGCTTCCTTGGCAAGCTCCGCCGCCGGCACCGAGATTAAATCAATTCGCTCTGCTAACTTTTCATGAATATCAGCCGGATATTCAGCCGCGCCGGTAATCACAGGCATGGGATTCATCTGCTGCACATTCGCAATCATGCGGCCGCCCTTTTTGAGATAAGGCAGCGCCCGGTAGGCCTCTAACGATTCAAAGGCAAGAATGATGTCCGCCTCGCCCTTTTCAATGACCGGCGAATACACTGCCTCGCCAAACTTCACATAAGTAACCACGCTGCCGCCGCGCTGGCTCATGCCATGCACCTCAGACACCTTGACATCATATCCTTCGTTAATCACCGTATTGCCCAGAATGCGGCTGGCCAGCAGGGTGCCCTGACCGCCCACGCCGACGATCATGATATTCGTTGTTTTTTTCTTTTCCATATTCAGCCACCCCTCTTTACTCACTCTGCTTTTTCAATTGCATGAAACGGACATACACCAATGCAGAGCTCACAGCCAACGCACTGGCTTTCGTCAATAACAATCTGATCGCCCACGCACGAAATAGCGGGGCAGCCAAGCTTCATACATTGCTTACATTTTCTGCACTGATCATTGATAGCCACCTTACCGGTATATTTGACCTTTTTCAACAATGCACAAGGCCGCTGGGCGATAATAACCGAAGGTTCGTCTCTCTCTGTCTCTTCTTTAACGACCCGCTCAAACTCTTTGACATCAAACGGATCAGCCACCACCACATGTTCAACACCGAGACCGTGGCAAAGGGTAATCAAATTCACCTGTTTGGTTTCTTCGCCCCTGATGGTATAGCCCGTGGTCGGATTATCCTGATGGCCTGTCATGCCGGTAATCGAGTTATCTAAAATAATGACCGTATTAGCCCCTTGATTGTACACGATATCCACAAGGCCTGTCATGCCCGAGTGCATAAAGGTGGAATCGCCGATCACCGAAACCAGCTTGCGGTTAAATTCCTTGCCGCGCGCTTTGGCCATGCCGTGCGCCGCCGAAACCGAGGCCCCCATACAAATGGTTGTATCGACGCTTTGCAGCGGAGCAGCCGCGCCCAGCGTATAGCAGCCAATATCGCCCGAAACGGTCAGACCCAGCTTTTTGAGCACATAGAAAGTGCCTCTGTGCGGGCAGCCCGCACACATCACCGGCGGCCGCACCGGCAGCGCTTCTTCCACTGCTTCATAGGCAGGCGCTTCCTCTTTCAAAACTGCTTTTTTAATCATGGACGGAGTATATTCGCCAAGCAGCGAAAATGCTTCTTTGCCAATCACCGACAGACCCAAAGCCCGGCAGTGCTCCTCAATAAAGGGATCCAGCTCTTCAATCACAAACACCTTCTCATGCGCCGCGGCAAATGCTTTGATCTTTTCTTCGGGCAGCGGATAAACCATGCCGAGTTTTAAATAATCAACCTGGTCGCCCAAGGCTTCTTTGGCATACATATACGCAATGCCGGCACAAATCACGCCGATTTTGGCGCCGTTCTCTTCGGTTCGGTTGAGCGGAGTGATCTCGGCCAGTTTGGTCAGCGCTTTCATGCGCTCTTCGACAATCACATGCCGTTTCACGGCATTGGCCGGCATCATGACATTTTTCGCAATATTTTTTTCATAGGGTTTCAGCGTGACTTCCTTGCGATCCTCAAGCGTTACAAATGACTGCGAATGAGAAACACGGGTGGACAGCCGCAAAAACACGGGGGTATCGTATTCTTCTGACAAATCAAAGGCCAGCTTGGTAAATTCCTTGCACTCGCCCGAATCAGACGGCTCTAACATCATGATTTTTGATGCTTTTGCGTAATGTCTTGAATCCTGCTCGTTCTGCGAAGAATGCATGCCCTGGTCATCAGCCACACAAAAGACAAGGCCGCCGTTCGCGCCAATATAAGAAACGGTGAACACAGGGTCGGCCATGACATTTAAGCCCACATGCTTCATGCAGGACATCGCACGGGCGCCGGCAATCGAAGCGCCGATCGCCACCTCGCCCGCCACCTTTTCGTTGGGCGCCCATTCGCAGAAAACATCTTCATACTGCACCATGTTTTCGGTAATTTCGGTGCTGGGCGTTCCGGGATAAGAAGAGACAACTCTCACGCCGGCCTCATAGGCGCCGCGGGCCACCGCCGCATTACCGAGCATTAATTTCTTTTCCATATTTAATGAACCTCCGTTATTTCATTTTGCTGTGCAACCACATCTTTTGCACCATAGAGCTCACGCAGTTTGGGTTTTTCAATTTTGCCGGTCGCGTTTCTCGGCACATGGGCAAAAATCACCCGGCGCGGCCGCTTATAGCGAGGCAGGCCCGCGCAAAAAGCGTTAAACTCTTCTTCGCTTAGGGTATGCCCTTCTTTGACCTGCACAATCGCCGCGGCAATTTCACCCAGCCGCGCATCGGGCAGGCCAATCACAGCGGCATCGCTGATATGTTCGTTTTTCCGCAGATAATCCTCAATCTGCACTGGATAAAGATTTTCGCCGCCTGTAATAATAACGTCTTTTTTGCGGTCTACCAAATAAATGAAGCCATCCTCATCCTCTTCGGCCATATCGCCGGTATAAAGCCAGCCGTCCGCCAGCGACTCTTTCGTCGCTTTTTCATCCTTGTAATAGCCAAGCATCACGCCCGGCCCTTTTACGGCAAGCTCGCCCACCTGGCCCTGCGCCACCGGATTTCGCTCGGCATCGACAATCTTCGTCTGCCAGCCATAGCCCGCTTTGCCAATCGCCCCTACTTTATGGATATTGTCAACACCTAAATGCACACAACCCGGGCCGATTGACTCAGAAAGTCCGTAATTGGTATCGTACTGATGCGACGGAAACACCTTTTTCCACCGTTTAATCAAAGAGGGCGGCACCGGCTGCGCGCCGATATGCATCAGCCGCCACGAATCAATGGCATAATCCGAAAGCGCAATCCGGCCGCTTTCAATCGCGTCTAACAAATCCTGCGCCCATGGCACCAACAGCCACACAATGCTGCATTTTTCCTTGGACACGGTGTCCATTATCCACTCGGGTTTTACCCCTTTTAACAGCACGCTGCGTCCGCCGGCGAGCAGAGAACCGAACCAGTGCATTTTCGCGCCGGTGTGGTAAAGCGGCGGTATGCACAAAAACACATCCTCTTTGGTTTGTCCGTGGTGGGCCTGCTCGGTCTTGCAGGCATGCATCAAGGCCCGATGGGCATGCAGAATCGCTTTAGGAAACCCGGTTGTGCCCGATGAGAAATAGATAGCCGCCAAGTCATCATCATGCAGCTCAACCGCCGGGGCGCAAACACTGCTCTGGCCAACAAGTTCATCATACGATTCAGCAAAGTCGGGCGTCCCCTCTCCCACAAAAAAGGTAAATTTCATCTCTTTTGCCTCTTTTCGGGTACACAGAGGCGCCAACCGGTCGACAAATTCAGGGCCAAACAAGATGCCGTCTGCTTCTGCAAGCTGCAAGCAATAGTCGATTTCATCTGTGGTATATCGATAATTAAAAGGAACGGCCAGCGCGCCTGTTTTCAGCACCCCAAAATAGATGGGCAGCCATTCCAAGCAATTCATCAACAAAATAGCAACTTTATCGCCCTTTTTAACTCCTCTTTGCAGCAGAAGATTGGCCAACTGATTGGCCCTTTCATCAAACGCACGCCAGCTCATTTCTTTGCGGTGAGGCGCTTCGGGCGCCGGCTCAATTAACTCAAATTCCCGCCAGTTCTCACGGGTTTTCTCCATTAGCTCCGGATTAATTTCAACTAAAGCAATATCATCCGGACAGCTTCTTGCATTTTTTTCTAACAATTCCGTAATCGGCATTTTGCTCCTCCGCGCCCAAGCGCCATCATGCAACAGGGTGATTCGACCGTTTGCCCATTCACTACATAAAAGAACAGCCCTCTTTGCAGCAGCTACAAGAGGACGAAATCAATTCGCGGCCCACCAAAGCAGCCCGCATCCACAATATGGTCTTATCTGTCGGTGCGCGCTTACACTTCTTCACGATACGCACCAAAAGTCCCCTCTCTTCTCTCCATCAGCCGGCAAAAAGAGAAAACACCCGCAGCACGCCTTCCCGATCTTAGTCTATATCCTGTTTATGAAAATTCTTTGTTCATTTTAGCATAAAAACAAGCCGAAGTCAATCGGTGCATATTAACAAATATGACAATTTTCTTGGCACAGGCTGTTTCGCAGCACGCAATCGCCAAAAACAGGCTCTTCTTTGGCCGGGCCGCTTGAAAAAGGCATGTTCATCGTGCTATAATAACAAAAAACACAACTGATTACTTGGCAGCTGTTGAATGAAAGGAAAGATTATGTACACCGATCTTTTAGGAAAAAAGCGAATGAAACTGGGCCTGCACACCCACACCACCCGTTCGGACGGACATCGAACACCCGAAGAAGTTGCTGTATGCTACCGCGACGCCGGATACGACTTAATCGCCCTGACAGACCATTGGATTCTCTCACAGGAAAAGGAAATCGAGGGTCTTCGCACGATAGCAGGCTGTGAATACAACATTGGCGGCAACGACACCAAAAAAGGCGTCTTTCACATTGTCGGTTTGGGATTAGCGTATGATCCGGCCATTTCGCACGAAGCGGATGCACAAACAATAATCGATCAAATTAACGAAGCAGGCGGCATTGCTGTTTTAGCTCATCCCGCCTGGTCGCTCAACAGTGTTGAACAAGTCAAACCGCTGCACGGACTTGCCGCCACCGAGATTTACAACACCGTTTCCGGGCTTTTTCAATCGGACAGAGCCTATTCAGGCGCCATTGTTGATTTGCTTGCCAACGCCGGCGTCATTATGCCGCTGATCGCCGCTGATGACGCGCACCGTTATGAAGGCGACCAAACCGTTTCCTCGATTATGGTGGATGTGACCGACGGCAAAACCGAAACAAAAGAACTTTTGCAAAAAATAAAGAACGGCGAATTTTATGCCACACAAGGCCCCGAAATTCACATTTCCAAAGAAGGAGACGAAATCAAAGTTCTTTGCTCACCCGTTCAAAAAATAGCTTTCTTTTCGGATGATTCCCATCACCCGGCGCGTATCATGCGGGGCAGCAATCTAACCGAAGCAGTCCACAAGCCAAAAGAGCTAAGCGCCTGGATCCGCGCAGAGGTAACAGACCAAGACGGAAAAATGGCCTTTAGCAACATCATTCGTCTGAAATAAAAACAAGCGTCCCTTTGCATTTTTTCGGATTGACAGCACGGGGCCGCCGCCGACAAATACGTTTTCTAAACCAAAAAGAGCAGCCGCCGGTATGGCGTCTGCTCTTTTGTTTAGCCTTTTTCTCCTTATTTCGCCAACAGATAACTCTCATCAATTCGCCGGCAAATTTCTTCAAACGAAACAGAACCATCTAATATGATCGTGCCCCAATGCTTTTTATTCATATGCCATCCCGGATAATAGCGTCTGCCGTCAATCAGCTTTTCCAACATATCGGGCTGGGCCCTAAAATCGATGATCTCAACCACTTCATCCGACGGCAGGCCGAGCTTTCGGCGTGCAACCGTTAACAGCACGCCATACCATTTTTGATTGTCCTTTCGCCGCCACACGGCGTTATCCGGGAACCGATCCCACAGATATTCCGGTTCATCATGATATTTTTTACGGACATATTCAATCACCTGCACAGACTGCTCGGCTTTAAAAACGGCTGCTTCATAGCAGTGTTCGGCAACCGATGAAAGAACCTCTTCGACAGCCGCTCTGATTTGCTCCACAAACAAACCAGACGCATTTGTTTTATATAACACATATGCCTCACCCGTGGCCGCCTCGGTCAGCGTAGTGTCTGGTACACCGGTTTGGTCAATCGAAATGACCAGACGAAAATCGTCGTCCATGATCATTGTTTCATATTGATATTGGCTTCCCTTTTTGACAAAGCCAAAGGATATCAGCTTTTCAGGAATCGCTTTTTTACGCAAAAACAGATTTTCAAACACCGTTTTTCACCTCTTTCTTATTTAAACACAACAAGTCCACAACAAAAACCTCATTTTGCAACTAGCAAACTAAATGAAAATTTGCTTGTGGCGGTCGGCTGTGCCAACAAATAATCAGGTCAGCTTGTCAAGAACAACTTCCCATACACATCATCAAAAAACGCCGAACCCAATCCGGTTTCAGCGTTTTTGTCTGCTCTTTTACGCCCGATAGCGCGCAAGCTGCTCTTCGACCATTTGCACAAGCGTTTTAACACAATCGCCCTTTTCGACATCCCCTTTGAAGGATTTGTCCCGGAACGAGACTTCCACAACCCCTCTTGCACAGGTTTTGGGGCTGACCACCACCCGAATCGGGATGCCGAACAAATCAGCGTCGGCAAACATAGCGCCCGGCCGGATATCCCGGTCATCGTACAGCACTTCAATACCGGCCGCCGTCAGCTCTTCATACAAGGCAATAGCTGTTTGGTTGACCGTTTCATCATCCGCCCGCAGATTGCAGATTTCTATCTGCCAGGGGGCAATGGACATTGGCCAAATCGGTCCGTAATCATCGTGGCTTTCCTGGCAAATCGAAGCCGCAAGGCGCCCCACGCCAATGCCGTAACAAGCCATGATCGGATGTTTGGCCACGCCGTCTTTATCCAAATAAGTCATGTCCATGCTCTCGGTATATTTCGTGCCAAGCTGGAAGATGTTTCCAATCTCAATGCCCCGTTTCAAGGTAATGGCCGGACGGCCGCATTTCGGACAGATGGCCCCCTCATAAGTCTTTGCTACATCCACATAGACAGGCGACGCCACATCCCGCTCAAGATCAAGACCGGTATAGTGATAATCCACCTCGTTTGCCCCACAGACCAGCGGCCCTGCCCCCTGCAGGGAACGGTCGATAATCACCTGAGCGTTTTTCGTCAGTCCTACCGGGCCGATAAAGCCGGCCACGATGCCGCTTTCTTCGGTAATAACAGCCGGATAAATGGGTTCGCCCACCGCATTGCGCAGCTTGGTTTCATTGACATCCAAATCGCCTCTAACAAACACGACGATATAGGAATTGTCGCTGTTTTTCTGATAGACCACCGCCTTGGCAAGCGATTTGCTGTCGATATGCAAAAATGCCTGCAGCTCATCAATCGTCTTGCAGTTCGGCGTATGTACCTTTTCAAGCGGCGCGCTTTCACCCTTTTGATTTTCCACAATACAGGCGGCGGCCTCCATATTAGCCCGATAATCACAAGCGCTGCATACCGCCAGGGTATCCTCGCCAATTTCGGTCAGGAGCATAAATTCGTGCGAAAGGCTGCCGCCCATCATGCCCGAATCACTCTGCACATCGATCACATTTTTCGCGCCCACCCGCTTGAAAATGCGCTCATACGCGTGAAAACAGCGATCATAATAAGCCGCCATATCCTCTTTAGAGGTATGGAAAGAATAAGCATCCTTCATGGTAAATTCGCGCACGCGAATTAAACCGCCGCGGGAGCGAGGCTCGTCCCTGAATTTTGTTTGAATTTGGTAAATCATAAAAGGATAGTCGGTGTAAGACACCGCCGTGTCCTTGGCCAAATGAACCGCTGCTTCCTCATGCGTCATGCCTAACACCATTTTGTTGCCGCTGCGGTCCGCAAAGCGCGCCATCTCGCTGCCGATGGAATCATACCGTCCCGAACTCATCCACAGCGAAGCAGGCATCACCACCGGAAAAGTCACCTCTTGGCCGTCGATACGGTCCATCTCGTCTCGTAAAATCGCCTCGATCTTTTTCATAATGCGCTTGCCCGGCATATATAACGAAAAAATGCCGTTGGCCATATACTTCATATACCCCCCGCGCGCCATTAAGGCGTGACTTTCAATCACGCAGTCAGAGGGTGCTTCTTTAAAACGCTGTCCCAGCAGTGCGGAAACCTTCATGATGAATCCTCTCTTTTATAAAAAATATCTATAATCACAAAAAGCCTTTGATTTTTTTATTATACATCAAACCAATCGGGAAAGTCAATGCGCAAACAGGCTTGTCCCTTTTACCTTTCGTGTTGATAAAAGAATCTCTGGCAATTTCAACAAAAACCTTGCCAGGAACAGTTTGATGTAATATACTAAAAGTGTAGAAAATAGGGAAATTCCAGTTTTGATGTTTGGAGGGAAACTTAATGAAAAAAGTACAAAGCATAATTTGTCTGGCATTTTGCATTACGATAAGTTTATCAGCTTGTTCTACAAGTCCGATTTCAGAAAAAACAGCTCTTGATACTCTTGCACCGGAATCCGAATTGACAATAACATCGTCTGATACGCAAGTTTCTGACTTTCTCGAAAAAATGGAGGGCTTTACGACATACTATGATACAGATGAATGCTATAATATAACGCCTGATTTCGTAGCAGACAATTCCGATTACTCTATTTTTAAGTACAGCAGTTCCACCGAGTCATTTATCATGTATGACGGCGAAATTTACAGTATTGGTACATGTTCTGGAGGGTTCGGCATTACAAGTATGGCCCTTGCAGACTTGAATAAAGATGGAACATACGAATTATATTATACCTTTTCATATGGGTCTGGTTTACATCGTTCGCATGTTGGATATTTTGAACCTATCAATAAAGAAATACATGTGTTTGAGGACGATGCCTTACTTAATTCTGATATGATACTAACTGTAAATAATTCTGGTGACTTATGTGTGAACAGCGCCACTCTTGATATGGATGATTTTGTTAATTTTACAATCAAGACGAAGGATTTTATGGGCACGCTTGATTTTGAGGGAAATCAAGTGATACTAAATATTACTCAACAAAATTACGAATAGGAGCCTCAATAGCTTGCGAGTTAACTTCCGATTTGGCGGGCAGCTATCCGTATTGTGGTAGCTGCCCGTTCAGTCATTTCGACGAAGAATTTTATCTCAGGCATTTATCAACACGAAAGGTAAAAGGGATACAGGCTTCACCCCCTATTCTCCCGTTTTTGCAAACACGGTTTCGGTAAATACACGCAGCGCCTTTTCGACTTTTTCCGGATCTGTCAGATGCGCCGCCGCATGCCCTGCCCGGGGCACCGAAATAAACGTCTTTTCTCCCGCCGCTGCCTTGTAATTGGCAAGGCCCATTTCATAGGGCACCAACCCATCTTCCTCGCCGTGAATGAACAGTTTGGGCAGTGTGTTTCGGCGCACGGCCTCCGGCACCGACACGTTATGCCAGCAAACGCCCGTCAGCAGGCGCGAAAACAAGTTCGCTGCGCGCACCGCGATGACGGGCAGGTGCATGCGCTGTCTTGCCGTATAGGCAATTTCATCAAAGGCGGAAGAATAGCCGCAGTCATCAATCAATCCTTTTACATGCACCGGCAGGTCTAACGCACCGGCCAGCATGACCGTGGCCCCGCCCATCGAGATACCATGCAAGATGATTTTGCATGCCGGATAACGGGCGGCAAGATGGCGGCAAAAGAAAAGGCAATCATATTGTTCTTTCCCGCCATAAGTGATAAGGCGGCCCTCGCTTTCCCGGTGAGCGCGCTGGGTCACCAAGAGAAGACCATAGCCGAGGCTTTCATAAAAACGAGCAAGCTTACCAAAATCATACGCCGGGCAGGAATGATAGCCATGCATCATGAGAACAAACCGCTCGCGTTGGCCATTCGGGAACAAAACACCGTGCAGTTTTTTGCCGTCAAAAGAGGTGAGCCAGACATCTTCATGCGGGCTGTTTTGCAGTTCGGCCTGTGCTTGCATGCATGACTGCACATAGGCATATTTCGGGTTATCAGCCGCGAGAAAGCCTGATTCAAGATATCGATCCCGCCGCAGACAAGCACACAAAAAGGCAACCAAGCCGCCAAGGGCCAGAAAAAGCAAAAGTATCAACAAAACAATCACAGCGATCAACAAAACGCACCTCAAAACAGCCGGCCGTTGAAAACGCGGCCGGCTTGATTGGATTCGGAAAGAGTTCCATTTCTATTATAACGATTACGACTGAATTTCATTCGCCTTTTTTAAAGCAAGTTTGGTGCAGACCGGTCCCACCAGTTCATAAATAAACGTGCCGCAAAGCACCACCGCCTGGATGGTGGCGCCCACCTCGGGCAAAGCCTTTGCCGCCAGCAGAGAAAGGCCGATCGCAACGCCGGCCTGGGGCACCAGCGTAAAGCCAACGTACTTTTGAACGGTCGGCGGCGCTTTGGTGAGCACCGCGCCAAGAGAGGCGCCGCCGATTTTGCCAACCACGCGGGCCAGTACATAAGCCACGCCAATCACACCGATTTGCGGCAGTATGGCTAAATTCAGCTCGGCGCCCGACACCACGAAAAACATCAAAAAGATAGGCGGCGTGACCGAATCCACAATATCCAACAAATCGGAGCCGTCCTCACAGAAATTAATCACCGCCGCGCCCATGCACATGCAAAGCAAAAGCGGCGAAAGACCGAGCATGGAAGCAAGCGCCGATCCCAAAAAGGCAAAGCCGAGAATGATGATCAACCGATTGGAGGTCTTTTTGAAAAAGCGCATGGGCAGCTGAATCAAAAGGCCAAGCACCGCCCCTAACACCACCGAGCCGATCACCTCGCCAAACGGCTTCAAAATCGAAAAAAGCAGGCTGACTTCACCGGGGTGCTGCATGGTATTGACCACAGCCAGCGCAAAGCCAAACGAAATCAAAGCGACCGCATCGTCCAGCGCTACTACGCTGAGCAGAGTATCGGTCACCGGGCCTTTGGCACGATACTGCTTGACCACCATAATCGTCGCGGCCGGCGCGGTCGCAGACGCAATAGCGCCGAGCAGCAAGGCCAAATCAAAACCAAAGCCAAGCGCAAGCAGTGTCGCCGCTACCACCAGCATGGCCGCCAGTGCCTCAAACAAAGCAATGACAAGCGGAGTGATGCCCACCTTTTTCAGATAAGTAAACTTAAATTCTGCCCCCACGGTAAACGCAATCAGCGCCAGCGCCATTTCTGACACTAACTCTAACTCATGCACAAAGCCGGACGGCAAAACGCCAAGCACCGAGGGACCCAACAAAAGACCGGCCAACAGATAGCCCGTCACATTGGGCAGACGAACCATTTTGACGGCCCGACCCATCAACAAGCCGGCCAATAAAATCAACGCTATGTAAAACAGGATACTAAACGGCATCAGAAATTCATCCCTTCTATCGACAAAAGGGGCAGAGTGACCATGATGCCGGTATCCGGCTTTGATAAATCGCCCACCACAGCACGCACACATTCCTTGGCTGTTTCGACCAAATCCTCCGGCAAAATCAAAAACAGGGTTCGGCTGTCTTTGCGCTCTTCTGAATCCCACAGGCTGCGAAGCGATCCGAAAATCGGATAATGTTCAATATCCTTTGCCAGCATTTTCACCATGCCGGTACTTTTTAAAATGGTGGCGCCTTTAATGTTTTTTTCCATAAAGGCATCCAACAAGGGATTTAATTTATCCGTACGATTGAGTACAATCAAAAGCATCTGCATATTCATTTTCATTTTGCCTTTCCGTCGCACAGCGGTCTCATACACAAAAAATCACCTGCCGCTGTGCATTTCGTTTGTCAATGGTTCTATGTTATTGTATGCCCTGTTTATGAACAAACGAAGAACACTCGCACATTTCTTTCGATTCGTCTGCTGACTGTAACGCAGACAATTCTTTGATATTCTTCATCACGCCCCTCATAATGAACAGAGTCAGGATAAAGGTGAAAACATCCGAAACAAGCTGTGCGGCCTCAATACCGGTCACCTGCATAAACAAGGGCAAAATCAAATAGCCCGGAATCAGGAACAAGCCCTGCCGGCCCATCGCAATCACCGCGGCACGGCCGCCATAGCCAATCGACTGGGTTAAAAACTGGCCCATCATAATAACCGCCTGCAGCGGCATGCCGACGCATTGAAAACGCAGGGCAGCTATACCGATAGCCAGCACGGCTTCATCCTTTTGAAACAACGACAAAAGGGGAGAGGCCAGCAGGAAAAAGAGCACCCCTAAGGCGCTGAGCATAATGAGCGCCACTTTCAGACAAAAGCGATAGGCCTGCATGACCCGGTCATATCGTTTCGCGCCCCAGTTAAACCCGCAAACCGGCTGAAAGCCTTGTGCAAAGCCGATGAGCGCCGAATAGATAAACATCGTCACCCGATTGACAATGGTCATAGCGGCCAGCGCCGCTGTGCCAAAGGAACCGGCTGCAAAATTCAGCACGACCGAGGAAACGCTCACCAGTCCCTGCCGGCAAAAGGAAGGCAGTCCTGCGTGAAAGATCTCTTTATAGACCGGCCACGAAGGCTGAAAACACCGCCGCCGAACCCGAATAACACCGCTGGTTCTCATGGTCAGCACAAGCAAAATCACAAAACTAATGATTTGGCTGATCATGGTGGCAAGCCCTGCCCCGCCGATGCCCATGAAGTGAATCAGTATCGGATCGAGCACCATATTCAAAACACCGCCGGCCGTCAGCCCCACCATAGAGCAGGTGGCAAAACCCTGTGCCCGCAGTTGATTATTCATCACAAAGCTGCACATCATAAACGGCGCCGCTATTAAAATAAAGACCGCGTACTGCGCCGCATAGGTACGCACGGCGCCGCCGGCCCCCAAAAGCGCCACAAAGCCGACAGGATTGATCAGCCCGCACGCGCCGATCACGACGCCAAGCAAAAGCGCTGTAAAAAAGGCCACCGACACAACTGTGGCGGCTTTTTGCTCTTCTTTCATGCCTAAAAGCCGGGAGACATAGTTGCCGCTGCCCATACCCAACGTAAAGCCCAGCGCCTGAATCACGGCCATGAGCGAAAAAACGACCCCGATCGCCGCGGCCGCCTCACGGTCAATTTGGGACACAAAATAGGTGTCAGCCAAATTATAAATGGATGACACCAGCATGGAAACGACAGAAGGAATGGCAAGGCGGGCAATCAATCGGGACACGGGCGTCCCTGTCATCTGCTCAAAATGATTTTGTGTTGTTTGCATGGTGCTTTTCCTTCTTATTCAAAATTACATTATACACTTTCATACCCACCAAGCTGACAATACCGGTCACGGCATACAAAATGGCCGCATAAACATATTCACCGTTGGACAGCAAATTGCCGCCGATGGTCGAAGAAACCACCGAGGGAAAACGGGCAATCAGAGAAATGGTCAAAAATTCAGACAGCTTAATACTCGTTAAGGGCGCCAAATACGTCAGCAGATCTTTCGGCGTACCCGGAATGATAAAGAGAATAAAGATAATCTGCTTTAACCGCTTTTCATTATGCATAAAATGAAAACGGTCTAATTTATCTAACGAAACAAAATAGCCAATGGCCCGCACGCCGAACTTGCGTATGATGATGAACACCAGCGTTTGGCCCACCAGAATGCCCGCATAACACAGGGCCGTACCAAGCCAGGCGCCGAAGGCATAACCCATGCCCGATTCAACTAACTCACCCGGAATAAAAGCGACTAAAATTTGCAGCACCTGTATACCAAGCGCCACCAGCCAGCCTGCATAACCAAAAGAAGCGATAAACTCCTGCATGTCCTCGGGCGCGCTGCCAATCGACACAATCCGTTTCGTGATAACCCACGTCAGTGCGCCTACGCCAATTAACACGCCAACCAAAACCAAAAGGCCGATTATTTTTCTCTTTTTCGTGTATTTTTCGTCTTCCATGTTCAATCGATCTCCAAAAAAATCGAATCATATGTTCTTTGTCTTACTTGTCATCATCATTGATGAGATCTGCGGTTTACAAAAGCACCCATTTCCCTTTTTATCATCATATAGAAATGCAAGCTAATCGAAATTTCGCTTGAAAAAGCGAAACTTTGGATGCCAACCGCAGATTTGCTTCAATATGCTGCATCAATTCCGCTGCCTAAAAATTTAACGATGGTCGGCTTGCCGACAGGACATGCGTAAGCATGACCAGTTAAATTTTAGAAGCCAACCGCAGGTTTGCTTCTATTATAGCACAAAATTTCCACTATCTTAAAATTTAACGGTGCTGGTTTTGCCAGCAGAACGCGCATATGCACGTTCAGTTAAATTTTTGAAGCAAAGCTTCGATTTGCTTCTATTATAGCACAAACCAGTCAAAATGCCACTGTGCGCTCTGCTTATTCACAAATTATTTTATACTATTCAAAAAGATAGTTCCCGCCTGTTCACCAAATTTTTCACAGTCCTAACAAACGCGCCGCATTTTGATAGGTAATAAGCTGCCATTCTTTCTCAGAAAGCCCAAGAGAGCGCAGGGTTTGGAGCGCCTCGCTTTGCTCTTCCCACGGGGAATCGGTAGCAAACAAAACTTTGTCGGCGCCATGCGCCTGAATGATCCGTTTATATTGTTCGGCGGCAATCACCGGACCAATCACGGCTGTGTCCAGTAAAATGGGTGTGCCGACGATATGCTTTTCAACCTCATCCCACATTTCAAAACCGCCAAGATGCGCGGCCACCAGTTTTTCGCCGCTCACTTCCTGCAGCACGTGGGCCAACCGCTCGGGCGTGCAGTGAACAGGCGGCGGCATGCCTACGTCTACTCCCGCATGCACGACGACCAGCAGGTCAAGCGCTTCTGCTTTCTTTAAAATCTGTATAGAACGCGGCGAATCAATATAAAACTGCTGAAATTCCGGATGCAGTTTGATTCCTTTAAAACCACGCCGGCTTAGATCCTCCAAAACCGCCGCATAATCTTCCTGCTCGGGATGCAGACTGCCAAACGAAATGATATCGTCTGCCCAGATACTTTGGGCAAAATCATTGATAGAGGCAGTTTGCGAGGGCTTGGTTGCAATGGGCAGCACCACGCTAAGGGCCACACCGCTTTGCTGCATGGAAGAGCGCAGCCCCGCCAAGGTAAGATCGGTAAACGCCTCGCCCTTACGATTTTGCGAAGCAATGCCGCCAAGCAGCCGCTCCAGTGCGCGCGGCGCTACTTTTTCCGGAAAAACATGGGTATGAAAATCAATAATCATTTTTACTTTCTCATCTGTTTTTTCTCATCATAAACATATTTTCAACCACAAAACCTGCTGCGAAAAAAACATCAGGCTTATTTTTAATTTTATCATATATCCTTTTTTTATTCAAGCAAGAACGCATCATCACAAAGCTCTTTATCCTGCCATGTCATTCCGCTTTGTATGAAAAATACACAAAGTTTGCAAACAGTGGTTGTGAAATTCAATTGAATATGCTATAATGGAAGCAAATTAAAAATTTGCTTCTAAAATTTAACTGGTCATGCTTACGCATGTCCTGTCGGCAAGCCGACCATCGTTAAATTTTTAGGCAGCGGAATTGATGCAGCATATTGAAGCAAATCTAACGATTAGCTTCCAAAGTTTGCTTTTTCGCTTTTTCAAGCGAAATTCCGGCTTTGCCGGAACCTGCTAACTTTCAGGCACGAAGATTTAAGCAAATTAAAAATTTGCTTCTAAAATTTAACTGGTCATGCTCACGCATGTCCTGTCGGCAGGCCGACCATCGTTAAATTTTTAGGCAGCGGAATTGATGCAGCATATTGAAGCAAATCTAACGATTGGCTTCCAAAGTTTGCTTTTGGCAGCAAGCCACACTTTACGTATATCTTTTCATTACGAATTTAACATTGATAAATTATAAGAGAGTCATTTATGGAAGAACCTCCTTTATGTAATATCTTTTACGATATACCATTACCTTATTGCTTTCCATTATACGATTTCGACAGAAAACCTCCGGCACGAAGACCCTTTCGTTGCTGATCAAGCTGTTAAATTAAAAAACAAAACAACAATCAGTTTGAATTTTGAAGGAGAGTTTTACAATCGATATGGATAATGAAAGTATATTATCGATTATTATCATTATTTTATGCGTCATATTATCAGGCTATTTTTCAGCGACAGAAACCGCGTTTTCTTCATTAAACCGCATCCGCCTTAAAAACATGGCGGAGGGCGGAAATAAGCGGGCGGCGCTTGCTTACAAGCTTTCTGATAATTATGATAAGCTTTTATCCACCATCTTAGTCGGCAACAATATTGTCAATATTGCGGCGGCCTCGGTTTCGACGCTGTTGTTTGTTCGCTTTTTAGGGAACGCAGGGCCGACGGTTTCGACCGTTGTAATCACGGTCACGGTACTCATTTTCGGTGAAATTTCGCCGAAAAGCATTGCCAAAGAATCGCCTGAAAAATTTGCTATGTTTTCAGCGCCTTTCTTGAGCGTACTTGTTTTTATTTTGACCCCCATCAATTTTCTGTTTACCCAATGGAAAAAACTGCTTTCGCTGATTTTCAAAACCGGTGATGACCGCTCTATCACAGAGGAAGAGCTGCTCACCTTGGTGGACGAAGCCGAAAAAGAGGGCGCCATCAACGAAGAAGACAAAGAGATGATCAACAACGTCATTGACTTCAATGACCGCGAAGTAAATGAAATCTACACACCCCGCGTTGATATCGTAGGGATTGACGAGACCGCTTCGATTGATGAGATTACCGATACATTCATGGAGTCCGGCTTTTCGCGTATTCCTATTTTTAAAGAAAATATTGACAACATCATCGGCGTTATTCATATTCATGACTTTTTCGATACGACTCTCAAGCACAAAACCTCGATTGAAGAAATCATCACACCAGTCATCTATGTCACGCCTAAAACCAAGATTAATGATCTTCTTAAATCGCTGCAGGAGGCCAAAACCCACTTGGCCGTTGTCTCCGATGAATATGGCGGCACGGCGGGTATCGTCACCATGGAAGATATTTTAGAAGAGCTTGTCGGCGAAATTTGGGATGAGCACGATGAAGTCATCGAATCGTTTGAAAAAATCGACGAGGGCGTTTATAAAATTTCATGCAGTGCCGAAATCGATAAAATGTTTGAGTTCTTTGACCTAACCGGAGAGGTTGACTCGGCCACGGTCAGCGGCTGGATTATGGAAGAGCTCGGCAAAATTCCCGAAGAAGGCGATTCGTTCGAGTATGAAAACCTTTCCATCACAGTGACGAAAACCGACAACCAACGGATTATTGAATGTGTCATCACAGTGAAACCCAAAGAACCCGTGGCGGAAAGTCACAAATAAACTTATTAACATAAAAACAAAAAGAGAGAGTTACCATACTCTCTCTTTTTTTACTTTGCCGCATACCGGCATTGCTTGCCTGCAAAGTTCTTGGCTACAGCTTATATTCCTTAAAATTCGCTTGAAACTGCCCATCTGCCTGCTCGGCAAAAGTCTTTGGCGTAGACACCGGGCCTATCAGCCCCGCTGTCCGCCAGTCGGCGGCCCAAATCATATACGGAAAGAGAGGCAAATGATCTCTCACCTTCAAATGGCAGCCGTCACGCACCAGCAAACCATCTTTAGCTATTTTAGCGGCATCAAAGTAAAGTCTGGCACCGGGCTGATAGGTTGTGTTCACATCCATAGTGATTTCATTTTTCTGCTTTGAATTGACAATGATTTCGCCGGTAACGCCCCGGCCGAACATAATATAATCGCTAAAATCACAAGGATCGCCCAACCTGCTGCCGATCGGATGTTCTTCCCAAACGTCGTGTTCGGCTTTCAGCCTGTTCCAGCTTTTTAACATGCCGTCTTGTTTGATTTTCTGCCAATGGCCGATAGGCGTACTGTGTATCAAAACGGCAGGCTCATATGCACGCAAAAAGGCGTCTTTGTACGAATGACCCGCATAAGCCGCCTTGGCCGCTTTGACATCGGATTCGGATATCACCAAAATGATGTTTTTTCCATTTGCCTCGTTAAAACCAATAAAATCGCCAACCGCAAACGGCCAATGGGCATAGGTCAAGCGGCTGATTTTTATCGTATAAGCGCAGCCTTGGCCGCGTCCGCACATTTGCTGATACTCTCTTGCATCTGTCAGCATCAAAACAATCCACGAGGCATCGTATGCACCCTTTGTTATGGGATTAACGCCGTTTTCGATCAGTGCATCCACTCGGTAAACCATCTATTCCTCCCGAACATAATGAAATAAAGGCAGCAGGAAATGATTCTGCTGCCTCTATTTTTATACAAACATCCAACACGAAATCGCTTGCTTCTTATCTCAATAATAAAAGTCGCCTTCAAAAATGAGCTTCGCGTCGCCGGTCAGGGTAATGCCGGCATCGGTATAATTCACGGTAATATCCCCGCCCTTTTGTTTTACGACGATATCCTCCCCTTTCGGGCAGAAGCCAAGCTCACACGCCACCACAACTGCGGCACAGGCGCCCGTACCGCAGGACATGGTCTCTCCGCTGCCCCGCTCATATACCCGCATCTTTAAGGTATATTCGTTGACAACCCGTATAAACTCAGTGTTGACCCGATCTGGGAAAATCTCTGCATGTTCAAACACGGGGCCCATTTTCTTCATATCAACGCTGTCGACTCGATCCACAAAGACCACGCAGTGCGGTGTACCGACGCTGAGCGCCGAAATCTGATAGCCAATGCCGCCGATGGGTACTGACTGGTTCAGAATTTTCTCACCAGACAACGTACACGGCAAGCTCTTGGGAGCAAAATCAGGCACGCCCATCTCCACACTCACCGAAGAAACCTCTTGGTTCATGACATTGAGCGAAAGCTGTTTGATTCCGCTGGCCGTTTCGACTGTCAGCGACTCTTTTTGCACAATGCCTTTGTCATACACATATTTGGCCAGGCACCGGATGCTGTTGCCCGCCATTTTCGCTTCGCTGCCATCGCGGTTAAACACCCGCATGCCAACATCAGCCACGGCTGAGTTTTCCACCAGCACCACGCCGGTCGCGCCAATGCCATAATGGCGGTCACACACCGCAATACAAATGGATTCGGGGGAGGACACGACCCCTTCGCGGTTATCAATAAAGAGATAGTCATCGCCCGCGCCCTGCATTTTGGTAAAATGCAGCTTTTGTCTTGTCTTGCGCATGGCGTTAATATCAATCAGTTCGGTATTATGCTCGGTATACCGGCTGGCAATGATATCGGCTACCGCGTTGGCGGTATCAAGGCTGGTCAGGCAGGCAATCGAGAGCTGCAGCGCCCTGCGGTTCAGGGCGATGAAGTCCTCCATCGTGGCGTCCAGCATAGCGCCTGTGTAGACGATATAGCTGATGCGGCCTTCCTCCATCAGTTCATACACCTCGCCGCCCGGCGTTAAACCGGCCACAGTGGTGACATCGATACCAAGCTGACTGATAACATGCGCCGTGCCCGAGGTCGCATAAATACGGAAGCCCATGTCGTCTAACTTTTTCGCCAAATTGACGATTTCATAATAGTCATGATCTTCCACCGAAATGAGCACGCCGACTGAATGAGAGCTGGTGGGCAGTTTCATCTTGATGCCGGCCGCGCACAGCCCCTTGAACAAGGCTTCGTTTAACGAACGGCCAATGCCCAGCACCTCGCCCGTACTTTTCATCTCCGGCCCTAAGTAGGAATTGACGTCGGTTAGTTTCTCAAAGGAGAACACCGGTACCTTAACCGCAAAATACGGCGGCGTCGGATACAGGCCGGTGCCATAGCCAAGGTCACAAAGAGCGGCGCCGGTCATAATCTTTGACGCCAAATCAACCATAGGCACACCGGTAACTTTGCTGATATAAGGAATGGTTCGGGATGCCCGGGGGTTGACTTCAATCACATACAGCTCATTGCGGTAAATCAAATACTGGATATTGACAAGACCCTTTGTGCCCAGCGAAAGAGCCAGTTTTTCCGAACAATCGCACACCTTTTTAATCATCTTATCTGAAAGGGAGAAGGCCGGATAGACCGCAATGGAGTCACCCGAATGGACGCCCGCCCTCTCAATATGCTGCATGATGCCGGGAATGAGCACGTCTTTGCCGTCGGATATACAGTCCACCTCAATTTCGGTGCCAGGCATGTATTTATCCACCAGGACAGGATTTTCAATGCCGGTTGACAAGATACGGTCCATATACAGCTCTACCGCTTTGTCGTTATGCGTAATGGTCATATTCTGACCGCCGATAACATAAGAAGGACGAAGAAGAACCGGATATTCGAGCCGGTGGGCCGCTTCCAGAGCCTCTTCCTTAGTCATGACGCCGGTACCCTTCGGCCGGCTGATGTTGAATTTCTCCAACAGCGCGTCAAAGCGTTCGCGGTCCTCGGCCGTATCAATGCCCTCGGCCGATGTACCCAAAATCTGTATACCGTTATCGTCTAAGAATTTTGTTAATTTAATGGCGGTTTGTCCGCTAAAGGCAACCACCACGCCCACCGGCTTTTCCACGCGGATCACGTTCATCACATCTTCGGGTGACAGCGGTTCAAAATACAGCCGGTCAGCGGTGTCATAGTCGGTTGACACGGTTTCGGGGTTGTTGTTGATAATGGCCACATCATAGCCAAGCTCTTTCAGCGTCCAAACGCAGTGCACCGAGGAATAGTCAAATTCAATGCCCTGGCCAATGCGGATCGGCCCGGAGCCTAACACGATGATTTTCTTTTTGCCTGAGTCAGCAAAGCTGCGCGCCTCGCAAACGTCGTCATAAGTCGAATAAAAATAGGGAGTTTGTGCGTCGAACTCGGCCGCGCAGGTGTCCACCATCTTATAGACGGCGTCCCGATGCGGAATCGTATCAGCGCCTGACAGCGCCTGCAAGCTAATGTCTAAATAGCCAAGCTTTTTGCCTTCTTGGTAATCCGCTTCGCTAAGCACGCCTTTGCCGCTGATTTTGTTCTCATAGTCAACCAAAATTTGCAGCTTGCCCAAGAACCAACGGTCAATTTTTGTGATCTCAAAAATTTCGTCGGGGCTTACGCCGGCTTTTAAAGCCTCAAACACGGTAAAGAGCCTTCGGTCATCGCAAATAGCCAGTCTTTCCATCAATGGTTTATCGCTGATGGGGGCGGCGTTCAGGGTATCCAACGATATTTCAGCTCCGCGGACGGCCTTCATAATCGCTGCTTCAAACGAGGGCGCAATGGCCATGACCTCACCCGTTGCCTTCATCTGTGTACCCAAGGTTCTTTTTGACGTGGGGAATTTATCAAACGGCCATTTGGGCAGTTTGACAACAACATAGTCAATCGCCGGCTCAAAGCAGGCACAGGTTTTACCAGTGATGTCATTTTTAATTTCATCGAGCGTATAACCCAGCGCGATTTTGGTTGTGATCTTGGCGATGGGATAACCGGTCGCTTTCGACGCCAGCGCCGAAGAACGGGACACACGCGGATTGACCTCAATCACAGCAAATTCAAAGCTGTCCGGATTCAAAGCGAACTGACAGTTGCATCCGCCCACGATTTTCAGCTCTGATATAATTTTTAAAGAAGCCGAGCGCAGCATCTGATATTCTTTTTCAGAAAGCGTAACCGCCGGTGCAATGACGATGGAATCGCCCGTGTGCACACCAACCGGGTCAAAGTTTTCCATTGAGCAAACCGCAATCACATTGCCGGCGCCGTCCCGCATGGTTTCAAACTCAATTTCTTTCCAGCCGTAAATATAGCGCTCAATCAACACCTGAGTGATCGGCGAAAGGTCAAGGCCGGTTCTGGCGATCACTTTTAGTTCTTCGGCATTATAGGCCACGCCGCCGCCGCCCCCGCCAAGCGTAAAGGCCGGCCGCACAATGACCGGATAGCCAATCCGGTCGGCCACGGCAAGACAATCCTCAACGGTTGTGGCAATGTCAGACGGAATCACCGGCATGCCGATGCTCTCCATAGTCTCTTTAAACAGCTCCCGGTCCTCAGCCCGGTCGATGGCTTCTACGTTTGTACCAATCAAACGCACGCCCATTTTTTCTAAATAATTGTCTTTGGCAAGCTGCATAGCCAGCGTAAGACCCGTTTGGCCGCCAAGACCAGCCAAAAGGCTGTCAGGTCTTTCTTTTTCAATAATGCGCTTGATTGTTTCCAGCGAAAGCGGCTCTAAATAAATTTCATCGGCCAGCGCCTTGTCGGTCATAATCGTCGCCGGGTTTGAGTTGACCAAAACCACATTGACGCCCGCTTCTTTTAGCACCCGGCAAGCCTGTGCGCCTGCATAGTCAAATTCGGCGGCCTGACCAATGACAATCGGCCCCGAGCCTATGACCATAACTTTTTTTATCGTATTATCCTTAGGCATGGTGTTCCTCCATCAGCATGATAAATCGATCGAACAAAAATGAGGTATCGTGCGGTCCTGCGCAGGCCTCGGGATGAAACTGCACCGAAAAGGCCTTTTGATCTTCATAAGACATTCCCTCGCAGGTACCGTCATTCGCATTGACAAAAATTTCTTTTCCAATGCCGGCGAGCGATGCGGCCACAACGGCATAACCGTGATTTTGGCTGGTAATATAGGTTCTGGTGCCGTCCACCTGCTTAACCGGTTGGTTGGCGCCTCTGTGACCGTACTTTAATTTCTCGGTCTTTCCGCCTAAAGCCAGCGCCAAAAGCTGATGGCCCAAACAAATGCCGAAAAGCGGAATGCGGCTGATTAATTTTTTAATTTCAGCAATTTCTTCAGTATTCTCAGCGGGGTCGCCAGGGCCGTTGGACAGCATAACCCCGTCAAAACCGCCGGCAAGCAGGGTTTCGGCCTTGACAGACGGCGGATATACGGTTAAATCGCAGCCGCGGCGGCAAAGCTCTCTGATTATATTTTGCTTGGCGCCATAATCAATCAGCGCCACTTTATACACCGGATGTTCAGCCTGATAGGTCAAGATTTCTTCTTTTGTTACGCTGCGCACCGCGTTGGCCACCCGATAAGCCTGCACGGCCGTCAAATCAGACGGCACCTCATCGCAGATGATGGCATTCATGGTGCCGTTTTCTCGGATAATGCGGGTCAGTTCCCTGGTATCCACACCATAGAGCCCCGGTATGCCAATTTCTTTCAGATAAGCGTCCAGCGTCTTTTCACACCGGAAATTCGACGGTGTTTCACAGAGCTGGCGCACCACGTAACCGCGCACGGCGCTGTCTCCCTCAAAATCCTCTGAAATCACACCATAGTTGCCAATCTGTGGGAAAGTCTGCATGACGATTTGCCCATAATAGCTGGGGTCAGTCAGCGTCTCTAAATAACCCACCATGCCGGTAGTAAACACCAGCTCACCGATGGAATCCATTTGACCGGATGACGTTTCGTCTGAACCGGCGCCAAAGCGAATTCCCTCAAAAACCTGTCCATTCTGAAGGACCAGATAACCCTTTTTCATCGATCACTTGTTCCCTTCGTACCTTCTGTATTTTTCATGCAAAGCACCATAACCGCTTTCTGCGCATGCAGGCGGTTTTCGGCCTGATCAAATATTTCGCCGGCGTGTTCTTCAAACACCTTAGCGGTGATTTCTTCTTCCCTGTGAGCCGGCAAACAGTGCAGCACCATAGCGCCCGGTGCGGCTGCCGCCAACACGCTGTCGTTGATCTGATAGCCGGCAAAATCCTTGCGTCTTTGCTCTGCCTCTTTTTCCTGCCCCATTGAAGCCCACACATCGGTGTAAAGCACATCAGCACCTTCTGCCGCTTTCAGCACATCCTCTGTGCAGAGAAAATCGCCGTTTTCCGCCGCCCATTTCATCAGCGCGGCGTCGGGTTCATGCTCTTTCGGGCAGGCGCAGGCAACGCGAAGGCCCATTTTGATGCCGCCGGCAATGAGCGAATTGGCCATATTGTTGCCGTCGCCAACATAACAAAGCTTGAGACCTTTTAAATAGCCTTTATGCTCTCGGATGGTCATTAAATCAGCCAACACCTGGCAGGGATGGGCGTAGTCTGTGAGGCCATTGATAATGGATATATCCCCAAAATCCGCCAGATTTTCTACCTCTGCCTGGTCAAAGGTACGAATCATGATGCCGTCAAGATAGCGCGATAGCACGCGGGCCGTATCGCTGACCGGCTCGCCCCGGCCAATCTGCATATCATCGGCCGACAAGAACAGGGCCTGTCCGCCTAAATCATACATACCCACCTCAAAGGACACACGGGTTCGGGTCGACGCCTTAGCAAAAATCATGCCTAAGCTTTTGCCCTGCAAATGCGGATGTGCAATTCCGTTCTTTTTCTCATATTTTAACTGGTCGGCCAGATTCAACACCTCTAAAATCTCATCGGCCGATAAATCCTGCAGCTTTAATAAATGTTTCATGGTTATGATCATTCCTTCCTTGGGATGTATGTCGGTTTCGCTTTATTTTCAGACCTTTTTGTCTTTTGTTTTACTTTCGTTTTGTTATTCCGCACTGCTCTCCTGCAGCACTTCTTTTAAAACACGCACCGCTTCTTTGATTTGCTCATCGCTGATAACAAGCGGCGGCACCAGTCTGACTTTATCTTTTGCGGTTAAAACCACAACGCCTTTGGCAAGGCAGGCCGCGGCCACTTCCTTAGCCGGCCTGGTTGTTTCGACACCGATCATAAGGCCAAGTCCTGTTACGCCTGTCACCTCGCCGCAGCCGGCAAGCAGTTCTCGAATCAGCCCGCCCTTGCGTCTGACCTCTGCAAACAGCGCATCGTCCAACCGATCTAAGATAGAGAGCGCACCGGCGCAGCAAACCGGGTTGCCGCCAAAGGTAGAGCCATGGCTGCCGGGGTCATAAACATCCTTTGTTCGCTCCCCAAACAAAACCGCGCCCAGCGGCAGACCGCCGCCAAGGCCCTTGGCCGTTGTCACCACATCCGGCGACAGGCCGTATTGCTCATAGCAATACAGAGAGCCGGTTCTTCCGTTGCCGGTCTGCACCTCGTCAATCATCATCAAAAGCCCGTATTTTTCGCAAACCCGCTTGATTTCCTCTACATACGACTGGGAAAGAGGCCGCACGCCGCCCTCGCCCTGCACTAACTCAAACAACACCGCGCAGCATTGATTGGCAGATGCCAGCTTTTCAAGGCTTTCCGGCTCTTCCGGATCGGCATAGACAAACCCCTCGGTAAACGGACCAAACGAGGTATGGAAAGCATCCTGCCCTGTCGCGGCAAGGGTTGTAATGGTACGCCCATGAAAAGAATTTTTAAGCGTGATAATCGTGGCATGGCTTTCGTCGCCATATTTCATAAAAGCATATTTGCGCGCGGCTTTAATGGCACACTCATTGGCCTCGGCCCCTGAATTGGCAAAAAACACCCGTTTCAAACCGGTGCGGCGGCATAAAGATGCGGCCAGTTTAGCACACGGCTCTGTATAATAAAGATTGGACGTATGCTGCAGCTTGCCAAGCTGTTCGCTCACAGCCGCACACCACGTTTTGTCGGCCGCGCCAAAGGTATTCACCGCAATGCCTGCGCCCATGTCAATATATGCTTTTCCGCTCTCATCATAAAGAAGCGCGCCCTCGCCCTTGACAAATGTCACCGGAAAACGCGCATAGGTATGGGCGATATACTCCTGATCAAGCTCCTGTATCATCTATATCACCCCTTTAGTTCAGCGCTTCCTTAACAAACATCGTGCCAATGCCTTCATCGGTCAGCGTTTCGATGATAATTGAATGGGGAATGCGTCCGTCAATGATAAACACACGGTTCACACCCCGGCGAATCGCTTCGATACAGCTTTCTACCTTGGGTATCATGCCGCCCGAAATCACGCCCTCGTTGATTAACTGGGGTGCTTCGCTCACATGAATGGTGGGAATCAGGGTCGCAGGATCGTTGCGGTCCCGTAAAATACCGTCCACATCGGTCATTAAAATAAAACTCTCGGCCCGCAGCCGGCCGGCAATGCTGGCCGCTGCTGTATCAGCGTTAATATTGTATACATTTCCGTCGCTGTCGCAGCCGATGGTAGAGATCACCGGAATATAACCTTTCTCCAGCAAATCCAAAATAGGCTCCGGATTCACGGCTGTAATCTCGCCCACCTGACCCAAGCGTTCGTCCAGCGGTTTCGCCTCGATCAAGCGGCCGTCAATGCCGGAAATACCAATCGCTTTGCCGCCTTTTTTGCCAAGCAGGTTGACCAAATCCTTATTTGTCTTGCCCGCCAACACCATTTGCGCAATATCCATGGTTTCCTGGTCGGTCACGCGAAGGCCGTCAATAAACTCGCTTTTTTTGCCGGTCTTGCTTAGCATTTCGTTGATTTCCGGCCCGCCGCCATGCACCAAAACAACCTTAACGCCGATTAGAGACAAAAGCACAATGTCCCCCATGACCGCGTCCTTTAAATGGTCGGAAATCATAGCGTTGCCGCCGTATTTGACCACTAAAATCTTATTGGTATATTTTTGAATATAAGGCAGTGCGCGTATGAGCACCTGCGCGCGCTGCGCATTGGTCATTTCGTTCATTTTTCGTTTCCTTTCTCATTCATGGATAAAGCCTGTTATGTCCGGTAATCGCCGTTGATTTTTACATAATCATAGGTTAAATCACAGCCCCATGCAGAAGCGGCGCCTTCGCCATCCTGCAAAGCGATGATGATTTCGATTTCATCCTCTAAAAGAATTTTCTTTGCCTGCTCTTCCGAAAAGGGGATGCCCTCGCCGTTCTGACACACACAAATTTCGCCGGCCGCGCTCTTAAAGGAAACTGCCGTTTTCGCAATATTCACCGGTACGCCGGCATAGCCGATCGCGCAAAGCACCCGGCCCCAGTTGGCGTCGGCGCCAAACATAGCCGATTTCGTTAAAGAAGAGCAAATGACGGCTTTGGCCACCCGTTTCGCGGTATCTGTATCCTTCGCACCGGCCACCCGACACTCAAGCAGCTTGGTGGCCCCTTCCCCGTCGCCCGCAATCTGCCGGCAAAGATAAGTTGTTAATTGACGCAGAGCCGCTTTAAAGGTATCAAAATCAGCCCCCTCGCTGTCAATCACCGGATTGCCGGCGAGGCCGTTCGCCATGATACTGACCATATCGTTTGTTGATGTATCCCCATCAACCGAAACCATATTGAAAGTATCCTGAATATCCGCCGAAAGAGCCTTTTGCAGCATGGCCGGCGTGATCGCACAGTCGGTGGTTAAAAACACCAGCATGGTGGCCATATTGGGATGAATCATGCCCGAACCCTTAGCCATGCCGCCGATCACGCACCTTTTACCGCCGATTGTAAACACAACTGCCGTCTCTTTGCGGTGGGTATCAGTCGTCATAATGCCCTCGGCCGCCGCCGTTGAATCGGTGCTTAGACCATCGACAAGCGCCGGCATGCCCTGTTTGATCGGCTCTACATTCAGTGGCTGGCCAATCACGCCGGTCGAGGCAACAATCACATCAGCCGCTGAAACGCCCGTGTGTTCTTCGACCAACCGGCACATAGCCTCGGCCGCTTCTTTGCCCCCCTGTGCACAGGTATTGGCAATGCCGCTGTTGCAAATCATCGCCTGCGCATAGCCATCTGCCAAATGCTCACGACAAACGGCAATCGGGGCCCCCTGCACCAAGTTGGTGGTATAGACAGCCGCAGCGGCGGCCCGTTTTTCGCTCACCACCAGCGCCAAGTCCTTTTTCGATTTATTCGCCCGGATGCCGCAGTGGATTCCGTTTGCTTTATATCCTTTCGGGGCGGTCACGCCCCCGTTTATCTGTTCCAACATACTCTATCTCTCTTCTCTCCAAGCAATATATAACCGCTCATTCTACAACACAAGGCCCTTGGTTTCGTCTGCGCCGATGCTCAAATTCATACACTGCACCGCCGCCCCCGAAGCGCCTTTCCCCAAATTATCATAGCGGGCCATCAGCAAAATGCGTTCCTCGTTGCCGGCCACGCAAATCTGCATACCGTCAAAACCGGCCAAAGCACCGGCTGACACAAAGCCGCCTTCGTTCCAATCATCAAGCACGGTGATCATGGTGTTTTCATAGGTCTTTCGATAAACCGCGCCAATATCCGCCTTTGTCCCCCGCAGATAAGAGGCAAAAAGCGGAACGGTAACCTCCATGCCGCAGTAATAATCGGCCACAATCGGACAAAAAACCGGTTCCTGTTCCAAGCCCGTTCGCGCTTTCATTTCGGGTAAATGTTTATGGGTTTGGCCTAACGCATATTGTCTGGGGGCGTCAAGCAAAGGGTTTCGGTTTTCCTCTTCATACGAAGCAATCATGCCCTTACCGCCGCCCGAATAGCCGGTTAACGAATGACAGGTTAATGCCGCATCGGCCGGTAAAAGGCCGCTGGCAACCAGCGGATAAACAAGCGCGATAAACCCGCTTGCGTGACAACCCGGCACCGAGATGCGCTTGGCTTGTTTAATCCTCTCTTTATGCACGGCCGAAAGTTCAGGAAATCCATAGGCAAAGTCCGGATGTACCCGGTGTGCGCTGGAAGCATCGATGACAACCGTATCGGCATCCGCCATGCCGGCCGCTTCTCTCGCTGCATCATCAGGCAGGCACAGAAAAGTAACATCCGACTGGTCCATCGCCTCTTTGCGGGCGCCGGCGTCTTTTCTCTTTTCTTCCGGCAGGGTGATCAGCGAAATATCTTCTCTGTCTTTGAGTCGATCGTAAATGCGAAGGCCTGTCGTTCCTGCGCTTCCGTCAATAAAAACTTTTTTCATGTTCGCCTCCATGCTGCGCCGTTGTCAGAAGCAGCCACCTAAAATTTCAACTTTCAGCCTTCGATTTTGCTTTTAATATAGTCAATTTGTATCTTGATATTATCCGGTGAAGCGCCGCCAAGCGAATTTCGTTTGGCCACACAGGTGGGAATCGCGATTGCTTCATACAAATCGCTCTCAAACTGGGCATCATATGCCTGATATTCGTCGATGGTCATATCCTCCAGCGTTTTGCCTGCTTGGATACAAGCCGCCACAATCTGTCCCACTGTTTTATAGGCACTGCGGAACGGCACGCCCTTTTTGGTCAGATAATCGGCCAAATCGGTCGCGTTGATAAAGCCGCCTTTGGCCGCCCTTAGCATATTCTCCCGGTAAACGCTCATGCTCGCCAGCATAGGAGCAAAAATGGCAAGACAGTCCTTGACGGTTTTGACCCCGTCGAAAATCGCCTCTTTATCCTCTTGCATATCCTTATTATAGGCAAGCGGCAGTCCCTTGAGCACCGTCAGCATGGCCATCAAATCGCCATACACCCGGCCGGTTTTGCCGCGAATCAGCTCGGCCATATCGGGATTTTTCTTTTGCGGCATAATCGAAGAGCCTGTCGTAAAAGCATCTGACAGCTCGATAAATTTAAACTCCCAGCTGCTATAAAGAATCAGCTCTTCGCAAAAGCGGGACAAATGGGTCATAATCAGCGCAAAATCGCTTAGCAGCTCGACTACAAAGTCCCGGTCGGAAACCCCGTCCATCGAATTGAGCATGACTCCGTCAAAGCCAAGCTTCGCCGCACTCAGCGCCCGGTCGGTCGGAAAGGTAGTACCGGCCAAGGCACAAGAGCCTAAGGGAGAGACGTTCATGCGCCGAACGGCGTCTTGCAGCCGCTCTAAATCCCGGCTGAACATCATGCCATACGCCAAAAGATGATGGGCCATGGTCACCGGCTGGGCCCGCTGCAAATGGGTATAGCCGGGCATGAGGGCATCGCTGGTTTCCTCTGCCTTATCGCAGAGGACAGCCAGCAAGTCTTTTAGCAGTGCCATGATTTCTGCGCATTCATCTCGCAGGTAGAGACGCAGATCAAGCGCCACCTGGTCATTGCGGCTGCGGGCTGTATGCAGCTTTTTGCCCAAATCGCCAATGCGGGCGGTCAGCTCCTGCTCCACAAACATGTGTATATCTTCGCAGCTCATATCAATAGCCGTTTTGCCGCTTTCAATATCGGCTAAAATCTCGGCCAACGTCTGTATGATCGTTTCCGAATCCTCTTTCGGAAGAATATGGGTAGCGCCCAGCATAGCGGCATGGGCCATGGAACCCGTGATATCCTGCCGCACCATTTTTGAATCAAAACGGATGCTCGCGTTAAATTCGTCCGCCGCCTTGTCCAACGCTTCAGAAAAGCGTCCTGTCCACAATTTTTCCATCTCTTATGACATCCTTTCCCCTGCCCGGACGTTGCCGCCAGCGCTTCTTAATTACTCGCCCAGTTTTTCTTTTAGTTTCGCCTGTACTTTCAGCGGCAGTCCGAACAGATTGATGAATCCGGCGCTGTCTGCCTGGTTGTACACCTCATCCTCATCAAAGGTTGCAATCTCCGGATCGTACAACGAATAGGGTGAGCTTACCCCTGCATTGATAATATTGCCTTTGTATAACTTCAGTTTTACATCACCGGTTACGTGCTCTTGGGTCACATCCACAAAAGCGCTGAGCGCCTCTCTTAACGGGGTGAACCACTGGCCAAAGTACACAAGCTCGCCAAATTTAATGGCCGCCTGTTCTTTATAATGCTGTGTTTCCCGGTCTAAGGTAATCGTCTCTAAAATCTGATGCGCCCGGTACAAAATGGTTCCGCCCGGTGTTTCGTACACGCCGCGGCTCTTCATACCCACCAAACGGTTTTCAACCAAGTCAGCAAGGCCGATGCCGTTTTCGCCGCCAAGCGTATTCAGCCGGCGCACAATGTCCGAGCCCTTCATGGCCACGCCGTCAATGGAAACCGGCACGCCCTTTTCAAAATGGATGGTGACATAGGTTGGCTTATCGGGTGCGTCAATCGGCGATACACCCATTTCCAAAAAGCCTTTTTTCTCGTACTGCGGCTCGTTAGCGGGGTCTTCCAAATCCAATCCCTCATGAGACAGGTGCCACAGGTTTTTGTCTTTGGAATAGTTGGTCTCCCGATTGATTTTCAGCGGGATCTGATGCGCCTCTGCATATTCAATTTCTTCTTCGCGGCTCTTGATATCCCATTCACGCCAAGGCGCAATAATCGCCATATCGGGCGCAAACGCTTTGATAGCCAATTCAAAACGAACCTGGTCGTTGCCCTTTCCGGTGCAGCCATGGCAGATGGCGTCTGCCCCCTCTTGCTTGGCAATCTCGACAATTCGCTTAGCAATCACCGGTCTTGCAAACGCGGTGCCAAGCAGATAGTCCCCTTCGTATTTAGCGCCGGCCTTTACGGTCGGAAATACGTAGTCATCGATAAACTCATCGTTCAAATCTTCAATATACAGCTTGGAAGCGCCTGTTTTCAGCGCTTTTTCTTCCAGTCCCTCAAGCTCTGTCCCCTGGCCGACGTCGCCCGAAACCGCGATAACCTCGCAGTTATTATAGTTCTCTTTCAACCACGGAATAATAATCGAAGTATCAAGACCGCCTGAATAGGCTAACACGACTTTTTTAATTTCTTTTGCACTCATTGGTTGCCTCCTGTTATATAATATGTATTAATATTCATTTAATTGGTATAATTATGCACCATTCTTCTCGATTTGTCAAGTCTATTTTTCACTTTAAAGCAAGATATTCTCCGCATTTTGCCTTTTATGCATATTATGCATATTTATGCACTCTATATGCATAATCAAATCAGAATACTTCTCTGTCTAACTTCCGCATGGAAATGGCCTCTAAAATATGATCCGGCTCAATGGCGGCGCTCTGTTCTAAATCGGCAATGGTACGGGCCATACGCAGTATACGGTCGTGCCCTCTGGCTGACAGGGCCAATGAATCATAAGCCTCATGCAGCAGCGCGTCGGTTTGTTCATCCAACACGCAATAACGCCGGATCTGCGCCGCATTCATCTGTGCGTTGCAGCTAATCTTCTCGCCGGCCGCCGCAAACCGGGCGTGCGCAAAAGCGCGGGCACGGTTGACCCGCTCTCGAATGACAGCCGAAGGCTCGCCCCCCTTTTTATCAGACAGCTCCGCATAGGTCAGCGAACGCACCTCAATCTGCAAATCAATGCGGTCGAGCAAGGGCCCGCTGATTTTAGAGACGTATTTTTTACGCTGTGTTTCGCCGCAGGTACACGCTTTCGTGGGATGGCCGTAGTATCCGCATTTACAGGGGTTCATCGCGCAGACAAGTGTCAGCTCGCACGGAAAGGTCACCCGGCCGGTGGCTCTGGTGATCGTAATTTCGCCGTCCTCTAAGGGCTGGCGCAGCACCTCGGTTACATTTTTTGCATATTCGGGCAGTTCATCTAAAAACAAGACGCCGTGATGAGCCAACGACACCTCGCCAGGGTGGATGGTGCCGCTGCCGCCGCCCGACATGGCCGCCGGGGTGGTTGTATGGTGCGGTGCGCGAAAAGGCCGCTCTACAATCAGCGATGTATGCGCAGGCAATATGCCCGCAATGGAATGAATTTTCGTCACGTCGATCGCTTCATCAAAGGTCAGATCGGGCAAGATGCCGGGCAGTCGTTTGGCCAACATGCTTTTGCCCGTACCGGGCGGCCCGATTAACAGAATATTGTGCCCGCCCGCCGCTGCAATTTCAAGCGCGCGCTTGGCTCTTTCCTGTCCTTTCACATCGGCAAAATCAAACAGCGTGCTCTTCACGCCCTTTGTAAAAATTTCCTGATTAAACCGGGTCGGTTCAATCAGACGAACGCCCTTTAAATGATCCGTCAAAGCTTGTACATTTTTCACGCCGTAGACCGAAATGCCCTCGACAACCGCGGCTTCTTCCGCATTTTCAAACGGAACAAAGGCTTCTTTCTTTCCCTCGTCTCTGGCGGCCACAACCCGGCACAGCACGCCATTCACGCCGCGCACCTCGCCTGAAAGGGACAGCTCACCAATAAAGCACCGGTCCGCCATTCCGTCCTCCTGCAAAGCACCCGAGGCGCAAAGCAGGGCCACAAGCATCGCTAAATCATAAGCGGTGCCCTCTTTTTTCTTGTTTGCCGGCGCCAAATTCATGACAATGGATGTATCCGGAAATGGAAAGCCGCAATTGACAAAAGCAGAGCGAATCCGCTCTTTCGCTTCTTTTACGGCCGCGTCAGGCAGACCGACCATATCAAACTGCGACAAGCGATTTTGTATATCACACTCCACGGTGATACCAAAACCGTCCACCCCAAAAAGCCCCGCTGAATACACTTTACTGATCATCTTTCATCCGTCCTTGCTCCACTACATTACGGCATGTGCCGCCGGATTGATTTCTTAAAAACACCCGTTTTTAATCCAGCGGAGACTTGATTCTTCACTTCTTATTATTGTATAACAAAATCGCCTTTTTTTCAACAGTGATTTTCTCTGTTTGATCATTCGCTGCACAAAACCATCATGTCTGCTGCCGCAAAAAACGGACCAGCAACCGGTCCGTTTTTCGATCCCCTATTTATCTGGAAATTAAATAGGACATTTCATATAATTTTTTAAATTCGGCACTCTTTTTCGCGCAGAAGTCTCTCATTTGCTGAACGTCCTCTTCGCTATAGGAATCCAAATCGCCCTCTTTGAGCTTGCCCTTATACATTCTATCTAAGATAAGTGCACGGTCAATATCCATCGAGCAGATTTTATTATCGTGATTGCAAACGACAAGATTGCTCTTGCCTTCTAACAGCAAGTTAACCGCCTCGGTGCCCATCTCGGTTGCCAGCACACGGTCTCTAAGCGAAGGAGAGCCGCCCCGCACCACATGCGCGAGCCTTGCAAACTTGGTTTCGATGCCGGTCTTTTCTGCAAAGCGCTTGGTAAAGGGCTCAGCAAAGCCCTCGGCTCCCTCAGAAACAATGACGATAAAGTTTCGCTTGCCCTCTTTTTTTGATTCAAGCACGGCTTCAATCGCTTTATCTTCATCAAACGGCAGCTCACTGACCACAACAATTGAAGCGCCTACGGCGATACCCGTATTCAGGGCAATATAACCCGCATTGCGTCCCATCACCTCGATAACATTGCAGCGCAGATGCGATTCACAAGTATCGCGCAGTCTGTCCACCATCTCGATGACTGTATTCATCGCCGTATCGTAACCAATCGAATAATCGGTGGCTGTAATATCGTTATCAATCGTTCCAGGCAGACCTATGCAGGCAATCCCTCTGTTAGAAAGGTCGGTTGCACCGCGAAACGTACCGTCACCGCCGATGGCCACAATGCCATTGATATGGTTTTCTTCACACACCTTAATGGCGCGGGCCATGCCCTCCTCGGTCTTAAATTCCGGACTGCGGGCAGAATACAGCATAGTTCCGCCATGGTTAATAATGTTGGAAACATCCCGCTCGTCAAAGAGTTTCATATTGCCTTCCATCAGGCCTTTATAGCCCTCATAAATACCCATAACTTCCACGCCGTTTGCCAGCGCTGCTCTGGTAACGGCACGGATGGTCGCATTCATACCAGGTGCGTCGCCGCCCGAAGTCAGTACCCCAATTCTTTCAAATGTTTTCATTTTAAAAACATCCTTCCTTTCTGCAGTTTGAATCCTTTGCATAGTCAACGCCTGACCGGCCTTGCCAATGTTAATCATTTCTCTTTTTCTATTTCTTGCATGTAACGGTGCCGGTTTGCCGGCAGAGCGTGCGAACGCACGGTCAGTTAAATTATCTAAGACAAAGCCGCAAGGCTTTTTCTTGTTCTATATATTTAACGGTGCCGGTTTGCCCGGCAGAGCGTGCGAATGCACGGTCAGTTAAATTGTCTAAGACAAAGCCGCAAGGCTTTTTCTTATTTGCACATTTAACGGTGCCGGTTTACCCGGCAGAGCGTGCGAACGCACGGTCAGTTAAATTGTCTAAGACAAAGCCGCAAGGCTTTTTCTTATAATACCGCAAACAACCCAAAAAATCAATAGACGCCGGACGAAAAGCGCATCCGCCATTATTTGATTTATCTATTCAGCATTGATGCGGGCGGTTAATTCCTCATGCTCTTTTAATGTTTTTGAGAAATAGGTCATACCCTTCGCATCCGAAACGAAGTAATAAAGCTGTCTTGTCACGGCGTCGTCATCCGGCCAGAGCGCAAAAGAAACTGCGTTCAAACCAGGATTGCAGATAGCCCCCGGCGGAAGTCCGTCTATTTCATAGGTATTATATGGATTCTTGTAATTCTTATTCGACCCGGTTACCTTCTCTTCGCCCGTTTTATCCATCGTCAGAGCAAACAGAGTTGTCGCATCCGACTGCAGCCGCATATTAATGGCGCGTCTGTTAGCAAACACTTTCGAGATTAAGCCGTAGTCCACATAAGTCTTGGTATCGTCGCCCTCTCCCAACGTAATGATTTTTTCCTTGCCCTCGGCCTGAATAATCGAAGCCAGAGTCAACACCTCATCGGTTGTCATATGCAAAGCATCGGCTCTTGTTTTATATTCTTCTTTATACTTTTTGTCAAAGTTATCCAAAAACTTATTAATAATGGTCACTTCGCTCATGTCGGTATAGAAATAATAGGTATCGGGGAATAAATAGCCCTCTAAGCGATAATAACGGTCCTTATTGTTAGGAATATCCTTCATAAACCAATAATCAAAATCATAGTTTTGAATGACATCGACAAATTTTTCCCGATCACCAATTCCCTTTTCGACAAACAGGTCGATAATTTGCTGGACGGTATATCCTTCCGGCACGGTGATAACCACCGTTTCTCTTTGCACCTTCGGCGTAATCGCACTGATGAGCTGGTCGTAGTTCATAGAGGGTGAAACCGTATAGGTGCCCGGTGTATACGCATCTGAATCTTTCCCTCTGTATTTTATATAAATTTTAAATGTCAATTTGTGCTCAATAATGCCCGCTTTTTTCAGCTGATCAGCCAACTGATTCAAATCGGTGCCCGCCTCAATCGTGAGGGTACACTCCTCATCGCTTTTTACAAAAGCAAATATATCATTTGCATTGGTAATGACGATGTAGCTCAGCACAATCGAGGTCAGCAGCACAGCGGCGATATAAATAAATGCCTGCGAAATGCTGTTCATCGCACCATCCGGCGGCTCTGTGTCTCTTTGTTTGCGCGGCTTTTTCGGCACGCGGGGCATTTTGACTGCCTGGTTTACCTTTGTCGCAAAAGCTGGCGCCGGCGCTGTCTTACCCGGCGTTCTCGCTTCACCAGCAGGCAGCGTCCCCTCTCTTCTGCTGCCGCCATTGTCAGCGGTCAGACCCGCTTTTACCGGCATGGGCCCCTTCAGGTTTGCCCCTTTGCGCACAGGCCGATTCATATGCACCGCAGGCGTTATTCTTGTTGCCTCGTTGTTTTGCGCCCCCTTACCAAGCGAAAGAACCTTTGTCTGTCCATCTTTAGGCTGGGGTGCAGGCGTTTCCGCTTTCGCAGCCGAAAAGGCGGTTCCTTCTAATTTCGTATGACCATTATTAAAAAGCTGGCTGTTGGTAAACGAATATTCAACGCCGTCGGGGCCAGCGCTATGATCAGCCGGACGTTTAAGCGGCTTATCGTTTGCCTTTGGCAAAGCCGGCGGATTTTTCCGCTTGACGGTCGTTTTATTTTGCATATTGCTTTTGGTCGGGTCGGTTCTCTTAACTACATTTCCCTTGGGGGCAGCCTCTCTTTTCACCGCGCGGGCAGCCCTGACCGGACGTTTCGTTTTTGATCCGTCAGGCGTATTTTGAGAACCCGCCGCAGACGGTTGCCTTTTGCTGGAACTGCGGATTTGCAAATTGCCATCCGCATCCATCTTGGTTCTGACATTTTTATTTTCTTGATGATTCAGGTTATTATCCATTCTTACCTCACCCAATCAGCGTCACCGCAACAAAAGCGGCCGCACACATCATAAACGTAGGAGACAAAACAGCGGCAGCAAACGCCTGTTTCCCCTTAAAGTCCTTACTCAGCTTATTCGCCGGCGCCTTTTCCGCATCGACGCCCTTGGTGTAATAAATACGCTGTGCCTCGGAAAGCCCCAAGGTTATAAAAAGCAAAAACAATACGACAGTCAGGCACACAAAAAACACAAAATTAGATGGCTTAAACACCAAAGACCACACGGCGTCCTCAAAGAAAAACAACAACAAATTAAAAGCCAGCCGAACCGAAACGGTGATCACAAGCGATTCGGACACATAATAAACCACGCCCATCACAAGTCCCACAAAGAAGAAGGCAGGAAAGCTGACAAACGAAAACTGGCCAAAAGCAAACAAAAGCGCGCTGAAAAACACAGAAACGAAAAAACCGCTTTGCTTGTATTCGGTCATCACCACGCCGCGATACAAAAACTCTTCTGCAAAAGCGGGCAGTGCCGCATACGCCACACATCGGTATACAACAGGCAATTCCCGATTGGAAAGGCGCATGGTATACGTTTCGACCAACGAATATTTAATGCCGGCAAGGCCGACCTGCTGATACATCAGAGCCATAAGGATCACGCCGGTGCAAAGACAAACAAGCATACAAAACGAAAAAATAATACGCGAACCCTTAAACGAAAGAAAATTCATTTGGGCGCCATAGCCCACGCCCTTTAATTTTGCATAAAACACAGCCGGCAGCAGCAGGGTCATGATAATCAGCACAATGCCCGATACAATCGAATATTCGTCATATTTTGCCAAGGCGCTCGCAGCAATGTCGCTGACAAAGCAGACATAATAAAGCCCATAGGCAACAAGAACCGCGATTGGCGCTGTAATGGTTTCTTTTAGTTTCAATGTATTCCATCCTCTGTCACAATTATTCCACAGGGTATATCAAAGGGGTCTGCCGGCACATCATCGCATAAAAACGACCGGTAAAACAAACCAACGCTTACGCCGGAAAACTGACATAAAAACCGATCATAATAGCCGCCGCCATACCCAAGCCGGTGTCCGTCCTGCCGATAGGCAAAGCCCGGCACCAGGCAGAGCGTCCCTGCATCCGGCCGGACAATTTCAGTTCCCTCCGGCACGCAGATACCATACCGTCCAGTCTTTACCTTACCACTATAACGCATAAATGTTAACTTTTTTACCATGCCTGCCTCACTGCATACCGGCAGGCCGACTATTTTTCCGTCCCGTCTTGCTCTTTCAAGCAGCGGCAACACATCAATCTCGCCCGGCAATGGATAATAGCCAAGCAGCTTTTCGCAGTTCTGATAATAGGAAGAGGCAAGCAAATGCCGGACAATGGCCTGATCGTACCGCGCCTTAACGGCAGGCTCCATGTGCGCCCGTTTCTGACGAAAATACGCCCGTGCCTCTTCTTTGGTCATGCCAGCACCTGTTCCATCACACTCTTCGCGGTCTGCGCATCCGTCAGCGCGGCCAGCAGCGCCTCTGAAAAGGCAAGCGCCGCGCCCATGCCGCAGGCGGTAATAAACGGCCCGTCCCGCTCCACTCTCGCGCCGGTGAGAACAGCGCCGGCTAAATCTTTTTCAAAACCGGGATAGCAAACCGCCCGCCGGCCAGAAAGGTAGCCGGCTTTGCCCAAGATCATCGGGGCTGCGCAAATCGCGCCCACCAAGCGGCCTGCATCGATAGTCTTCCGTAAAAGCGCATGCACCGCAGCGCTTTCATCCAGATTTTTTGCCCCCGGCATGCCGCCCGGCAAAATAAGTAAATCGGGCACATCGTCGATTTGCGGCAGGGTTGCATCCGCCAAAACCGTTACACCCCGCGCTCCCTTTACTTCAAGCCCGTCAAGGGACACCAGCCGCACTTCCTGCCCGCCCCGGCGAAGCACATCCACCGGGCACAGGGCTTCGATCTCTTCAAACCCTTCGGCTAACAAAACATAAACCTTTGCCATTATAATTGCAGCGCTCCCTTCCTGGCCATAAAAATTTCCTCTCTGCTTTTCATCCTGCCGTCCTGGCAGCAGCGAATCCGCTTCCAGCCCAGTTTTTCAGAGCAGAACAGCGCCGCTTCATAACTTTTCTTTAAATAAGAGAGGTTTTTCTCGTGAATATCCTTCTGCTGCCCGCGGCTCTCAATCAGGCCGGCCGCCACTTGAGGAATAACCTCTAAATAGACCACCGCATCCGGCGCAGGCAAACCCAGTTTGTCAAATTCATAGTCCCAGAGCCAGGCCAAAAAGTCCTCCCACTGTGCACGGGGCAGCTTGGAAAGCTGATGCACCGCATTGGCCGTTGTATAACGATTGGCGATAATCACGCCATCATCCTTTTCATAATCCTTTTGCCAATCGTTCCGATAGGAAACATAGCGATCGCAGGCAAAAAAGGTGGAAGCCGCATAAGCGCCGGTGTCCTCGGGCGCGGCGCCAAGGCCGCCCGCTAAATACAGCTTCACAAGCGACGAGGCCGATCCCTTGTAAGTGGGAAACGAGAGCAGGCGCACCGTATAGCCGGCATTTTGCAGGTAATCTGCCAACAGGGCCGACTGTGTATTCTTGCCGCTGCCATCCAATCCGTCAATTGCGATAAGACGTGCCATTTTACTCTTCCTCCCGGTTCACCATCATTTCCATATATTCCTGCTTGGTTATGCGAATCTCTCTCGGTTTGGAGCCTTCAAGCGGTCCCACAAACCCCTTGGCCTCCAACTGGTCAATCAGCTTGGCCGCTTTGCCATAGCCAATCGACATACGGCGCTGCAGCAAAGAGGTCGATATTTTCCCGTTATCAAGCGCTACCTCCAGCGCCTCCATCAGACGGGGATCATCCTCACCGCCCCCATCGGCGGAAGCAGCACCGCCGGCGCCCTTTTTCGTTCCGCAGCGTTCGGCCTCTTTTTCAATCAAGGAAGCCACCTCTTGATCATAACCGGTATCGCCCGACTGGCGCTTGATAAACTCAACCACCGCGTCCACCTCCTGGTCAGAGACAAAAGAACCCTGAATACGCATAGGCTTGCTGCTGCCCACCGGCGCAAACAGCATGTCGCCCCGTCCGATCAGCTTTTCAGCCCCGGCAATATCCAATATCGTTCTTGAATCCACCTGCGAGGCCACGGTAAACGCGATACGGGACGGAATGTTGGCCTTAATAAGACCCGTGATAACATCGACAGAAGGTCTTTGCGTACCGATAATCAAGTGCATACCGGCGGCACGCGCTTTCTGCGCTAAGCGGCAAATGGAATTTTCCACATCGTCGGGCGCGGTCATCATTAAATCGGCCAGCTCATCGATAATAATCACAATTTTAGGCAGATATTCCCGCTCGGGCTCACGTGCCACCACTTCGTTATATCCGTTGATATCACGAACGCCCACTTCTTCGATCATCTCAAAACGTCTTTCCATTTCGATGCAGGCCCAGTTCAGCGTACCGGCCGCCTTTTTGGGATGGCTGACCACCGGCACCAAAAGATGCGGCAGTCCGTTGTAAATATTAAGCTCCACCTTCTTTGGGTCAATCAGAATCAGTTTGCATTCCTCAGGGCTGGCCCGATACAAAAGAGAGGTCAATATACTGTTAATGCAGACCGATTTACCCATACCGGTGGCACCCGCAATCAGCAAGTGCGGCATTTTGGCAATGTCAAAATACCGCGGCGCGCCCGCCACATCCATGCCGAGGGCGGCGGTCAGCCGGCTGCCGGCTGACCGGAAAGTATCATGATCAATTAACTCTCTTAAATACACCGTCTCTACATTTTTATTGGGCACCTCAATGCCGATCGCGCTCTTGCCCGGAATGGGCGCCTCAATCCGTACCCCTTCGGTGGCAAGGGACAGCGAAATATCGTCCACCAAATTCGCAACCGAACGAACGCGCACCCCTTCCTCGGGCACCAGTTCATATCTTGTAATGGTCGGCCCTCTTGAAATATTAGAAATTTTCGTGTTCACCCGGAAGCTGGCCAGCGTTTTGACCAACTTGACGGCGTTGGCCTTTGCCTCTTCTTCGCCAACGGCTGCTACACGCTGGGGCGGATTTTTTAACAGAGACAAGGGGGGGAAGATATATTCCTTCTTCTCTTCCGGCTCTTTTGTGCCCACAGGCTCGCGCGCGAGAAGCAGTTCCTCCTCTTCTTCCTGCAAAGCCTGGGAGGGCGAAGCATCCTCTTCCTGCAAGGCGGATTGGTCCTGCGCTGCTTCGTCTGACGCAGTATCGCTTTCACTGCTCACAAACGGATCTTCATCGGCAAAGATTGCATCGAGGTTGATCTCTCCCTCCAATGAATCGCCTGTGCGTTCCACGACGTTTGGCGTTTCCTCTGCCATTTCAGGCTCTGCGGGCATGCTCTCTGCATGCGCGGCCGACAATTCCTCGACAATTCGTTCGTTTTCTTCGATAATACGGCGGGAACCGGGCCGCCGCGCGCCCTCCTTTTTCTTCTGAAACGATGCGCGCACAGAACCACTGCCGGACGCCGGCTGCTGCACACGGAAAGAAAACTTCTGACCCGACGGATTTTCCGCGCGGGCTGCTGCATTTCGTTCCTGCGCCAGTTCTTTTCGTTCAATCGCACGCTCTTTCAATATCATCCACAAATGGTGCGGCGTTAAATCGAAAAGCAAAAGACCGAATAACAAAATACAGGCAATCGAAAGAATGGCCGTACCTGTCCGGCGGGCCAGCACCAGCAAGAGACCGCCAACAAGGCCGCCGACCGCTCCGCCGCCTTTTTTCTCCATGCCCGCTTTAAACAACGTAACCGGATTCAGTGTATCACTAACTCCCGAAAAAGCATGAAACAAGGCGCCGGCCATGACAAGACAAATGGAAGCATAGACCACTTTGCACCAAATGGATTTGTCAATGCGTCTGAAATAGGCCGCGATCACCGCTAAAAAAACAGGCAGCAGATAGGCAGTCACCGAAAACAAGCCAAAGAAAAGGCCGCTGATACCTGCCCCCAACAAGCCAAGCTTGTCCGGCAATAACAGGCATATCTCCACAAACAAAGCAACAACAAGCAGAATAAACGGGATGCACTGGTATAGCAGCCCGTCTTTCTTTACTTCTCTGTTTCCTCTTTTATTATTACCCGCCGGTCTTGCCGTGCGGGACGGTTTTTTTGTTTGTTTTTTCTTTTTCTTTGTTTGCGTTCCGGCCATGCTCGTCTACACCTTTCTATCCGTAAAAGCAGAGCGGTTAAGCCATCAGCCAATCAGGCTGTAAATAACGGCGGCCGCACCGACTGCCCAGCAATAATAGGAAAATATTTTAAAATTACTCTTTTTAGAAATATAGTTTAACAGCTTCATTGCAACCACACCCACCACAGCGGCGGCGGCCATGCCGGCCAAATAGACCATCCACTGCGCCGCATCGGTATGCTGCTCGAACAAATCCGGCACCTTAAAAACACTGGCGCCCAGAATCGCCGGAATGGAAAGAATAAAGGAAAAGCGAACCGCGCTTTCCCGGTCAAGCCCGGCCATCAGACCGCCGGTAATCGTTGAACCGCTGCGGGACAATCCCGGCAGCGTTGCAAACATCTGGCAAACGCCGATGCCCAGCGCGTGATACCACTTTGCGTTTTCCATCGTTCTGTTTCCTTTATGAAAACGGTCCGAGACAAAAAGGACAAAGCCGTTGACAAGCAGGATAATGCCCACAGCCAGCAGACTGGCCGACAGTTTTTCGACCATGACGTCCAAATCAAGCAGTTTGACAACCACCAGCGGCAGCGTCGCCACAATCACAAAGATGACCATCCGTTCTTCCGCCGCAAGGCCCCGCCACGAAAACTTGCCGGTAAACACCTTGCCCATCATGGAAAAGAAGGCTTTGATCAGCGCCCAGATATCTTTATAAAACACAATAAACACCGCAATCAGGGTGCCCAAATGCAAAAGAAGATCAAAAGCCACGATATTTTCGCCCGACTCAATGCCAAAAAAGCTATGCAGCATCGCCAAATGCCCCGAACTGGACACAGGCAGAAATTCGGTCAGCCCTTGGACAATACCCAAAAGCAGTGATTGCAATAATGTCATTTTATACAGCCTCATTTCATTTTAATACATAATAAACCAAGGTAAATTATATCATAACAGTTTATGTTTTGCAAGGCGCGAATAGACCCGGCAGGGAATGCACTGCAAGAAAAAATGCAAAATAACTGTTGACTTATGCATAATCATATGATAGAATAAGAAAACAATCCAAAGACAGCAGGTTACGGTAAAAGCTGCATTTTGTAAAAGCGCTTTCCTGCCGAGGAGAAAACGATCATATAGATTTTATTGTGAGCTTTCTTTTCGGTCGCCGTATCGTAAAGGAAGTTTTTGTTTTGAATCCATACGGAGGTAAAATAGAATGCCAAGTGCAAAAATTCTTGAATCCAAGAAAGCTGTGGTAGCGTCTCTTACTGAAAAGATTAAAGCATCGACTGCCGGCGTTCTTGTAACCTATTCGGGTATCAGCGTTGAAGACGATACCAAAATGCGTGCTGCGCTGCGCGGTGCAGGCGTTGAATACAAGGTTTATAAGAACTCGATTATCGACAGAGCTTGCTTAGAGGCCGGCTATCAATTCAGCGATCAGTTAGTCGGTATGACGGCTTTGGCTGTCAGCGAGAAAGACCCGGTTGCACCCGCTAAAATCCTCAGCGAATATGCTGAGAAAATTGAGACTTTCTCAATCAAGGGCGGTTTCATGGACGGCGCTGCCATCAGCGTAGACGAAGTGAATGCAATCGCAAAAGTTCCTTCCAAGGAAACCATGGTTTGCAAAATTATGGGCAGCATGAGAAGCCCGCTGTTCAATCTTGCTTACGTACTGCAAGCAATCATTGACAAAAACGCAGAGGGCGCCGAAGCACCGGCGGCCGAAGCAGCTGATGCAGAATAATCAGACGTACATTCAAATTTAATTCTTATTTTAACGGAGGATTTTTAAAATGGCTAGCGAAAAAGCTTTATCGATTTTAGAAGAAATTAAATCTCTTACAATTCTTGAAATGAACGACCTTGTGAAAGCACTGGAAGAGGAATTCGGCGTTACCGCTGCTGCTCCTGTTGCTGTTGCCGGCGCTGCTGGCGCACCTGCAGCCGCTGCTGAGGAAAAGACCGAGTTTGACGTTGTTCTTGCTGCTGTCGGCGACAAGAAGCTGGACGTTATCAAGGCTGTTCGTGAAATTACCGGTTTAGGTCTGAAAGACGCAAAAGAACTGGTTGAATCGGCTCCTAAGGCTGTTAAAGAAGGCGCTTCTAAAGAAGACGCTGACGCAATCAAAGCACAGCTCGAAGCAGCTGGCGCTTCTGTTGAATTGAAGTAAGCGACACAAGCTCTCAAAAAGCGAACAGAAATCTGTTCGCTTTTTTTGTGTTCAGATTTTCTCTTAAACTTTTTTTCGCCATCCCCGCGAATCATCGGAAAGGGTTATACACAGGAATCATCAGTGATTTTTTCTGCCAATTTCGGCGCACAAGCAAACGCCCATCAAAGCAATCACGGCAACAATCATGCCAATTACATTCACGCTTCTTTTTTTCTCATTCTTTTTTATCATCATGTCAATCCCTTTCTCAACCAATGCATGGTTCGATGATTTTTCTTTTTCGCCATTATTATACAAAAACCAGCTTGATTTGTATGCGGTTTTAAGAAGAATTAAGAAAATTTCAAAATTCTAAAAAAACACTGGCTGACACAGTAAATACTGTGTTTCAACCAGTGTTTTTGTTCACCGAAAGTACTTTTTCGACAAATATATTGACTTTTTGGCATTCCATCTGTATACTGTATACAGATGGATGTCGATGGCAAGAAATTGCTTCCATACATCTTTGCAGCATTGCTGCAATCATTTGAATATTCTATTCTCTTTTGGGAGCTCTCTCTCCTGAAGTGAATACCGTGGACGGTTGGATATGCTGGACCCATTCCAACCGATTCGGGTGCATCAACACCTTACCCACCGGAAAGCCGGCGACCACGGTACAGACATATTTTACCACATTCGTTTATCATTTTTCAACCCCTAATTGAAAAAGAGCTATATATTTAAGTCAGGAGACATCTCATAACCTCCTCTTCGCTTACTTATATCACGAATGCCGGCAGAGTCTGTACGGAGCGGCAGGGCATTTTCGGAGGTAGCGTTCAGTACTCAGGTATGAAACCGCAGCCGTATGCATAAGCTTGCAAGTTTGCGCTTGCGCTTTGTTTTTGTCGGTAGCACGTTTTGAAAACCGCCTTATACGGTATCAGTTTTAGTGAGAGTTCTAAATATGCCGCGCCGGCTTTGTGTATGCTGTATACAATTTTGTGCAAGATTGCCCTATCACAAGGCCGGTGTCGTGTTTTTTAATTTTGCAAACACAGACAAAGCATAGCAGCACCGTTTGGTGTTACTATGCTTTTTGTATTTATAACCGCGCGGCCTCACCTGTGTGCGCGAAACTATTTACAAAACACTGTGAATTGTATATAATTAAAAACGATTTGAATCAACCGATCATGTGATAAGGAGAATTTTATGTTAGAAATCAGAAATCTCACCAAAACCTATGGAAATAAAAAAGCGGTAGATCAGCTTTCGCTGCACATTGAACCCGGTCAAATCTACGGCTTTATCGGTCATAACGGCGCCGGCAAAACAACGACCATCAAATCCTGCTGCGGCATTGTCAAATTTGACCAAGGAGAAATCTTAATCAACGGCATTTCGATTAACGAAGATCCGTTAAACGCAAAAAGGGAGCTTGCCTATATTCCGGACAATCCCGACCTATACGAATTTATGACGGGTATTCAATACCTCAATTTCGTGGCGGATATTTACGGCGTTTCGGCCCAAGACCGGGAAACGCGCATCAGCCAATATGCCGATGCATTCGGGCTGACCCAAAATTTAGCGCAGAAAATATCCTCTTATTCACACGGTATGGCCCAAAAACTAGCCATTATTTCCGCGCTTATTCACAAGCCCAAGCTGCTAATTATGGACGAACCCTTTGTCGGACTCGACCCGGTGGCCTCTCACGCCGTCAAAGAGATTATGCATGAAATGTGCGCCGACGGCTGCGCGATTTTCTTTTCCACCCACATTCTGGAGGTTGCTGAAAAGCTGTGCGATCATATCGCTATCATTAAAAACGGCAAACTGATTGTTTCCGGTCCCACCGAGCAGGTTCACGGCGACACCTCTTTGGAGGATGTATTCCTTGAACTGGCAGAACAATCATAACTTTCACCGATAACCAGACCGCAGAACCCAAGATCATCTATCATCAAACAAACCCCGCGGTTTTTGGTCGCTTACTTTCAGAAAGGAGCATCCTTCATGCTTAAAGCATTAATTCGATCCCAATTATCCCAGATTTTTTTCACGTTATTCGGACGCAATAACCTAAAGAAAAAGAAAAATGGCAAATATAAAAAAACAGGCACCGGACGGCTAATTTTATTCGGCATCCTATTTGCTTATTTAGCGATTGTCTTTATTGCCCTCTCCTGCGCCGCCAGCTTTGGCGCCGCGATGCTTATGTTAGACGGCAGCGCACAGGGCATTGCCAATTACATTTCTCTTTTTGCGCTGCTCGCGCTTGTTCTTTGCTTTGTCGGCAGTGTTTTTTCCACCGAAAAACAGCTTTACGAAGCGCCGGATAATGAACGGCTGCTGGCTATGCCCATCCCATCATGGGCCATTCTTTTCAGCCGCATGATATCCCTTTACTTTATCAATCTTCTTTTTTCAGCCTTAGTGCTGGTTCCGGCCTCTGTTTTTCTGGTTCTGTACAGTCAGGTAACAGTGCCGATGGTTCTCGGCTGTATTCTTGCGCTGCTTCTGATTCCGCTGTTGTCCTTGGCAATCACAGCCATCATCGGCGCCTTTGTCGCTTTTCTGGCCTCGAAGCTCCCTTTTAAAACACTGATAACGACCCTCGTCTTTATCGCTTTCTTTTTGGGATATATGGTCTTTGCCATGAACATGGACGCCGTGATCGGCGTTGTCGCTGAGCAAGGCGCCAAAGTGGCCACCGGCATTTTCATCTTTAACTGGTTGGGGCGGTTCTGTGCCGGCAGCCTTTTAGACGGACTGCTCTTCCCCCTCTCCTGCCTTGCGCCCTTTGCCCTTGTTTACTGGATCTTAACAAAATCGTTTGTGTCCATCGCCACCGCCAACCGCGGGGAAAGAAAGAAAAAATACATCGCCAAAAAAATGAACCGCAGCTCTTCGCTTGCCGCGCTGACCAAGAAAGAGCTTTCCCGTTTTTTCTCGATGCCGATGTATATTTTAAATTCTTCCATGGGCACCTTATTTCAAATCATCGCCATGGTGCTGCTTGTTTATTACAAAGACACGCTGAGCGCCATGCTGCCCGAAATGGAAAAAGAATTTTCTGACTTATCTTTTTCATTTCATTTTGAGGCCATCATTCCTGTTCTTTTGTGCTTTGCCTCGGCGATCTGCGTTTCTTTCAACTGCATTACCGCCCCCTCTGTTTCAATCGAAAGAAGCCGCATCTGGCAGTTAAAAGCCATGCCGGTCAAGCCCGGCGAGGTGCTGCTCTCCAAGCTTTTATGTCATATCATTGTCAGCGCTCCGTTCACCATCATTTTTGCGATTGTCATCAGCATTTTCTATCAGTTAACCCCTGTTCATTTTCTCTTACTGCTAACCGCACCGCTGTTTGTCAGCTGTGCGAGCGCGGGCTGGGGCCTTTGCTGTAATTTATGGATGCCCCGATTGGATTTTCCGGCAGACATTACGGCTATCAAACAGTCAGGCGCTGTGATTCTGGCCGTCTTTGGCGGCATGTTACTCTATTGGCTGCCCTTATCGCTCATCATGGGCATCAGTGTTGCCTTCTCTTCCGCCGTTTTGTTCGGCTTGCTTACCATGTTCTATGCGCTAATCACCGGCTCGATTTTCTTTGCCTATATTTTCACCGGCGGAAAAAGCAAATTTGAACATAAAATCGGCGTTCAATAATACAGATGCCGCAGAGCGCCAACAGGCCCCGGAAAATTTCTGTATGTTGGCAAACATGCTCTTCTCCTATTCCGTTTACGGCATGCAAAATTAGAAAAAACGCCTGTCCCGGCGCAAAGATAAAGAAAAACACGCATCGTCAGAAAAAGGCTGTGCAAAGGAATTTTCCTTTGCACAGCCTTTTGTATTCACTGTGTTATATACCATTGATCTGCATGTGTACAGATGGTTGGGATCAGTCCAGTATAGCTTTGATTCTTCTCACACCACTGGAGCAGGCCTCTTCTTTCACAATCTTAAAATGACCTAACTCCGCCGTGTTCTGCGCATGGGGTCCGCCGCAAATTTCTTTGCTGTAACCGGGAATTTCGTAGACAGACACCACATCGTTGTATTTATCCTTAAAGAAGCCGAGTGCGCCGCTTGCCTGTGCCTCTTGATAGGGCATGTCGGTTTTGATAACGTCTATCTTTTCGGCAATGGCCTGATTGACAATTGCTTCAGCCTTGTCAAGTTCTTCTCTTGTCACCTTCCGGTCAAAGCTAAAATCGAAACGCAGCCGTTCGGCCGTAATATTACTGCCCTTCTGCTGCACCCCGTCGCCGAGCAGCGTCCGCAAAGCGCCCTGCAACAGATGAGTGGCTGTATGCAGCCTGGCCGTTTCGGCACCTGTGTCGGCAAGGCCTCCTTTAAATTTATGCTCAGAGCCTTTTCTGGATTTTTCCTGATGCTCAGCAAAGCAGCGCTGGAAGCCCTCTGTATCCACAGAGATTCCCTTTTCGCCTGCTAATTCAACCGTCATCTCAATCGGGAAGCCGAATGTATCGAACAAACGGAAGGCCTTCTCTCCGGCAAGTCTGCCGCCTGCTTCCACCTCGCCAAGGAAGCGCATAGTCTCTTTTAAGCCCCTCTCAATGGTCTTGGCGAATTTTTCTTTCTCTGAAACAAGAACCTTCTCCACCTGTCCAAAGTTTTCACGGACCTCAGGATAATAGGCCGCAAACATGTCGGCAATAACAGCGGCAATCTGCACATCAAAGTCGCTTGTAATATCAATATCAAGCATCTTGGCGTACCGCAGCATCCGGCGGATCAGCATACGCAAAATATAGCCCTGGTCTTTATTAGACGGCAAAATGTTGGCACCGTCTGCGGCGATCATCACCACCGCGCGCATATGGTCGGCCACAATCCGCATGGCCCGCTCGGTATCCTGATTATATTCCTTTCCGGACAGTTCGCAGATTTTGTCCATAATCGGCTGCCAGATCTCGGTCAGGTAGTTATCATCCACCCCTTCCAGCGCGGCCGTCGCCCGTTCAACGCCCATGCCGGTATCCACATTCTTCTGCGCCAACTCTTCAAACGCGCCCGATTCAGTGTGATTATACTGCATAAACACATTGTTCCAAATCTCGACCCATCTTTTATCAGAGGGATCATACACCGCCGGCGCCGGATTTTCATTGTCGCTCCAATAAAAAATCTCGGTATCCGACCCGCAGGGGCCATGCTGCTCAAAGGAAGGCCACCAGTTATCCTCGGCCGGCAAATAGGCGATACGCTCTTCGGGTATGCCGGCTTTTTTCCACAATGCCGCAGTTTCCTCATCCCGCGCGGCAACGTCGTTTCCTTCAAAAACCGTCACAGCCAAGCGAGCCGGCGGAATGGAAAGAACCTGTGTTAAAAACTCATAGCTCCACGCAACGGCCTCTTCTTTAAAATAATCGCCCAGCGACCAGTTGCCCAGCATTTCAAAAAACGTGTGGTGTGTTTTATCACCCACCAAATCGAGGTCTGTTAAGCGGAAACACTTCTGATAATCGGTAATTCGCTTGCCAAGCGGATGGGGCGCCCCCAGCAAATAGGGAACAAGCGGCTGCATGCCAGCCGTGATAAACAGCGAAGAGGGATCGTTTTCCGGCACAACCGAAGCCGACTCCATTTTCACATGTCCCTTTGAAAGAAAGTATTGAATATACTTGTTTTTCAGATCAATTTTCATCTGACCATCTCCTTTTTTCCGAACCATGAAACAAACGCTAACAACGATTTATCCCATAAGTTCGGTCTATTGACGCAAAATAAAATAATAGAGACCCATTAAGGCATATGTTTCATTCTGCTGGCGCTGCTTTTTATTTTCTCTTTATTATAGCACACGTCATTTCATAATTCAACAAAAAATACGGCCCTTTTTCCTGGCCGTATTTTTTATAAATTGTATCGATCAATCCGTTATCCGGCAGCCGGCACTGCTGATGCTGTCTGTTTCTGCATCGAATTATGCAAACGCTTCTTTGATGCTATCATAATGAAGAAAGATGCCTTCGCCCGCAAACGCGGCAATCTCTTCAGCCGAAGCAATCATAAAGCCATCGGTTTCCTCCACCTGGCAGTGCACATCCTGCTGGTCAAAATCGCAGGAAAACGTATAGACATCGACAATATAATTATCGCCCTTGCCGGCTTCTCTCTTATAGGTCAGCGCCAGCCGATAATCGCAGGCAGAGACATCCACGCCCGTTTCCTCACGCACCTCGCGCAGCACCGCTTGATAGGAGCTTTCGCCCGCCATGGCCGCGCCGCCGGGAACCTCCCACCAGCCGGCGCCAAACGCTTTATTCATTTTGCGTTTGGTGATCAAAAAACGTCCGTCGCTTCGCTTGATGACCCCCAAAACCGTCAGGTGATATTCACCAGGCCCCAAGATCCAATCGTTGCGTTTCATGGTTTTGCCGGTCAGCACTTTATTTTCGTCATAAATGTCCCAAAACTCTTGTTTTTCCATGGTCATGTCCTCCTTTTACTGGGCAAAAGCATTCTCGATTGCCTCGGCCACCCGCTGCATAAGCCCGTTTCGCCAAGCCTGTGTTCTAAGATTTTTTACGTCCCCTTCATTGGTATAATAGCCCGTTTCAAGCAGGGCGGAGGGCATGGTATTGAACTTGGTTACAACAAATGCCTCGTCCCACTTGTCCTCATAATACCAAAGATTCGATTCGGGATAGGCCGAATGGAGCTTGTCCTTTATCACCTGGGTGATGGCCCGGCTTTGGTCAGACCAATCGTTTTCGGCACAATAATCCAAATCAAAGCCTGAAATATCGGCCGAGTTTGCATTGGCATTGACATGAATGGAAATCGCAAAATCGACCCCTACCATCGCGTCCAAACAGTTCATATAAATCACCCGTTCATAGGGAGAGAAAATCTTATTATCCATCCATTGCTCTTTTGTTTTATCGTACGAGACCCCGTATTGATCGGCCAATGATTCAATCTCGGCAACAGACGGAAATTTTTCACCGTCATGGGTTAAATAAACCCGAAAATCCCGCTCTTCCAAATCTTCTTTCAGCGATTTCGCCATGTCGATTGTCAGTTCCCACTCGTACTGGCCTAACGGCGTTTCCGGACCGGCCGCGCCGACATCGCCGAAACCGTGGCCGGGATCAATCACAATCGTCGGGATATGCCCCGGCTCCTCCCGTTTCAGCAAGGTGCGCGGTTCGCTGTCGTCCTCGTTCGCCTTGCCCGTCTGGAGCGATGCGGGATTTTTCTGACAAGCGGCCAGCAGCAGACTGCCGGATAATACAAGCATCAGTAAACGTATGTATATTTTTTTCATTGTGTTGTACCTGTTCTTTCCATATTCAAGCTTTTGACAAAGTGGCCCCTATCCACATCATACGGTCAAAACGAACGAATGTTAATAAGCAATTCCCTCTAATAACAAAAGCTGTCGTTTGCGGGCCACATCCCCGCCATAGCCGCCAATGCCGTGTTTGGCCACCACCCGATGGCACGGAACCAGCAAAAACAGCGGATTCGCCCCGCAGGCAGAACCAACCGGCCTTGCCGCCCTTGGACTGCCGATGGCAGCGGCGATCTCTGTATACGTTCGTACCTCTCCGTAAGGGATATTCAACAGTGCGCTCCACACCCGCTGTTGAAACGGCGTTCCCGACGGCCGCAGGGGCAAATCAAATTCCCGCCGACAGCCGGCCAAATATTCGCGAATCTGCAAAGCCGTGCTGTCCGTCAGCACACTGCGTTTTTCGGGCAGAAAACAATCGCTTTCGCTGGTAAAACAAACGGCCGTCACGGCCGTTTCATCTGCCCTGACCGTAATGAAGCCCAGTTCAGTCTGATATCTTCCAATAGCATTCATTTTGTGTGAAAGCCTTTCAGCTTGTCCGGCATTTCGCTTACATAAGCGTAAATAGAAGCAAAGCTCCTGCTTTGCTTCTATTATACCATACCCCTATCAAGATGACAATAAAATTATTCTTAACATTTATTAGTGAATTATGAAAAGTCTGCTTATGCCGCCATGCAGCGGAAAAGTTCTACTCGATCATAACAAAACCCTCTCACAAGAGCACTTGTTATGTCTACCGGGAAAAAAAGATACCATGCGCCGAAGGCGCACCCGCAAAAGGTTGGTGATGTTTACAACCGAGCAGGCACGCCGAGCGTGACCTTTTGCGGAAAATGAGGAACAGTGGAGCGGGTGACTGATTTTTTATGAAATAAAAAATCGGAACGAGCATAACTCGTTCCGACGCGGAGCAGATGACGGGATATCGTTCGGGTTCGATTCCCCTCCTTGTTTTTTCCAAAACAAAAACCCCCTCACGGGGGCATTTTGTTTTGGAGCAGATGACGGGATATCGTTCGGGTTCGATTCCCTCCTTGTTTGTTCCAAAACAAAAACCCCCTCACGGGGGCGTTTTTTTTTGGAGCAGATGACGGGATATCGTTCGGGTTCGTTTCCCTCCTTGTTTTTTCCAAAACAAAAACCCC
>JAAVYP010000086.1 GCA_022791195.1 Clostridiales bacterium | reverse complement strand
CCTTCTCCATGTTGTGAATTTCATATCCGGTGAGAAGATATACTGCATCTCTTTGCTGGCATACCGCTCAGAAAGAGGGCTTACATATCTGTCCGTTGTACTCATTTTCCTATCCTCCCTGTCAGTCTCAGGCAAGGCCCAGACGGCGGAATACTTCCTGGTAAGCTTCTTCTACATTGCCCAGATCTCTTCTAAAACGATCCTTGTCCAGTTTCTCATTGGTATTCACATCCCACAGACGGCAGGTATCCGGTGAAATCTCATCTGCAAGAATGATCGTTCCGTCTGCCAGACGGCCATACTCAATCTTGAAATCGACAATTTTAATGCCCACCTCCAGGAAATACTTTTTCAGGAACTCGTTGACCTGTCTGGTATATTTCTTAATCGTATCAATTTCCTCCTGGGTAGCCAGACCCAGTGCCAGTGCATAATCATCGTTAATAAACGGGTCATCCAGTTCATCACATTTATAGCTGAACTCAATGATCGGGCAGAGCAATTCTTTTCCCTCTTCTACTCCCATTCGTTTCGAAAAACTTCCGGCAGCTACATTTCTTACAATAACTTCCAGCGGTACAATAGATACTTTCTTAACAGCTGTCTCACGGTCGCTCAGCTCTTCTACCAGATGGGTAGGAACGCCTGCTTTTTCCAGCTGTTTCATGACATAATTAGACATTCTGTTATTAATGACACCTTTACCTACAATCGTACCCTTTTTTACACCATTGAACGCAGTCGCGTCATCTTTATAATCTACAATTACTACTGACGGATCCTCAGTTGCATATACTTTTTTTGCTTTTCCTTCATAAAGCTGTTCTCTTTTCTCCATGAGTTTAAACACCTGTCTTTCTCTGAATTCTTTCGTTGAATAAATACGCTATAAATTATAAAACATTGCAAGTATAAAAGCAATCTAAAATTTCAGTTTGTCGGGCTGTATAAGAAGTAGTATCCTACGAACGAAGTCTGGGAAAGGAAGGTTCTCCTGGTCTGCTGGTTTCGGAAGGGCAGACCAGGAGAACCTTCCTTTCT
>JAAVYP010000043.1 GCA_022791195.1 Clostridiales bacterium | reverse complement strand
GCAGCCGTAGTATACGCTATTAAAACCCTGCGTGTGCAGGTTGGTGCCCTGTTCCGAACCTTGTGCTCCCAACATCCCAAAAGGGGAGGTCTGCAAACCCGAGCGGAAACGCCAGGCTCCAATTTCGAAGTGTGGGTCAATAAGACGTATATACGCGAACTGCGCAGGAAAAAATGGTTCAAGCGACGAATTGCCTGCCGCCACCGTTTTTATTCTTCAGCCGGAGCCTCTTCATCATAATCAATCTCGCTGAAAAGCTCATCCTCAAAGAAATCAGCAACACGGTCAAACTCTTCATCGTCGTCGATGGTTACAAGGATGTCCTCGTCCCCGTCTTTTTCCATTTTCAGAATCACATATTCGCCCTCGGGATTTTCCGCCACAGGCTCTAAAGCAAGATAAGTGACTCCCTCAATCTCAGTGCTGCCGAGCAGCTCAAATTCGTTCTCATTGCCTTCTTCGTCTGTCAGGGTAAAAATCTCGTCTCCAAAGAATTCTTCACTCATCATTGGCCTCCATGCTGCGGCTGTTTTTAGAAGAAGCCGTCGGCACATGCTTTGGCGCAGCGCAAAGCATGCAGATTGAAAAACACCTTTTCACTCTTTCTCCGAATCATTCTGTGTATGTTACTATTTTATACTGATTTGCCGATAATGTCAATACGCTGCCGCGCTTGTTTACAATCTCAAAGGCGAAAATTCCGCCGGCGCACCGTCCGCCCGGCTCTGTCCGGATAGAAACTTAACTCTCTCTATTCAGTATATACCGTTTTGTGCAAAATCATGCAGCCGGCCGCTTTTTCCCCGCTCTTGCAATTCACCTCATCCTATGATATGATATTTTATGATCAAGAACAAAAATCGTGTCATGCCGTGCGGAAAAGAACCGGCATAGCGCGAAAACAGATCGGCACAAACACTTCATTATGAGGAGAAATCATGAAAACAGTAATCGGTATCGACGTAGGGGGCAGCACCACCAAAATTGTCGGCTTTAACGGTGAACAGCTTATTGAGCCGCTTTTCATCAAAGCCGCCGACCCGGTCACCTCCATCTACGGCGCCTTTGGCAAGTTTACACATAAAAACAACATCAGTCTTTCCGAAATCAGCCGGGTGATGATTACCGGCGCCGGCAACGCATATGTGACCAACCCCATCTACGGGCTTGACTGCCGGCACGTCGGCGAATTTGGCAGCGTAGCTAAGGGGGGCATGTATCTTTCCGGCCTTGACGAGGCTATTGTGGTGAGCATGGGTACCGGTACCGCTTTGGTTCATGCTAAGTCTGATGGTTCCTATGAATATCTCGGGGGCACCGGCGTTGGCGGCGGCACATTGATGGGCCTTTCCAAGCGCCTGCTCGGTATGGAAAACGTCGACAACATCATCGAATGTGCCGAAAAAGGTGATTTGACGAAAGTTGACCTGCGGCTCAAGGATATGTCCCGTAAGGAGATCATCCCCGGCATGCCCGACTATTTCACGGCCGCCAACTTTGGCAAGATTTCAGACTTGGCCGACAAAAACGACATGGCCTTGGGCATTATTAACATGATTTTTGAAACCATCGGCATGCTGGCCCTCTTTGCCTCCCGCCATTACGGCATCAAGGACGTTGTCCTCACCGGCAACATGACCAATCTGCCCCAGGCCCACACCATTTTTGAAACGCTGAACAAAATGTTCGATATGCGCTTCATTATTCCGCCCTTATCCCAATACGCCACGGTGATCGGCACGGCACTGCATAACTAAGAAAACGCAAGACACAAAAAAAGCTCCCCTAAGGGAGCTTTTTTATTATTGAATTACTTTGGCCAATCGCTTATGCGGCTTCTTCACCGTCAGCGCTTTCGACCGTGATGGTGCCATTATTTGAAACGCTCACACGAACCTCTTCGGTTTGGCCGACAAAATCTTTGCGATCCAACTCGTCATAATCTGTAACCGAGATTGAGAAATTGCCCGTATCGCATTCGGCATAATACAGATTTGTTTCTTTTTCGTGCGAAAACGATGCTTCGCTTTCACCCTCGCCGGACATATAAACATTAATTATATAACCAACACAGCCATCCTGCGCCACAAATGAATGAAAGACTTCATACTCCATATTCTCGCCCTTAATCATAATCCGGCCATCGTTTTTCAGTACAGCCTCTTTGACACCTGCCAGACCTTGAATTGAACCTAAAAATTGATCCTTTGACTGAACAGAAAAACTTTCAATTTCGCCCCCTGCCGTGCAGGTAAAATATTCGGATGGTTTTACAAAAAAGATATCTTCACAGGCGCCGCCATCAACCAAATACTGATCCGCATACTTCATCGTGCCAGAAAGTTTACCGTCTTTACGAATTAAAGTCTCTCCCTCTGCGTTAGTAATTGTATAATCACCAGTGGCTGCTATATAAAGAGTACTTGTATATACCCCATGCGGATGGCTAAGTTCAGCTTCAAACCGATCCATAAAACGGCTGACCATGGCGGCAAATTCGGCGCGGGTGATGGTTTCAAAGGGCATAAAGGTTCCGTCATCATGGCCATACCAAATGTTGTTTTCAAGCGCCCAGGCAGCTACCTGTTTTAAATCTTCTCCGGCGGCGTCAAGCTCAGTATTGTCCTTCCATTCACCGGTATAAGGCTCAATCCAGTCGAAATAAAGGGCCAGATTATACAGGGTGCCGGCCGCCTCAAGGCGCAAAACCTCCCGGTCGGGCTGTAAATACAGCGCCTCATCCTGGTTTGCTGCGTTCACAATGCCATGATAACCGGCCCACAAAATGGCGTCATAATACCAACTATCGTCGGCAGGCGCGTCGGCAAACTCATAATCCGGTTTTATATACCGATTCGGTTTTTTGGCCAGCCGGAACAAAACGGATGCCACTTCTTTTTGTGTAATGGTATCATGCGGCGCAAAATAGCCGTCACCAACCCCGACCATCAGCCCACAAGACGATACCCGATCCACCGCAACGGTCGACCAGTCGTTTACATCCTTATAGCTCAAAGCAAATACCGCACTGGTTAACAACATGCTGATACATACAATACACGCTATGATTTTGCCCCATTTTTTTATCATTGTTTGTCGCCTCCCTGTTATTTCGCGCGCTTAAAAAGAATTTTGTCGTTTCCTGCCTTGGCGAAGATATCCATGCAGTCAGAAACATCACCCTTTTCAAGCAATTTTTGTTCGTTTATCCAAATCCATCTCTATCGCAAGCAAATCTACTATAGTCAAACAAACAAAGGGGTGCAGCATGGCCCGCCGCACCCACTATTGTTTAAAGACTTTTGATTAAAATTTACTCTGCAGCCGTTTCATCCGCAAAAGCAAAGTTGATGTAGCGATAGAGAATGGAGGCCATCTCAGCGCGGGTCGCGTTTCCGTTCGGAGCAAGCAGACCCGAATCGGCGTGACCGGTGATCAATCCCTTTGCATTTGCCCAGCTGACTGCCGGCTCAGCGTATCCCTCAATGCGGTTCGCGTCAGCAAATTTGGAAAGATCGGCTCTGTCGGTTGTATCTAACTTTTTATAGTTCGCATAGCGGAACAAGAGCGCCGCAAACTCTTCTCTGGCTAAATCCTTGTTCGGTGCAAAGCTATCCTTTTCAAGACCGTACACAATTTCATTATGGGCCGCCCAAATGACTGCGTCTGTGTACCACTCGCCGGCCTTGACATCTTTAAACGGATTCGTAAGGCCGCTGACGCTCGGACGTCCCTCCAGATTATACAGCACCTGCGCCAGCATAGCGCGGGAGGTAGTCTCCTCAGGTGAGAAAACGCCGCCGCCATTACCGCTCATTAAGCCCAAAGAGCAAACGGCAGTGATGGGCGCTTTGCCCCAATGGCTCTCAATATCTGTAAAGGAAGTAGTCACTTCTTTAAACGAATTGTCAGCGCCCTTAACGGTTTCATCAGTCACCGTAAAGGTGCCGATATAGTTGCCGCCGATGTCTGTATTATAAATGATATCGACTTTCGATTTGCCCACAGAATAGGCTGAACCCAATACTTCATATTCAAATTCACCCGGGTTCGCAAACCGAATGCATCCGTTTACATTGGTCGCGCCGGTGTTGCTCTGACCCGCTACCCGCAGGTAAACGGTGTATTCGCCCGCCGGCATATCAGCCGGCAGCTTTAACTGGGCGCTGTATTCATTGCGCGAACCGCTCACCCATGAGTTCGCGTCAATCTTGGTGCGGGTGACATAGGTATTTTCGCCGTTGGTCAGCACAACTTCGGTCACTTTTGCGCGGCTGATATCAGCAAAACCGGTGTTGTCTACGCTGCCCTTCACGGTCAGCACGCCGCCCTTATCCACATTTTCAGACAGATAAGAGGATTTCAGCACAATGCGGTAACCTACATGGTCTTCAAAATATTCAGCGACCGTCCGGCCCTTATAGGCGCTAACGTCGGCTGTTAAATCAGTAGCTTCGGCAATGGCCGCGATCAGATCATCGTTCACAGTCGCGTTGGCCCAACCGCCGGTGGTATAGGTGACCGCCCGGCCGTTTTGTTCAATTTTATACGGCATGCCGCAGCCAAAATCATCAAACCAGCTTTTTACCTTAGCGGCCGTTGCCGTTGCATCTGCTTCTGTCTCATATCCTTTTGTCTGTGTACATTCGAGTTTAAATTTACCGGTATCAGCATAAGCTGCGTTGCCGCCGTGATAATAGTTCAAGTGAGTCAGATAAAATTCAGGAATCGCTTTTAACGGCAGCCATTCGTTGGCTAAGTACCGGTACTCTTTCGCGCCCGAAAACTCGCCGCCGTACGAGATCAGCGAAGAACGGCTGTTCATCCAAGAAACAAAGCGCGCACGGCCGCCGTTGCAGGTACCGCCGTCATTGCCGTCCTGAATCATGGCGTCGTTATAAATACCGATACGGTTGAAAATCTCTCCCTCCGGGAAGGGGAACCGATCATAGTTCAATTCGGAAAGGAAGCCGGGATAGGTAATTCCATTGATGGTTTTGCCTCTGTACTTATCAAAGTACAAATCAGAATTGTTGATATAATACCGATACTCGTCAGTTGTTCTGACGTTGACGGTAATCTGATCGGGCAGATTATTAAGCCAGGTGTCCAAAATCTGCGCCTTGTAGTCCCACTCCGAGTAAAGACCGCTGTGCATTTCGCCGTAAGCGCCGGCCATGCCGCATTCGACAGCCACAATGATATCGGGATATTTGCTGAACACCCGTGCAAGCTGCTTCTGGTGTCTTTGCAGCTGCATAAAGGTCGCAGGCTCTGCATTTTTCTCACCGTTGCTGGCATAAGTACCGCGAATAATGCATCCGCCGCCGTTGTCTCTCAAATCAGCCAGCGTACGATCCAAATAGTCAAGGAACCACTGGTCAATATCGCCGTCTTGCCCGCCGTTATTCGAGCTCCACCGTCTCAAATCGATATAATAAAACTGATAGCCGTAGTTGTCACTCGGCAACGGGCTGGTTTCGTTCAACTGACTAGACCAAATCACTCTGCTGGAACGGGTGAATCCGGCGTCGGCCTGATTCAGACGTCCGATGAGTTCTGTATAATCAATCTCTTGCAGCTTCAAATCGCCATCCGCCGCCAAAACCGCCGGAAGCGGCAAAGCGCAAACAACCATGATCAGCACAAGGATGATTGAAAGTGTTTTTTTCATCATATTCTCCTTTTCGTTCAAAGTATTGACTGCGTATATGCAAATGCTTTCGCGGCACAATTTCACATCGGCACCCGCCCCGCAGTATGCGGCTGAACTCTGCACAAGGCCGGGCAAACGACAAAATTCTCCACAAAAGGCATTCGTCCATGTTTATTTTATCATATCAAGCTCAATCGCGCAAGTAGTCTTTCTCTGTAAGCGTTGACAATTTCTTCCGTACAAATTTATTAATTTTATACAAATCCATAAGCGCTTGCTCAAACGCAATCAACGCTTTTTCCTACGTCCCCGCTGATAGGCGGTTAATAAAATCCAGGCGATCACCACCATGATCACGATGGCCGCTATGACAAGGGTCCATAAATTACAGAAAAACGCACGCAGCCATGCGCCTATTTTCAGTCCAAACGATCCTTCCACATCATTTTTCGTAACCAAACGAACGCGGCCTACCTCTGCGTTTTGATAATACAGCACCATCTGTCCGGCCTCGACCCCCGCTTCCACCGGGGCGGTCAGTGAATCTGCCGTCAGCTCATAGGTACGCACGATATCGTTTTCAATGTCAGCATCATTCGGCAGATACAGATACACATCCTCGCCCGGCAAAAGGGCCACGTGATCGGTCGAACGTGCCAGGGAAACAGGAATTTCACACACAATATCAGCCGTGGTCAGCACCTTTTCGTACTGATATTGGTTATACGCCCATTGCATCAGGGTTTTCGCATCGGCAAACGCGGTGGTCTTGGCTCCCTCGGTCCGACCCACGTTCATCACCACCGCCACGTTGGTAATGCCGTCCTTCAGCGCAGAAACGACGCAGCAATTGCCGCCCCGCACCGTCATGCCCGTATTTAAGCCTGTCGCATAAGACAAATAATAGGTGGAAACATAGGAATTGGACACAATGTAATTCTTGTTGGCAATGGTGCGCTCCTCACTCATATTCGTTGCGCCCATGGTATACTTTTCGCACGAGCTAATCGTGGTATAAGCCTTCATTTTCGCCGCATAGGCGGCGATACGCGCCACATCGGCTACGGTGGTATACGCGCTGTTGTCGTCCACCCCGGTTGGATTGGTATAATGTGTGTTTTTTGCGCCGAGCGCCTCGGCTTTTTGGTTCATCAAAGACACAAATTCATCCACGCTGGACGCAATCGAAAGGGCAAGCGCATAGGCCGCGTCGTTGCCGTTGCCGACAATCAGTCCATACAAAAGCTCTTCTGCCGTCACCACTTCGCCAAGCTTATAGGCAATCAGCGTCCCGCCGGCGAGGTCGAGTACCTCTTGCGAGATGGTAATGCGGCTGTCCATTTTTCCCTGATAATATTCCAAGGCCAATATGGCGGTCATGATTTTCACGGTAGAGGCCGGATACAGCACCTTGTCCTCATTTTGCGCATACAGCATCGTATCATAATCGGTATTATACGCGCAAAAAAAGCGCGCTTCTTTCAGATCCGGCTCTTCACCGGCAAAAACCGTGCAAGGCAGAACACCCGCCAAAAACACTAAGACCAAAAACCATCCGATTTTTTGTTTCATGCCGCTCCTTTAATATGCTCTCGCTTTTTCCACATCCTGTCCAATCTGCGCCGTTAACGCCTCGGTTGAATCAAATTTCATTTCATCCCGCAGGCGGGTTAAAAAGATCACTTCAATCGGTTTTTCATACAAATCGCCGGTGTAATCAAGAAGAAAACTCTCGGCCCGGAACTGCGTACCGCCCACCGTCGGCCTTGTTCCCACATTCGTCACCGCCCGAAAGCGGCGGCCATCTACCCAAACCTCGGTTACATACACGCCCTTCGCCGGCAAAACCGTGCCCGGCGAAAAGGTCAAGTTCGCCGTGGGAAAGCCAAAATCAGCCCCCAGCCCCCGGCCGTGCTTCACCACGCCACCAATCGAATAGCCTCTGCCCAGCAAAGCGGCCGCTCGTTCGGTATTGCCCATAGCAACCAGTTCTTTAATCTTCGTTGAGCTGACCGCTTCGCCCTCTGTCTGAACCGCCGGCACAATGTCCGTCGGCAGTAAACGGTTCAGCAAATCGCCGCTGCCTGCGCGGTCCTTGCCAAAGCGGAAGTTATAGCCGCATACACAGGCGCGCACGAGCATTTCATCTTTCAGCTTGTCCGCAAAATCGCTACAGGACAGCGCCTTAATTTCGCCAAGCATAAACAAATAAACAAAATCGGCGCCCGCCAAACGAATCAGCTCAAGGCGCCTCTCAAGCGGCATCAGCCGCTCGCCCGTTTCTCTTTCAATCACAACCGCGCAAAGGGCCAGTCCGTCCTCTCTGCAGCGCTCCGCCGCCTTAGCAAACAGGGCGGCATGTCCCTTGTGCATACCGTCAAACGTGCCAAGCACCGCCCGGCAGGGCCGCGGCCCCGTGCCTGAAAAATCACAAAACTTCATCAGAGGCCGAGATAATTGCGCACCAGTGCGTTCAGCAAATCGTCAATGTCAATGCGCCGAATCACGCCTCTTGCATTCTTATAATTTGTAATATAGGTGGGGTCGCTCGATAAAATATATCCCACAATCTGATTGATCGGGTTATAACCTTTTTCGGTGAGTGCCGCATATACTTCCTGCAAAGCCTTCTTCATCTCTAATTCTTTGGTTTCCTGCAAAGAGAAGGTAAGCGTTTGCTGTTTTTGTTCTGCCATTTTAACCATGCCTTTCTGCTTTGTCGCGCCATGTACCATTTGCTTTTTTTATCATCTTACGCAGCCATTCGCAAAAAAATGCCTGCCAATTCAAAACAGGCGCGAACGCCCGCAAAGTTTATCCATCTTATCGTTATTAGAATACACTAAAAATATGAAAATTTCAAGAATTTCGCTTTATTTCGCATAATTTTTCATAAGCGGGAAAAGCTATTTTCAAAACCGAAAAACAAAGAAAGGCAGATACAGGTATGGACTATGCAAAAATCGCGTTTAGCGCTCTGTTCTCCATTATCGTTATTTTTTTCATCACAAAGCTCTTAGGCAACAAGCAGCTTTCTCAGCTTAAAATGTTTGATTACGTCAACGGCATTACCATCGGTTCCATTGCCGCCGAGCTTGCCACCGAGCTTGAGACCCCCTTGTATCCGCTGATCGCCTTGGGCGTGTATTTAGTCGTTTCGCTGATTATCTCCTTTACTGTGATGAAAAGCCTTTCCTTCCGCCGGGTCGTTGACGGCGATCCCACCGTGCTCATGCAGAGCGGAAAACTCATCAAAGCGAACTTTAAACGGGCAAAAGTTGATTTAAATGATTTTATGGAGCGCTGCCGTGTGATGGGTTACTTTGATTTAACCGATATTGAGCTTGCCGTCTTAGAAATTTCCGGCCAGCTTTCCATTCTGCCCAAAGAATCCGCAAGGCCGACCGTTCTTTCTGACATCAAGGAGCCTGAAACGGTTGCCTCGGCTTCCATTGGCGTCATTTACGACGGGCAGATCATCCACAAAAACCTCAAAGCCACCGGACACGAAACCTCCTGGCTGGAACGGCAGGTGCAAAAACAGGGCTATAAAATCAAGGACGTGTTCTTGGCCACCTGCGACAATGACAACAATCTGCGTGTGTTTCCCTCCAAAGACGAAAAAACAAATTCTTTTTTTACTATGTAAAAAAGTTTTACTCTGTAAAAAAGTTTTACACGGTAAAAAGGTTTCACTGTATAAAACACAAAAAAGCAGTGCACAATCAAAACAAGCAGGAACATTCCGGTTCTGGGGCAGTGAAGCTGACTGCCCGTCAATGGTTCGAACCAGTTTTCTGGAACATATGATCCGCTTCTTACATCAACAAGAGAGGAATCATACCATTATGAAAAAACTCATCGCCGGCCTTTCGGCCATACTTATCCTTGCCGCGCTCGTGCCCGTGTTGCCCACCGCAGAGGACGCGGATATCTACAACAAAACCGTGCGTCTGCACGTGATCGCCAATTCAGACACACAAGAGGACCAATCCCTCAAATTAAAGGTGCGGGATGCCATCCTTGCCCACATCGCCCCCCTGTTGGAAGGAACCGAAAACAAAGAGGACGCCGAAGCCATCTTGCGGGAAAACATCGATCTCATCCAGCAAACAGCCGAACAAACCATCTGTGACGAGGGCTTTGACAATTCCGTGCACATTGATTTTGACCGGGAATATTATCCCCGCCGTGAATATGAGGCCGTCACCCTGCCGGCCGGACATTATCTTTCCATGCAGGTAAAAATCGGCGAGAACAAAGGCCAAAACTGGTGGTGCGTGCTGTTTCCCATGCTGTGCACAACCTCGGCCAAGCCCGAAGAAGAGCTGACGCAAGCCGGCTTTACGGTCAATCAAATCCGCCTCATCACCGATACCGATTCGGCCCGCTACAAAATCAAGTTTAAATTTTTAGAAATCTTTGAATCGTTTAAAAAATAAAGAATCAGAAAAAGAGCACGGCGGTCCAAAGACCGTCGTGCCCCTCTTTTTACGTGGATGTTACGCTGCAAGCAGCAGGGGTTCAAGAGACATGAACCACGCCGTCCTTAGCGCCGACAGACACCTGATGCAGCGCGTAATCATATCCCATTTCATACATTTGGTCGCCAAGGGCAATCGCAAAGGATTTATCCCCCGGCACATAATCCTCGTTTAGGGTAAAGGTGAGAACCGCCAGCACGCCGTCCTCTTCTACCCCAGCGGCCGCCGTGGCCGAATCAAAGACGAGCCGTACCGGCCCCTCGGCATGGTCGGTAAAGGAAGAGCCCTCGTTGTCAAACAATCCGCCAAAGGATACCGAGGCAAGCGCAAAAGCCTCCTCATCATACACAAAATCAAAGGCAAGGCCGGCAAGACCCGGATTGTTTTTAAGGGAGAGCGTAGCCGTGCACACCGAACCTTCTAAGGCAAGATCCACCTTTACATAGGGCGACACATCGGTGAGCGCAAGGGGTGCGCACCATGTACCGGCCGCAAAGATTTTGCCGCAAACCGGGCAGACCGTATCGCCGGTATAATAGGTGTGCCAATAGGAAGGCGGCTGTCCACCCACGACAACCGATTCGTGGGTATGCGTACCGATGGTCATCTTACCGGCCACAGGCGCGATGGCCACCAAATCGCCTGTGAGATTTTTCGCCAATTCGTTCTCATACAGAGCCGCAGCCGTCACGCTGATGGTATACACCTCATCAGCCAAGGCAGACGCCGAAACCGAATAGGTAAGAACCGCCGCGGTGCCATCCGCTGTGACGGTGATGGGTTCACGGTTGGATAAGGTAATTTGCGTCAGGTTGGTGCCTGCCACCGGCGTTACCTCAATGGTGTCAAACAGGGTTCCCTTGGCCGCACGCAGCAAGGTCAGGTTCGCACTGTCAGTCTCAACGAAGAAGCAAAGAGAGGCCACGCCCGGATTGTTAGTCAGAGTAACGGGTATTTCAACAATGCCCTCTGCATACGCGGTTTTGTCCCCAACGGCCAGCCGTGGTGCGCTCTCATCGGGAACAAGAAGCGGCATTTCTTCTGTATAGGAGTCACCATCCCTTTCGCACACAAATTGCTTGATGCCCGTATTCAGATAGGTGGCCTCTTTCAGCACCCTCTCGGTATAGCTGTGTCCCAAAGCGGGAAGAATCCGGGTATCAATCACCTGGCCGCATCCGGTGCAGGTGGTAATCACCATGCCCTCTTGGGTGCAGGTCGGCTCTATGGTCTGTGTTTTCACCGGCGCGGTATGGGCGCAGCTTTCCTCAAACGACACATACACCGTCATGTCCTGATACGCCGCATCGATGTGGCGACCGTCCGCGTCTTTCCATCCGTTATAAGTATAAGCATTCGTACCTGCATTCGCTTTTTGCGGCTCGCTTCTGGCCGGCATGGCCGAAAGGAAAAGCTCGTCAAGCGGAGTCATTCTCACACACCGGATGGCGGTGTCCGACGTGCTGTCCTTCCCCTCAATGCCGGTCGGCGTGTAGGCATAATAACGTCCGGTCATATCGCCGTCGTTGACCTCAAAGCGCACACCAACACTCGGAATAAAGCCGTCATAAATGCCAAGCAGCGAAACCACCGCGTTTTCATTTTCGTTTTTCGATGCAGCCCCTGCAACCTTGTTGCCGGCATCAAACATCTTGAGCGAACGAATGGTTTCACCCTTCATAAAGGGTGTCAAGCTCCCTGTCCACGTAATCGTATTCACCGGGAAGAAAAGCAGATAGGTGCCGTCTTTTTCGATGGTTGTTTTGAATTTAGAAACACCGTTGCCGGCATTGGTTGCCTGATAATTTTTCCAGTTCGCGTTCCAGTTGCTGATGGTCACCGGCGTTTCGATTCCCTCGAACCGCAGCGCTACGGTGAAACCAATCTGGTTGTCGGTACCCATGGTATATTCGCTAAGACCGGTTGCGCTTTCGTACAGCGAACCGGGGCCAATCAAGCTGATGCCGCCCGAAACAGCCGCCGACGGAAGCGTCAGCACGGGCAGCGTCTGCCCGGTCGGATTTTCATTCGTAAAACCGCTTGCTTTTTCTCCCTTGGGAATGACCACCTGGCCTTCGGCCGCCAATTCATAAACAGCTAACATCGACCAGCCGGCATACTCTTCTTCATTGCCATAGGCAAGGCGGATATACCGCCACAGGCTGTCCTCGGTCATCACAGAGCGATCCCAGTTCGCCGCGTCCACCGTGATAATCTGTTCACGGCAGGTTTCGTCCGCGTCAGCCCAGATCGTCTGCCAGGTAAGGTTATCGTTTGATACCTCCAAACGCAGGCCGCCGTATACAGAAGAATAGCCCGACGCTTTAAAGGTGATGGACGACAGCCTGGTCTGTCCGCCAAAATCAAAGCCATAATATTGGAGCTTGGCCGTATAATAATTCTGGCCCGAACACCGCCACATGGTGTTGTAATCACCATCAATGGCCAGCGTCACATCCTTGTTCACGTTCCCCGACCATTTCTCGGGCGGGGTCATGACCGTTCCGACTAAACGGCCGGCCGGTTTTTGATTCTCATAGTCATAATAGGTCATTAGCTCGGTCACCGTCCCCTGGACCGACGCGCCCTCCAGCCAATATTCTTTGCCGGATGCGCTAAGCGACGCCTCGCTGCCGGGCTGTACGGTGAACGCATAGTGTCCGGCCGGTGCATCCTCTGAAACAGCAAATGTTATTTCTGCCAGCGCGGCGGCCGACCCACTGATGCCGGTGTCGCTGGTAATCTGCACTGCCAGCACGCCTGCCTGCGGCTCGGTCACAGTAATCGATGCACCCTCAATGGCCGCAGACGCCTGTTGATAGGTATATACCGATGCATCATACAAGAGATTGAACGCAATGACGCTTGCTGTATCGGTGTTATCCTGACAGCCGATGCGCACCACCGCGCGACTGTCCCGCTCGGCCGGCTCGGTCTTTAGGGTGAGCGCCATAGTCGGCATTTCCTCATAGATCGGGTACAAGGTCATGCTGCGGTCCGCATAGCGAACCGGCACGCCTTCCTTGGTCTGCCAGCCCATAAAACGATATCGCACGCCGTTTTCCACTTTATCCGGCATGGATTCAGTAAATATCTCGTCAACCGTTTGCGCCTTGCAGCATGCATTGGCGCGATAATCGGTACACCCGCCGCTGTAATCCACAGTAACGGTTTGCAGCAACTGGCCGTCCTCGTTTCTAAACACAATCTCCACTTGGGGCAGTGTATCGGTGTGGGCTTCTGCTATGCCCACCAGCCGGAACGCGGCATTCGTATTCGCATTTACCGTCCCGGCAAATGTTGATGCATTCACCCCGTCGCTGATATGAAATTCACGGACTGTCTCGATAGAGGCATCTGCCCCGTCACTTAAAAACGAATGGCCGAGCCAAGCGATATACCGTCCGTCCTGCGTGATCGGCTGTCCGGCGGTAAAGGTGCTGTTTTCGGTAATAGCAGCCGATGAATTGTTTGTATTCTGCCAAACATCCGCCTGACTGGTCTTAAAGGTGCTGAACACATCACCAATGGTAATCGGCGAGGTCACGCCGGTTACGTCAAACACAAAGCCAATCGCCTTGGCACCGGCATGGGTGTGATAAGCGCCGGCGTATAGCCCCTGCTCGCCAATCAGTGTGATTTTCTCCTCGGTAAAGGGAACGGCCTCTTGCCTGACCCCTTGCTCATACACACTGAACACCGCGTCCGAAGCGATGGTCAGCACACCGCCCGCGTGATCGTCTGCAACGGTATACACCATCTCGGCATCCGAAAGGCCCTTGGACGGCGACGACAGCGCAAAGGTGGATTTTTGCCCCGCGCTGGCCAGCGATTTTGTTTGAAATGCAAACGAGAAAAGCGGACCTGATGTATTGGTAATTGCTTCATCTGAGCCATAACTGATCGATATGGTTCCTTTCCCGTCATCGACAAAATCTGCTTGCAGCGATTCAAACGCGCTGCCCGTCTCTGCCGAGACAAAGCGAACAACGTCCGAATCGTAAGACAGCGTCATAGCGCCGTCCTTTATCTTGTTTTCCTGCAAATCGGGCGTTACGGTTACCCTCACCATTTCATCAGGTGCGGCCAATGAAGGCGACACCGCCGTGAGGGTGTTAAGCGTGCGCGTTTCCACCGTTTTATACGATGCATAAACGGTCTTGGTGCCGGCTGCATAGGATACCGGCTTGCCGTCCTCGTCAACCCAACCGGCAAATTCATAGCTGACATTGCCCTGGTCCTGCTTGACGGGCACCTCGGCATAAAGATCAGCCAGCGCCGGGAAATCACCGTTTGCTACCGCCCACTGATTGGGATTACTCAGCGTACCGGTACTTTGATGATACGTTTCGCTGCCATCTTCGCTCTTGAACGTAATATCATAAGCGGCCCCGCCCATGACAATGTCCAGCAGCTCAAACGTCGCATCCGTATTTGCTCCCAAATCGGTTGGGCCTGAACGGGTTCCTTTCGGGTCGGACAGCGACAGACTATTCACCTGGAAAGTTGAATAATCTAACCACTGCCAACAATAAAAACCAACCGAAAGATATTTTGTTCCATTTCCCATGTACGAAACGGTCCAGCCAACCGGCATATTGGCTGAATTATTCGGGTTAATCCCCCCATTTAAGCTTCCGGTCACACCGCCGATGGTGTAAGGATCGCTCTGGGTTGCGCCTTGGATATCAAAAACCAGCGTAAAGCAGGTTTCTTTCTCGGGCGTAAAGGTGAAAGCAGACATAAAAGCACCGTTGCCGTCTGCGCTGACTAAGCGTACAGGCTCTCCTAACGGAACTGGACCAGTGAGCGCCTGCGCCGCCTGTGAGTAAACCAATGCCGGACATGCAGACATCATGACCACAAGCGCTAAAACGGCAGATAAGAACTTCCGAAGTCTCATTCTTTTTTCCTCCTCTTCTTTATTTATGCTGTATACATATTCATTTTATAATATGTTAGAGAATCAGGCAAGAACGAATCCCCGTTTTTCCCATTTTTTGTGATATATGACAACTTTTATTCCTTGCGCTTAGGAACTTTGCCTAGAAAATATTGTCGAATCAAGTGATTTTTACTTCTGTACGCTCTCAAAAAGAGAAACCAGCAAGCGATGCGTCCGCTTTTTAAAGGAATATGGAACGCACGCAAAAAAATCGAGAGGCGGCTGCCTCTCGATTTTCTGTAAAAACATCGTCTAATATTGACTGTTTTGTTTTTTATTTACTATGCTTAACCAACAATACCCGATCTCTCAATACCCTGAATCAAGTATTTTTGACCAAACAAGTATACCACGATCAGCGGCGCAATGATCAGCAAAGATGCTGCTGCCAGGTTTGCCGCCCCTTGCCCTGTGGCGTTTGAAAAATCACCTGAGATAAAGTTACCCATAAGCAATGTTTTGCCGCCCGGCAGGAACAGATTCGTATAGAAATAATCGGTCCACTGCCAAGAGAACGCAAACAGGAATATGGTCACCATCATCGGCACTGCCAGCGGCAGAATGATCGTAAAGAAGGTTCTGAACACGCCCGAGCCATCAATATAGGCCGATTCCTCCAGCTCATCAGGCACCCCTTTGAAGAACTGACGCATCATAAAGATATAAAGACCGTTTTGGAACGCCAATCCGGTAGCCGAAAGTGCAATAAACGGGAAGAAGGTATTCAGCGTATTGATTGCAGAGCCTTTGATCAGTTCGACAATGCCAAACACGTCAAAGAATCTGAATTTCATGTACATCGCAAACTGCAGTGCATTGTGCGGAACAATCATGGTGAATACAACCAGCATAAACAAAAGCCGATTGCCTTTGAATTTATACTTGGCAAAACCATACCCGATAAAGCAGCACACAAACGTCTGCAAAAGGCCGAGCGCCGCTGAAAGGAACAGCGTATTAAACATCGCACGGAAATAGCTATAACCCGTAATATACATTCGATAACGATCTAAGGTAGGATATTTAGGAATTAGCTTTACCGTACTGTCGACCAAATCCTCCCAACTCATAAACGACGAAGTAATTTTCGTCAGGAAAGGATATAGAATAACATAAGAAATGCCAAGAAGGAGCAAGAATCTGAAAATATAGAAAATGACTTTGCCTAAAAAGGTGAAAGATGCATATTTTAATTTCCAGCGTTCTAAGCGCGATGTTCTGTCATCAAACTCGACCCGAATCGAATTCTTGGTTTCTTTTTTTATTTTTGCTTGATTCACTATTCTCTCCTCCTTTCCTTAATCTTTTCTTTGATAGAAGATATAGCTCGAAATGAGGGCCGCTGCAATGCCAACCACAACCATAACAATCAGGAAGTAAATCCACGACATCGCCGCACTTCGCACGTTTCCGCCGCTGCTCGTATATACTTGATTGATATAGGTCATCACTTCGTTTTTACCCGATGTAAAGGAATCGATAATGGTATAAATTGCATTAACCAAGATCATCGGTGAGATCATGGGGAATGTAATTTTCCAGAATGTTTCCCATGTGGTTGCGCCGTCAATGGAACAGGATTCATAAATAGCCGGTGAAATAGACTGCAGACCTGCTAAGAAAATCAGCATTTGAACGCCTGAACGGTTAATAATATCATAGACACCGTTCACAAGCGTTACCACATATTTCACAAGGCCTGTGCCCACCGCCATGTTCGAGAATAAATTCTCGATATCCACGATAGACACAATCTGATTGGCGTCCTCGCCGGATGCTCCGGCAGCACCGGTATCAATCCCGGCTGATTCACCCAAATCGCTAATCATCTTATTGCCTAAGTCCATTTTCTCAACAATACCTGTGCTGAGAATAACCGGCACGAAGAAGATTGCTCTGAAAGCAGCCCGCCCAAGCATCTTTTGGTTAAGCAGCACTGCCATAAACAAGGAGAAAATAACAATCGCAGGAATACTGAATATTAAAGACTGAATACCAGATACCAGCTTTTGAACAAAATCGGTATCCTTAAATAATGCATACTGATAATTTTCAAGTCCTACAAAATCGAGCGCATAACCTTCTCTCAGCGGAGAAAATTTATGAAAGCTTACGATAATTGAATTTACCACAATCGGCAAATAGACAATGATCAGTCCAACGATAAACGGGAGAACAAAAATCCACCCCGCACGCTGTTTTTTCGCTTGTAGCGATGCACCGCGGCGTTTTGTTTTCGGCGCGGCTGCTTTTGCTGCTGATGTCATATTGATCTCCTTTCCTTAACGTCTCACGTAACTGTCGGCAGAAATTACTGCCCCGTCTTCGGTTGTAACGTCAAAATTGTTATAGTTGATATAGAATCGTGCACCGTTTGAATAGGTCACACGTACAATCGTACCCGCATCTGTCTCAAACTGCTTTTCCGAAGAAGCCGCGGCCGACTCTTCGGCGGTATGAACACGCACACCTGACAAAAATTCGTGGTTCACAATTCTTTCTGTTTGCAGATCGCCAAACAGATCATTCATCGTTGTATATGTCTCAATCAAATCATCTTTCCAAATATCAAAGGACACTGAATAATATTTATTAAGCGTTTTATCCTCTTTCAGGTAGGAAAGGTTCTGATAAGACAAGATGAAATATGGATTCGCCCCGGTCTCGATCATTTTCAGCATTTCATAACGGGAATCACTGGCCATGTTCGTGGGGCTTCCTGCATACTGAACATATCCATGCAGTACCAGCGACATGAAAGGAATCGACTGGCTTGACTTAGCATACCGGCTTGACTCAAGCGGCATATTTAAAATATGGTCAGCATATTTCAGCGTGTATGCATTGCCGCCGTCCAGCATGATGCTGCTGTAGTCCTCCTGCACCTGCGTCAAGAGATTTTCCACCTGCATCTGTGCATCAGCACGGTCATGCGGATTTTTACGGTTAAAGTCTGAGTTCAAATCCGAACCCAGCGTGCCGACTGAAAGCGCCGTGGCACCAAGCTTCGCATATTCCTTGGTGAAGTTCTCATACACATCCTTCATCGCGCTTGGAGACACGCCAATAAGACCTGTATCTTCAAAGGTTTGGTAAATCGCGCTGTACTCTCTCTTCTGGGTATAACGGGAATCGATGGTTTTAATCGCCTGCTTTTTCATATCAAAGCCGTCAAACCATCCCGTTTTGGCCACATAAGAGAAGTCAAAGTCAGGATATACGCCAATGTTTTTCTCGGCCGCATAAGAAACAAAGTCTTTAAAGCCTGAATTTCCGCCAACCTTATCCACAAACTTCACATGATACGGACTTGTCGGTCTCATGCCTCCGTTTGTAAAGCCGGTTAACTTAAAGTTGACATTGGTAATGCCCTCTTCTTCCAGCGCTGCATACATTGTTTTGAGATCATCAAAAGTAGTCAGCGCCCGTTTTACGGTAACAGGGAAGCTAAGGAAAGTTCCGTCGGTATCCAAAGCGCCAAACGACTCGATATACAACGGAATGTCAGAGGCGGTGTCCTCCTTGGTCAGCGGCGTAAGACCCTCTTTTTGCACCAGATAATCCTGATATGCTTTGGCCATGCCCATATAGCTGACCTCATAGTATTCATCCTTAGAGAGGTTTGCACGCGATGCTAAGGCATCGTCGGTCAGCATATAAAACCGCAGTGCATAGTTACCGGTGTACTTACGCTTGCTGTTTACCGTATACATGGTGTTTCCGTCAACAGACAGCGAACCCTTTAAATTGTATGTATCCGATGCTCTTGGCGAAAAACGTGTGTAAACAGAGCTGTATTTGTATACAGCGCCACCATGCGTTGAGGTGATCGTTGCTAACGGTGCGCCCTCTTCGATGATAGCGAAATATCCATAAGCGCTGTCCGGTTTCAAAACCGTACCGGCCGGTACAGACGTAGTGTCTTCTTCCTCCGGCTCATCCTCGTCCGCCGCGTCAGCATCCTCCGGCTCGTCTGAATCATCCGTCGGTTCATCGTCGTCGGTTGGTTCAGCAACCGGTTCATCGGTTTGTTCCACGTCGCTCTCTTCCTCTTGCACCACAGGATCTGTGTGCTGCACAACACCAAACACAGGCATGCGAATTGTTTCCTGGTTCGCACCGCTGATTTGATGGTAGGCAAAGTCCCGGCCGTAAATCTGACCCGCTAAGGTATAAGCGTTGTCGCTGTTTTCAATCAGCGTGCCGCTTCCGTCCGGTAAGAAGGTATAGCCTTGATATTTATTGCTTGTTGCGCCAAAATAAGGCAATATACTAATCGACTTTAACTGATAGTTGTCTTCGTCATAGCGAATACCGCTCGAAGCCAAACGAACCTGCAGCGATCCATCCTCGGCCAGCGTATACTCCAGTCCCATTTTGAAAACAGGAGGCGCCGCATCATTGCCTTCGTATCCAACCATAGAGTGGTCTTCGTTTAAATCGTCAAAGGTATATTCGGTATAGCGGGAAATGATGCCTTCCACATTGGTCAGCTCCCGCTTTTGGGCATCTGAGTCAAATACATACACCGCCATGGTGTTTGTAATTGGATAGTTCTGCTTTAAATGGGTGATCTGAGCCGACGTCAGATTTTCATCGCTCTGATCAAGCAGGGTATAATAGGTTAAAATAAGCTCTCTGTCCCGTCCTTCCGGGATAAGATCCAAAATCATGCTCTCAAAACGTGATTTTTCAATCATTCGCGGCACCAACTTACGTGCCTCTTCTTCACCAATCGAATAATTGACCCGTATACCATTCGTGATATACTTTAATGAAATCTGCTGGTTTTGACAAGCATCCCGATAAGAGTTCATGGTAGGCTCTGATACAGAGTCCGAATAGGTCAGAATAATTTGGCTAAGCATTTCCTGCTTGACGCTGTTGGTTCTGGCCGTTTCCGGATAAGCCACATCATAGGGATTGGAGAACAGCATTTCTCCGGTTTTCTGATTCCGCCAGATCACCTCGCCCGAAAAGCCGTCTACATAAAGGTAATAGTCGCCCCTTCTTGTAAAGAGGTTGTTTCCGCCTAAATAGTTGCCTTCTTCATCATAGGCTAACTTAGAACGAATATCATCTAATTTTGCCTGGCCTGTCGCAAACTGAATCTTTGTGTAATCGGGGAGTTCTTCCTCTTCTTCCTCGTCAGAAGCAGCCGCCGTCGGCTCATCAGCAAAGACAGAAAGGCTGAAAAGTCCCTGAAAGCCTGTAAGAGTCAAGATAAGTGCAAGAAGCATTGATATTTTTTTAGCATAATTTTTCATAGACTTTCCTCCTTCCTACATTCGGTATGAAAGCTCGGTAGCGATATTCGATACCAGCGTCACCATTTTGACCATCAGCGTAGAGAACAAAATGCCGATAAACATAATCACACACATGCCCACGATGGTGCAAAGACACGTGACTGTGTTCTTTCCGATGGTATAATCGTGGGTAATCATGCAGCCAAAGAAAATCAAAAGACCAATCCATACCCACATAACACCATCCAGCAACGAAAGGAATCCGGTTTCGTTGAAGGTAAGTATATGTGTCAGCAGCACCGACGGAATCATCAGCATCGGCAGCGGCAGCAGTGCATAGCAAGTGGCAATGAAAATATCTTTTAAGCTGCCTTCGCCTTCCATGAGAGTCGTCAAACACCAGTTTGCAACAACCCACAGCAGAACCGGCACAATCACCGATGCAGCCTGCATGAAAATGCTGCTTTGCGTCTTTATTGGGTCAAACAAGAAAGACTTGCCAACACCGGCGTACACAAAGGCGGCCACCGTAATGGCCAGATAGATCAGCGCAGCCCGCAAAGATCCGCGCTTTTCATGCTTCAAGTCCCAGAAGCCATCAAAAGGATGGAAAATGAGGTGAAAACCGTACAGCAATTCCTGCGGCAAGGTTCTTTTTTCACCCGAAGTAGCCACGCGTTTGTTAACCTTGTTCGCATAGCCAAAGAATTTAACAATGGCAAACAAAACAACAATAACAAAAATGGGAACGATAATAACATACTTCTCAACCCAGTCTTTACGCCACATTTTAAATGAATCTGAGTATTCTTGAAGCGAAAGGCAGGAACCAAAATAGTCCATCGCCAATTCCCAGTTTCCGCTTCGATAAGCAGCCTGGCCTAAGCCCTGATAAGCAGCATCGAAATTGTTGTTTCTCTGTAAAATTGCTTTCCAATAAGAGGTTGCCTCATCAAAGCGCCGGTCATTATTGGCTTTCAAGGCATTGATCATAATATTGCCATACTCGGTTCGGGTATAGACAGTAATCGAATTCATTGTTGAATCAAGCGCCAAAAGCTTGTCGCCCTGATACGTAATGGAGTTCGGCGATTTTAAGTTGCCAAGCTGCTCACCCTTGTCACCAAAGGCAAACAACAACTGACCGTCCGCATCATAGGTGAAAATCATGCTTCGCTTCTGGTCCAGAATCGACCAAGTGCCCTCTGGTCCGACCGCCGCGTCAACGATTGTGGATGCACCAAAAATCTGTCCTTCTGCAGCGGCGTTTTCACTGGTAACCGAAACCGCACCCGAAGGCGGGAAAAATCCGTTTCGGCGCATGATATCATCGCCCGCCGTGTTGAGCTTTTTTACAGGTGCATAGGTTCCATCGCTGGAACCGCTTTCGATAGCAGCCTGCTGTTTATCCGGATCAATCGCAGACGTGGTTGCATAGGTAAATCCGCTTTCATCAATGGTGATGTTGTTATATTCCACCGACAAATTGGATTCGCTGGCTTCCCGCTGCTCTTTGGTCTGGAATTTACGCCAGAAAAGAGCAAGTGCGCTATAGTTACCCTTTTGCGCGCCGACGAAACCGCTGAATGTGCCGTCTGCGTTCAGCGCAATAATACCCTCATAGGTTGTCGCCGACACAACATACATACGGCCGGCACGGTCGGCTGCAATAGCGATAGGCATATAGGTGCTGTCCTTCGCAAAGGAATCCGATTCGGGTTCCTCAAAACGATTGACAAAAGCACATTTTCCGGTTTCGGCATTATATTTTTCAAAGACCAATATTCTTTTCAAGCCTGTGTCTGCCACAAAAATATAATCATTGGTGACACACAGACCGCGCGCACCGCTCAGTGCGTCGTTAATCCCCTGATCGTTGACAAAACTCTTTAGCTCGTATATCAGTTTGAAATACGGATCCAAAATAATAATACGATTATTATTCGGATCGGCAATATATACATTGCCGTCTGCATCGGTCACCAAATCGGTCGGTTCGTTCAGATCGGCATGCAGCCCCATATAGCCAGATGTAATCGTCCGGCTTGGTGTGTATCCATCGGGCGAAAGCAACTGCTCGCCGTCGATTGAATACGTAAACGAGGAATAAGCCGCTGCATTGCTTGCAATCGGCCCCACCACGATCACCATCATCAGACACAGGGCTAAAATACTCATAAATCTTTTCATGTTACCCCCCTTAGTCCTTCATACCGGACGAAGCCATCGTCTCAATGATATTACTTTGGGTAATGACAAACACCACAATCGGCACGATCATCATAACCACCGTGGACGCAGCGCCCGCGCCGGCTCTGACAATACCGCCCGATAGAATCTGGCTGATCGCATAGCTGAATGTCTTGAATTCCTCTGAATAAATGTAAATAGAAGCGCCTGTATTCCAAAGTCCCTGGAACGAGTAAACAATCAGCGTCAGCCAAGCCGGTTTAACCATTGGCATGGCGATTTTCAAGAAAGTTGTAAATTCGCTGCAGCCGTCCAGTCTGGCCGATTCAAGCACCGTGTCAGCCACGGCCGTCTCCATAAACTGCTTCATCAGGTAAAGACCCAGTGTTGAGCCCCATGCCGGCACAATAATCGACCAATAGGTATCAACCCAGCCAAGAAGGCTCATGGCAATGAAGTTAGCGATCGAAGCAGCTGTCGCATTAAACATCAGCGAAAGCACAACCATCTGGAACATCCAGCCCCGGCCCGGGAATTTGATCTTAGAGAGCGCATATGCCGCCATCGAAGACAAAATCAAGTTACCAAAGGTACCTGTCACAGAGATAAACACCGTGTTGAAAAGGTATCTTGAAAAAGGCACCCAGGAGGTATTCATCAATGTAAAAAGATCTGTATAGTTCTTAAATGTAGGATTGACCACAAAAAACCGCGGCGGGAACGCCCACAGCTCGTCAAGCGGCTTTAAGGACTGAAGAATTGCATACAGCATCGGCAAAAACATGAACGCGCCCATCGCTGCAAGCATAATTCCGATTCCGAAGTCGCCCCCTTTAGAACGGTTGAGGACAACGGAATGTTTTCTGATTCGAATTTTCTTAGACATTTCCTCCTCCTCACTGTCCCAGCTTACTAAGCAATTTATTAACTAATAGGTTTGAACCGAACATCAGCGCAAACAGTACCACGGCAATCGCCGAGGAATAACCAACCTCAAAACGGCTGTTACCATAGTCTGCTAAATGGTGGGTTAATGTCCATGCGCAATAGTCAACAGACGGGTTGCCCGCCAGCGCATCCACAACAGCGCCGAAGCCAAACGAAGTGGTAATAGCCATAATAGCACCGAACATCAACTGGCTCTTCATAACTGGCAGGGTGATATACCAAAGTTCCTGCCAACGGTTTTTAACCCCGTCTACCGCGCCGGCTTCATAAAGGCTGCGGTCTACCACCTGCAAACCGGCGATAAAGGATAAGAACGCCGTTCCAAGCGAGGTCCACAAGGCCACGATAATACAGCAAGGCATACAATAATTAACATTTTTAAAGAACTGAATGGGTTCCATGATAATGCCCGTGTTCAGCAAAAATCCATTTACCCAACCATAAGAGTCACCCGAAAGAATCGTGGCCCAAATGGTATACACCATGCCCGAGATAGACGGCGCATAGAACACCAGTGTTACCAGCGCTCTGAATTTCGGCGGCAGCTCGTTAATAAACCAAGCAACTACGAATGATAATATGTAAGAAACCGGTCCGGTAATCGCTGCGAAAATCAGCGTGTTCTGCAGTGCCTTAACAAACAAATCATCATCCAAAAACAGGGTGATATAGTTATCAAGGAAAACAAAATCCGGCACCTGCAGCATATTAAAGTCGGTTAAGCTAAGCCCAATGGAAACGAAAACGGGTACAACCGTAAATACAAAGAATATAAGCATAAACGGTGCCACCAAGAAATAAGCGGTTTTGTTCCGCTTGATTTCTTTCCACGTCCATTGCAGTCTTGACATGTCTTTTCTGGACACCGGCTTCTTGCTTTCTTTAGGCTTATTGGCTTTTCCCGCCATCTCGTCTGCGGGAACAGCTATTTCTTTTGCCATTTTGAAATCTCTCCTTCTGTTTATTTCTTGGGGGGAGGGCGGCGCCCTCCCGCCGATGTCTTATTCTGCGCTTTCTGTAAAGTTAGAAGCGTGTGAAATTTCATAGAAATCAAGGTCAAACTCTTCTCGTTTTCTTGAAATTTCCTTATTCATATCCGTAATACGGTTTAACATAGAGGTCACAGGCGAAGCGTTGTTGTTATACACTTCCATGAAAGCAGACTCAACAAATCGAGTGATAATATATCCGCCCGGATACTCGGGAACCGCAGCCAGATGATTAAGCTGATTCATCAAGCTGGTATATTCATCAGCCGTCCACGGCAAATTGACAAGCGCCTTAATATTCGCAGTGTTCGCCTTTGTATCTGAACCCAGCACAGCAGAATATTCGTTTGCATAGGTAGACTGCGTATCCGCGCTGACAAACCATTTCATAAATTCCCATGCGTTGCGTTCTTTTTCTTCGGTCCGGTTGCCTCTCGGCATGATAATACCGGTTACAGTGGCAACCGCCGTATTATTGACATTTCCGTTTTCGTCTTCCCAGCCAGGCACAGGAACAAATTCCCACAAGCCCTTAATCTCAGGTGCGAAAACGCTTAACTGTGTATAAACAGTGTAATCGACAATACCGATCGGAATCTCACCCGTTCTAAACCGGTTTTCAAAGTTATAAGTAACCGGCAGCCGGTATTGTGTGAACATCGAGCAAAGCTCATCAAATGCCTCAAGCGCTACATTGGAATCCAGATTGACTCTTCGTCCGTTGTCTGCATACAAGCCATCACGGAAAGAAGCGCTTGAATCCTTCATCTGATACAAGAACATGTTCTCGCCCGCCAAAGATACCGGGAGAGCCGCCTGCATTTGGTTATTCTGCAAAATAGGCAAAAGCGCGTAAATATCGTCCCATGTTTTAGGTACCGAAACACCTAAGTTATGAAGAACATCCGCACGATAGAACATCATGGGGAAAGAGATCGTCTGCGGCAGCGCATACGTGGTGGCCTTTACCTTGTCTTCCGGAATCGGACCGTTCTCTTGCGCATCGTAATCATAGATATCATCAGTATACAAGGTCAGCGGCACCAAAGCAGCCGCAGGAAATTCGCTGGCAATTTCGTCAAAGCCCTCAAAATCATTGAGTCCAATCACGGCATCTCGAATCGACCAGTTGATAACGTCCGAACTGGTTGTATCCATCGAAACATCCGGGCCAACTCCTGCCAAAATAGAGGGAAGCAGCGAACCGGCTGCAACCAGCTTCAAAGAGACATTAATGCCGGTATTCGGCGTAAATTCATTGTTAGCCAAGGTTCTGATAATCTGTGCCTGGTCACGGCCCGATGTCGTCCAAACAACAACCGTTTCCTCCTCCGGCACATCCTCTAACGCACCCAAGGTGTTAAAGTCAGAGGTAAAGGAAAGACCAAACTGAGCAAGCTCAAAGCCGATGGCCTGGAAAATATTTTCTGTTGCCTTAGGCAACTCTTTTTTACCTGCATCGGCGCCCTGAATTTGCAGATAGTCAATTTCAAGGGGCTGTTTCATGGCCGTCTGAATCCACGTACCAAGCGTACCAATATTATTTTTCAGGTTGTTCAGGTTTTTGGCAACATCATCTTCTCTGTGGCCCATCTTATAAAGCAGCCGTGCCACGGTTTCCAGCGTTGCCGTGTCTTCGCTCTTACCCGAAATCTCGGCCAGACGGTCAGCAATGTCATAAAGTTCATCCGACATAGCCGCCAAATTGTTAATCGAACCCGGAATCAATTTATAGAAGTTATAGTCGGTGTCTTTATCCGGATTTGTACCGGTGATCATCAAAATATCAATATACGCACTGTTGATCACGCTGAGCGCCGAATTCAGACGCACCAGAATTTCAGCCATGTTGCCGAACACCGCTTCCATCTCGATGGTGTTCTCTCCTTCCTCTAAATAGAAGAGGAAGCCGTCAGCATGCTCATCCGATCCATCGTTTAAATAGGCCGACTGCCACGAATCACCCGCCGCGAACTGCAAATACTTAGCCTCGTCAAACGGAATCTTTCCATTTATTTTTATCTGGCGAGAGGAGAAAAGACCACTGCTCGAACCCTGTTTAAACCGCAGCGAAATTTTATAGAGTCCCGCTTTCGGCACCGTGACTTTCCAGCTGGCCCACTGACCCACGGTCGTCCATTGCTGCTCGCCGCCGACCGAGTTCAAAACAATTTTAGAAGAACTCTGCGGACTGCTGATCGCGCTGCTTTTATCATATTTCGGGTAAATCGACATATCTGAAGTCTGATTCAGCAACTCACCCTCAATTTTAATCACTTTTTCGCCGTCCGGCTGTGCCGACGCAATGGCGTCTGCCGAGACACGGTCGCTATCGCCGTACTGCTTCAGATAGTCCTCATAAGAGCTAACTGTTTGCACCGGTTGCAGCGTGATCGATTTAATCGCCAACGCTTCTTTTCTTGCCTCTAACTGAAGCACATGAGAACCCTCTTCTATATAAAATTGGAAGGGATCTGTATAGAAACCAGTCGAATCGATAAAATCATAATTCCGCCACTGGGGCGTCTGCATCTTACCCGGTTTAATTTCATTTCCATTGATATCCTTTTTAAAAGGATTCTCTCTGGTGCCGTCATGTTCATCACTGTACTCGTCAGACCACACCTTTGTGCAGGTCAGAAAACGCGCTTCGTAAAAAGGAACCGAGCCGTCTATATACAGAGTACGTTCAATAGAAGAGGACTTACCCTCCACCGGATAATACTCAATCGAAATTGAATACATTCCCGACTTAGGCACGTTTATCTGCCAGCCGACAGCACCATTCGCAGGGCAATAAACGCCCTCTTTTTCAGTGCCGGCTATAAAATTGCCCTTTCCGTCCATATCAGCATACTTAACAACGCGGACCTGTTCTTCTCCGCTGCCAATGGCGGCCGTTGTATTTTCTGCCGAAAAGGCCGTCGCATCAATCGTCACCGTTTGGTCGGCGCTCGGCGCATCCTGATGCTTGATCAAATACGAAGAATATTTGATCGCCGCCAGCAGTTCCGTAAGATCAGCTACATTCTCGATGTCGCCCTGCCCGGCTTCATCTGCAGATACCACAAACGAAAAGCCAGCCAGCATGGTCACCACAGCCAACAACATAGCTATCAGTCTTACTCCATGCGTTTTTTTCATTATTGTTTTCCTCCTACCGAAAGAGTTTTAAATCGTATCGGGTCTGTTTTTGCGCACAACGCGCAAAAAGACGCTGTTTGGAGTTTTTCCAAACAACCGTCTTACGTCACCGTATTCACTTGCATACAAATTATAGCACATTTTCGCCGGCTCTGTCAACAAAAAAACGCAGGGCACCCCTTTACCCGCAAAGGAAAAGCGGTTTTTTCGTTTACTTTTTGACAATGTTCATTTTTGGGTATCGAACCTCTTCCAAAACACAGCCGTTCGACGCAAATCTTTCCTTTTTTACAAATCCCATATTTAGTGATTGTGCATGAATCGGGCGATGTATTTTGTGTAATTTAAATAGAATCGCGCCATTTTTATTAACTTTGTTATATTTTTAACTATATCAGATTTTCTTTCGCAATTTGTTCATAACTTGTTTTTTGTCGCATTTGCACAAATTTTCATCAAAATATTTTACAGTTGTACAAAGTGCACAAACTGCCTCACTAAACACGAACAAGACAAGCATTTTCTCCTACGGGTATAGCCCTCTAAAAAGCAGACACGGCAAGGCATAACACCTTGCCGCGATTTGATTTCTTCTTGTTTTTTACCATAGAGCGAAAACCGCGCTCAAAAACTGATCCAACCCAGAGCGCCCCGACCAACACCGGAGCGAAAGTCTTTTTCAGATTGTCTCGTCCGTTTGGCCAAGCGCCTCGGCGCGTGCCCGCATTTCAGCCATCCGCCCGCAGGACATCCGCCCCTCGGGACACGCCCCGCCGACGCAGGAAGGCCCCGCTGTACGGAACAGCGCCGGACTGACCCGCTTGACCTCAGCCAGCATCAGCCAGGCCAGCTCGCGAATCTCCCACTGCGCGCGCATACAGCAGCGCAGATTGAAGAAATGATACAGCGAACGGACGTTCATGGTCATAATCAGCCGCGTCTCGCAGGCATTCGGCAAGACAAACCGCGCATCCTCATTCGCCATTTTTTCGGCCGTCTTTTCCGCCTCTTTCGCGTCCACGCCCTGTTCGGTCAGCCGCCGGACATGTGCCGCCTGCAAGGTTTGCTTCAGTTTCTCATAGTGCGCCGCATCTTCTTCCATCGCCCTTATAAATTCAGCCTTGGCTTCGGGAATCGCCTCAATTTCAGGCGGCACCACATACGAAAAATGGCTTTTGTCCACATACCGCTGGCTCTGCACCGAAAACGAGGCAATGCGGTGTCTGGTCAGCTGGGCCAACAGGGCGCGGGAAACGCCGTCAACGCCAAAGGTATATGACGCATGTTCGACCGGACTTTCGTGCCCCAGCGAAGAAAGAAGCGCCAAAAAGCTATCGGTTTTTTCAGGCGTCAGCCCGTCCATCAGGGTTTGGATATCGCTTTTGGCATAACACAGCTTCGCCGCCGCCGCCACCACCTTTTCGGCGTCCGGCGTATAAGTAAGAAGTTCTACACGTAACATGTTTCTTTCCGTTTCATCCATTTATTGGTTAGAGCGATAGTAGTTGATCAAACAGCCCGCCAAAATAATATCCCGCTCATCATCGGTCAACTCATCCATTTTTAGCGTAATCGGGACACAGCCGTCTGCTTTGACAACATAGGCTTTAAAGACTCCGCTTTTCTTAACCATCGCTTCCCGCACGCCCGGCACATACAAATAATCACCGTCGCCAAAGGCAAGGTCTTCTTCGATCAAAAACGGCAGCATGCCCCAGTTGATCAGGTTGCTCCGATAGCGCTTGGTCGCATACTCCCGGGCGATGTTCGCACTGCCGCCTAAAACACGCTGGCAGGAGGCCGCCTGCTCGCGCGCCGAACCATCGCCCGGCTTGTTCGCATAAATCACGCTGCCGATTTGCACCTCCAGCGGATTGACATCACCAAGCGTCTGAATCTGCGCATAGACCGCGCCAAGCTCGTCCGTCGTCTGTCCCGCACGGCGCGCCTGCTCCCATGCGTACACCTCTTTGGCTCGCTCTACATAGGCAGGCACCTTGCGCGACAAGGTGAATTCAGCTAATTTCATGGGGTTCGACCGGTATGAAGAGGTCTCGCCCGAAGGAATCAACTCGTCAGTGGTGGTCACCGGGTCGTGAATTTCAGCGACTACCTTTAAGAGCAGGTTATCCGCCAAAGGAATCATCTCGGGCCAGTCGGCAATATTCGGGCCAAACTGCAAGGCCGCCTCAGGCTGCGCCTTGCCGAAGCCCCGGTACACTCTGTTTTCGTAAACCGTATGATCATAATGGTAGGGTTTATTGGTATAGGTCACCTCAATCTCGTCGGCCGCCGTTAAAACGCCGCCGTTCGCCGCGGTTGCCGCAATGGAACGGGCGTCCATCAGCGCCACCGATGCAATCTGGCCGCTTGCCGGCTTGCTTCCCTCTCGGTTGGGGAAATTACGGGTCGAATGACGTATGGAAAGGCCGCCGTTGGCCGGCACGTCCCCGGCCCCGAAGCAAGGTCCGCAAAAGGCTGTCCGCATGGTAGCGCCCGCCGCCATCAGATCGGCCGCCGTGCCGTTGCGCATAAGCTCCATGGCCACCGGCGCCGATGCCGGATACACCGACAAGGCGAACGCGCCGTTGCCAATGCTCTTGCCCCGCAGAATATCGGCCGCCGCCACTAAGTTGTCATAAATGCCGCCCGCGCAGCCCGCGATGACCCCTTGTTCCACCTGAATTTTGCCGTCTTTTGTCAGCTTATCGGTCAGTCCCAGCCGCAGGCTCTTGTTATCCAACTGTTCAGCCGCTTTCTTTTCCACTTCGCGCAGAATATCGGCGGCGTTCTCGTTTAATTCCTTGATGGTATACACGTTGCTCGGGTGGAAAGGCAGTGCGATCATGGGTTTCACCTTGCTAAGGTCGATGACCACCGCGCCGTCGTAGTAGGCCGTGCCCTCGACAGACAGGGGCGCGAAGTCCTGTTCCCGGCCGTGGTTCTGATAATACGCTTTTGTCACCTCGTCAGTCTGCCAAATAGAGCTAAGGCAGGTGGTTTCGGTTGTCATGACGTCAATGCCGTTCCGGTATTCAATCGGCAGCGCCGCGATGCCGTCGCCCACAAACTCCAGCACCTTGTTTTTCACAAAGCCCGAAGCAAATGTAGCGCCGATCAGCGCAAGGGCCACGTCCTGCGGGCCTACGCCCGGGTTCGGCTTGCCGGTCAGATAGACGGCAATCACCTGGGGCAAATCGATATCATAGGTTCGATTAAGAAGCTGTTTGACAAGCTCGGGGCCGCCCTCGCCAATGGCCATGGTGCCGAGTGCCCCATAGCGTGTGTGGCTGTCGGAGCCTAAAATCATGCGGCCGCAGCCGGTCATGGTTTCCCGCATAAAAGAATGAATGACCGCCTGGTGCGCCGGCACATAAATGCCGCCGTATTTTTTAGCCGCCGAAAGGCCAAACACATGGTCATCCTCGTTGATGGTTCCGCCCACCGCGCACAAGCTGTTGTGGCAGTTGGTCAGCACATACGGCAGCGGAAACTCGCGAAGGCCGCTGGCTCTTGCCGTTTGAATAATGCCCACATAGGTAATGTCGTGCGACGCCATCGCATCAAACTTGATTTTTAATTTATCCTCTCTACCCGAGGTATTGTGCGCCTGCAAAATCCGGTACGCCATGGTGTTTTTTCTGGCTTCTTCGGCCGGACACGCCCCCTCGTTTACCAGTTTTCCGTTCTCTAAAAACACCCCGTTTTGTATAATTTCTGTCATTTTCTTCTCCCTTTCCCGTTTGATTCATTTATCCCACTTTTGTGAGGGTGATGGTGCAGTTGCGCACCGTCATGGTCACGCCATCGTTTAACACAATGCCGCCCGCGCTTTGCTGATAGTTGCCGCCCCCGTCGGCAAGGCCCATCATACCGCTGATGCCCGTGCCGCTGGCCGCATCCGAGGTTACCACCTCGCCATAGCCCGAAAGCACGGCAATGTTGTAAATGCCGGCCGGCAAATCCTTGCCGATGGCAAAGTCGGACGACAAGCCGCCGGCCAGGGTATAAACCGCGTTGCCTTTTTCGCCATCCTCATTTAACTGCGGCGCGGTCGTATATTGAACCTCAAGCTTCAGGCTGCCTGAAACGGTCAAATAAGCACCGTCTGTTAAAACAACTCCGTTTTTCTTGGCCCTGTCGCTGCCGCTGAAGTCGGATACAGCAAGCAAGCCATCCGACGACGCCAAGCTGCCGTGACCCGAAACGGCGGTAATGTCCACCGTCCCCGCCGGGATGTCTACACCGATTTTATAATTGCCGGCCGAAACATTCCTCGTTTCGATATAGCCGGACAAAACCGAATCCGCCGCCTGTCCGCCCGACGAAGCTGACGGCGTTGTTGCCTTGCTGCCGGCTGACGAAGGCTGCGTGACCGCTTGTCCGCCCCCGTTTGGCGCGGCCGACGAAGGCTGCACCGATGAGGGATCGAGCGCCGCTCCGCCCGAAGTCCCCCCGCCGGTCGGGTTCGTACCGCCCCCCGGCAAAGTGAAATCCACATCGCCGGTACTGGAATCAATGCGCTGCCGATCCAGCCCTTTTGTGATAAGCACAATCAGCAAAATGAGCACGCAAACGGCAATCCAAAAGCCAAGTCTCAAATAAATCGGACGCGCCCTTCGGCGGCGGGTTTGCACTCTGCGGTTGTTTTGCGGCCTGCGGTTCTGCGGCCGTTTGGCCGGGGGTGTTCTTCTTGACTGTGCCGGCATAATTTTCATCTCCTCTTACGAGCATTTTTCAAAGGGATCTATGCGGTGCCGGCCCCGCCGGCAAATGATGCTATAAATAGAAGCAAATTCTACGATTTGCTCCTATGATAGCACAAACAAACCAACAAACTAACAGTTTAGCGGTTTTGGCCCTGCCAAAATTTCGCTTGGTTAAGCGAAAAGATAAACTTTCGAAGCCAACCGTAGGTTTGCTTCATTATACTATAAAATTTTGGCCAACTGTAAGTTTAACGGTGCCGGTTTTACCGGCAGAACGTGCATGTGCACGTTCAGTTAAACTTTCGAAGCCAACCGTAGGTTTGCTTCGCGATATTGCAAAGTTTTAGCAAACCAAAAGTTTATCGCTTGTGGCAAAGCCACAATTTCGCTTGGCAAAGCGAAAAGATAAACTTTAGACGCCAACCGTAGGTTTGCTTCTATTATAGCATAAAGTTCAATTTACTTCAATATATAAAGTCCCCTGCGGCCATGCTGACCGTCAGGGGACTTTTCAAAGAGTTACACTTTATGAATGCCGGATAATAGATTTTTAAACGCGGGGGACGTTTTGATTTGCCCCATGTCGCCTTGACGGGTGCAAACGGTGACTTCTAATTCAGCACAGCCTGTCTCGCCCTCTTCAAACAACAGTCTTGCTTCAAAGTACTGCTCGTTGTCATTGCCATAGGTCGCGCAGTGGCCGGTGAGTCCGCCAACTATGATGGCGCTGATGGGGTTCCAGGTGTTGTATATACCCATCTGGATGTCGATGAGGGATTGCTCGGTTCCCTTGCTGTTGGTGTGCACCTTGTAGGTCACTTGGTAGCGCTTGTCCGGCGTGGTAAACGTCAGGGTGTTCTCGGCCGCTTCGGCCGAGTCACCGTGCAGATAGTAATCCTTCGGCACGCGGATTTCCGCGCCCGCGATAGCGAAACAAAGTTCGCTTGTTAATTGAAACATGATTCAGTCTCCTTTTGATTTGCTAAGATTTGCCGACAGTGGGCGCAGACGCACTTGCCGTTATGTTGGGTCAGGCTGTCCTCCCGCCCGCAGAAAGTGCAGGCGGCTTTTTGTTTTTTGATGATGATTTCATCTTCTTTCATGGTGATCTGCACCAGCACGCCGATGCCTAAGTCCAAGGCAGCGCGCATGTGCGCGGGCAGCACGACGCGGCCCATTTCGTCTACGGTTTTTGTGGTTGTTTGCATGATGGTTTCCTTTCTTGCATGTATAGATACATGTACCCTTTAAAATAAAACACATTAACAAAATGTTTTCTAAATTACTCATTAGCTTTTTTAAAATTATTTTTGCTCACAAATACACTCTTTTGCTCATGTTTGTGTGCTGAATAAAAACCGAAATAAAAGTATAATTTATTTATATAGTAAAAATTAAGGAAAATTTGCGATTATGAGTAAAGAAGTATCATTTAAAAACAGAGATCGGTTCATACAATTAGGTATTGCTATCGCTTCTCTTAGAAAGTTAAGAGGTCTTTCGCAAGAGAAGTTAGCTGAAAAGGCTCATATAAGCCGATCTTTAGTCAGTTCGATAGAAGCACCGGGTATGGCAACAGGTTTTTCATTGGAAATCTTCTTTAATATTGCCGATGCACTCACCATCGACCCTGCTGATTTGATAAAGGCTTCTGTCTTTTCAGATAATATATTTAACAACTAATGTTATTACAAAAACAAACAAACTCATAACAAATTATACCATTGCTTACAATTTTAGTCAATCGCTTTCTGATAAATACAGCTAAAAAAGGCCGAAAAATATATAATAAAAATGTATTTAAGTTTCAAAGGGTAATTTACTATGAGTAAAGTGGTTTCGTTTAAAAATCAAGACAGGTTTATACAACTGGGCATTGCGATTGCGTCTCTTAGAAAGCTAAGAGGTCTTTCGCAAGAGAAGTTAGCTGAAAAGGCTCATATAAGCCGATCTTTAGTCAGTTCAATAGAAGCACCGGGGCTTGCAACCGGTTTTTCGTTAGAAGTGTTCTTTGATATTGCCGATGCTCTTAATATTGAGCCAGCCAAATTGATCAACGCGTCTGTGTTCCCAGATAGTATTATCAATAATTAAAACCCCCGTCTTACACGGGGGTCTTTCTATATCATTTTTTCTGTTTAGAGATATCATTTAGATTATATACTTTTTTCTTTCTGCGAGGGCTTCGCCCCCACACCCCCACACGCTTTTAGGAAAAAGCGTGGCAAAACCCGGCGAGATAAATTGACTATACAGTCAATTTATCTATGCCTCAGCGTGTGCTGAAATTTGTTTAAAGCAAAGCCAGAGACCCACCAGAACGGTACAACTAAAAAACAAAGAAAATACTCCCTTTGGCACCAAGGGACATTTAATGAAATAAGCGAATAGGTCTACGAAAACCTTTCCGTTCGCTTTGCCTTAGTCCCTTGTCGAAATCAGAATCGTAAACTTTTGGTTTTTATAAATCTTGGTACGAGTCACTCGCTCAATTTCTAACAAATTTTTGCTCGTTTTGAGGCATAGGCGAATTGACCGTAGGGTCAATTACGCCTCGCCGGGTTTTGTTAAACTTTTTCCTAAAAGTTTATGGGGGCGTGGGGGTGAAACCCTCACAGAAAAAGAAGAAAATATATAATAGTGGAGATAATTCTATTTTAAAAGGGTAGTAGGGTTTGTTCTTACAACTCTTCACATGTTAAGATTCAGCAGATATATTTATGAATACACAAAAAAACCAGCGGAAACACCCGCTGGTTTTTTATTTTTCACTTTATTTATTCATCCCCACCAGTGGAGGTATTAGCTGTAGCTTTGTCAAAAATCGCAGTGGCCTCTTTAGAGGGCGCCTTGTCAATCAGGGTGACAATCACCGCGCAGACAAGACCTGCCGCGAAGCCGGGCAGCAGCTCGTAAATGCCGGTCGGCTTGGTTAAAAACAGATACCACAGCACGTCGGTCAGCGCGCCGCCGATGACGCCGGCAATCGCGCCTTTGTAGGTAAAGCGCCGCCAGAAAAGCGAGAGAATGACAACCGGGCCGAAGGCCGAGCCGAATCCGCCCCATGCGTTGCCCACCATGTCCATGATGGCCTGCGCGCCGGCGCCTTTGTTCGAGGCGATAAAGTAAGCAATGACTGCCACGCACAGCACCACGCCGCGCCCTACCCACAGCACTTCTTTTTCCGATGCGTTTTTGCGGATAAAGGGCTTGTAAATGTCCGAGGTGAAAGAGCTGGAGGCAACCAGCAACTGCGAGTCAGCCGTGGACATGGAAGCGGCGATAATCGCGGCCATGAGCAGGCCGGCAATCACCGGCGGGAACAGCTTGCGGGCCAGCACGATAAAGACGCTCTCCTGCATGCCGAGGGGCAGCAGCTCTTCGGCCACCAGTATGCGGCCAAAGTAAGCAATCAGGCTGGTCGCAAACAAGGCTAAAACCACCCAGATAATCGCTACCGTCGCGCTCTTTTTCACCATAGAGGGTTTCTCAATGGACATAAAACGGACTAAAATATGCGGCATGCCGAAATAGCCAAGACCCCAGGCGAGACCCGAAATAATCTCTCTGGGATCGGCGCCGAACAGGTTGGAGCCAAAGGTATATACCGTGCCGTCGGCGGCGTTTGTGTACACCGTCGAAAGCAGCGAAAAATCAAGGTTTTGTGTGACCAGAATCACAATCGGAACAGCCAGCAGCGCCGCCAACATTAACAGCCCCTGAAAGAAATCAGTCCAGCAAACGGCTTTAAAGCCGCCAAGGAAGGTATAGGCAATGATGATGGCCGCGAAAATGGCCATGGTCCACTGGCCGGACAAGCTGGGGAACAGGGTGGTGAATACGGTTGACCCGGCCACAAAGCTGGACGCCACGTAAATGGTGAAGCAGACTAAGAAAATAACGGCGCAAATGATTTGCAGCACCCGGTTTTGGGTGGCAAAGCGATTGGAAAGATACTGCGGCAAGGTGATGGAATCATCAGCCGCCTGGGAGAACCGGCGAAGTCTGGCAGCCACAAAGATCCAGTTGGCGGCGGTGCCAAGTGCAAGGCCGATGCCGACCCACATTTGACCAAAGCCAAACGCGAGGATGCTGCCCGGCAGACCCATGAGCAGCCAGGCGGACATGTCCGAGGCCTGGGCTGACAAAGCCGTAACCCACGGCCCCATGCGGCGGCCGCCGAGGAAATAATCCTTTTCACCGGCGCCTTTGCTCCGCCAAAAGAAGTAAAGGCCGATGGCAAGAACAACGAGAAAGTAAAAGACAAAGGCGAGGAGTTCAAAATTCATGCTATGCTCCATTCCGCTGCTTATTGGCAGCATTCAAACTTGATAAGACAGAGGAAATGATTGGCTCGAAATAGAGACATTCGGTAATGATTCCGTCTTATTTTGTACATTTATTAAAGTGTATCATAAATCTTGCATAATTGCAATGAATAAAATCATTTTTATCGGCCAGATACTCGCTGTGAGAGATCATCTGACAAAGCGAAAGGGGCATAACAGCCATGAAGGATAAACAGCGAAAAATCATCCGATGGACAGGCACGGGGTCTGATCTGTTTGAAGAAGTCTATTTTATACTTAAAGACAAAAACGGGAAAAAGGAGCAAAAAAAGAAAGAGGAACCGCTCGACATGGCGGCCGCCGCCAATCAGATTGTGAGCGAAGGCCTCATCGGCGGTTATTTTGCCAAAGAGCGCGCCAAGAAAAGGATCGACCGCATGCTTCGGCTGCGTCTCATAGCCGGGATTGCCGGCGGGGCGTTGCTGCTCGCTTTTGCGGTCTTTTGGGCGGTACATTGACTTTTTGGCTTGGTTCTGTTATAATTGAGATACTTGAGCTGTTCGTATAATAAAAACCGTGCGAGAGGAATGTTGTACGCCTGACATTCTATAGGAACGCCGGTTACAAAGAAACGTAAGCGTGAAGGGCTTATCCTTTTTTTGCGCCAAGAGAAATGCGCTGCCAAAAAAGGGTAAGACAGGTGTTTTGCGCTCTTTTATTGTTAGAAAGGAAAAATATGGCAAGAAAAAAGAAAATAAACGGGAAAATCCGCATCATTCCATTGGGCGGGCTTTCTGAAATCGGCAAGAACATGACGGTGATTGAATACAATGATGAAATCATCGTGGTAGACTGCGGACTGGGCTTTCCGGATGACGACATGCTGGGCATTGACCTTGTCATTCCCGATGTGTCCTATTTGGTGAACAAGCAAGACAAAATAAAGGGCATCTTTTTGACCCACGGGCATGAAGACCACATCGGCGCGCTGCCCTTTGTGTTAAAGGAGCTGCATGTGCCGGTATACGGCACCAAGCTGACCCTGGGCATATTGGCCAACAAGCTGACCGAGCACAAGTACGAGATACAGCCTGAGCTGGTTTGCGTCAAGGCGGGGGACGTGGTGGAAAGCGGCTCGTTTAAAGTGGAGTTTATCCATGTGAATCACTCGATTGCAGACGCGTGCGCGCTGGCTATCACAACCCCGCTTGGCGTGCTGGTTCACTCGGGCGACTTTAAGGTGGACTATACGCCGGTAGACGGCGAGGTGACCGATCTTAGCCGGCTGGGGGCGATCGGTAAAAAAGGCGTGCTGCTGCTCATGTGCGAATCCACAAATGCGGAGCGGGAGGGGTACTCTCCTTCTGAAAAAAATGTGGGCAAGAGCCTGGACAATATCTTCATGCGGCACAAGGATAAGCGCATCGTGATTGCGACCTTCTCCTCCAATGTACATAGAGTACAGCAGATTATTGACGCTTCGGCGCAGTACGGGAGGAAGGTGGCCGTGACCGGACGCAGCATGCTGAACATCGTATCGGCGGCCATGGAGCTTGGCTACATGAAAGTGCCCAAGGGCACGATTATCGACATCACCGAAATGAAGAAATATCCGCCCGAAAAGCTGACCATTATTTCGACCGGTTCGCAGGGCGAGCCTATGTCGGCTCTTTACCGTATGGCGTATGCAGAGCACGACCGGGTGCAGCTGGGCGTGAATGACCTGGTGGTGATTTCGGCCCATGCCATACCGGGCAACGAAAAATTAGTGGATAATATTATTAACGAGCTGTGCCGCAAGGGCATCGCCGTTTTCCGTGACCAGTCGGTGTCGGTTCACGTGTCGGGGCACGCCTGTGCAGAGGAGCTCAAGCTGATGCACGCCTTGGTTCGTCCGCGGTATTTTATGCCGGTGCACGGTGAATACAAGCATCTGTATGCGCACAAGGAACTGGCGTGCAGCATGGGCATGCCGGCCAACCATGTGTTTGTTTCGGATATCGGCAAAGTGCTTGAAATTGACGGCAAGGGCATTCGCTTTAACGGCGCTGAGCAGGCCGGCAAGGTGCTGGTAGACGGCTTAGGCGTCGGAGACGTAGGCAACATCGTGCTAAGAGACCGCAAGCATTTGTCCGAGGACGGACTGATTGTCGTGGTGGCCACGGTGGACACGAACACGTATCAGATTGCATCGGGACCGGATGTGGTGTCGCGCGGATTTGTCTATGTACGTGAAAACGAGGAGCTGATGGAAGAGCTGCGCGCTATTTCGGCCGAAGAGATTGACAAATGCTTGACCAGGGGCAAGGTCGAGTGGAATCAGATGAAAAATGCTGTGCGGGATGAGCTGTCCAAATGCATTTATCAGAAAACCAAGCGTCGTCCGATGATTTTGCCGGTGATTATGAATATATAAGATAAGCCTAACGGCTTAGTCTTAAAGAAAAACAGGGGGCATGGCTCCCTGTTTTTTTGCAGGGGAAGCAACCCCTGCACCTTTGAAAAATATAATTATCTCCACTATTATATATTTTCTTTTTTGTGAGGGTTTCACCCTCACACTCCCACGATCAACAAATATCATTTATGAATAGATCCTTCTTTTTCTTCTGCGGGTTTGGCCCTGCGGCATACTTGATAAGATATCATTTAATTATATACTTTTTTCTTTGCAGGGGTACTAACCCCTGCACCCCGCAAACTTTTGCGCAAAAGTTTGATCAAAACCATGCCACGCGAATTGCCCGAAGAGCAATTCGCCTATGCCTCAAAACGAGCAAAAATTTGTTAGAAATTGAGCGAGTGACTCGTACCAAGATTTATAAAAACCAAAAGTTTACGAT
>JAAVYP010000042.1 GCA_022791195.1 Clostridiales bacterium | reverse complement strand
TGACCGACGAGATTACCGAGACAGATACGATAATTGCAGCCACTGGTCATCAGCATGTGAATAAGAACGAAGCGAAAGCGGCGACCTGTAGCGAAGCTGGTAATATAGGGCACTGGTACTGCGCCGATTGCGGCAAGTATTTTTCGGATGAGGGGCTGACCGACGAGATTACCGAGACAGATACGATAATTGCAGCCACTGGTCATCAGCATGTGAATAAGAGCGAAGCGAAAGCGGCGACCTGTAGCGAAGCCGGCAGCATAGAGCACTGGTACTGCGCCGATTGCGGCAAGTACTTTTCGGATGAAGAACTGACCGACGAGATTACCGAGACAGATACGATAATTGCAGCCACTGGCAGTCCGGTTGACATAACAACTACTCCTGAAACCGGTAATAACAGTAATCTGACACTTTGGATCATTCTGTTGCTTCTATCTTGCAGCGGAATGGCCATGATTTTGATTTACGGCAAAAAAGAAAAGTGTAATTAGTGTAATTAATGAATAAACATGGCAACGGAGCGGCGATAAGCCGCTCCGCTTTTTTGACAACAAGTTATAGCACTTGATAATTTATATTTGAAAGACTATATATACTGTATTATAATAAGTGAGAACGGAGTAGATCGTCTTGTTATGATGCTGTTCCCCACGATAAAGCCTTTGGACGGAATAGTCTCTAAATTTATCTGTATAGTCCCTGGTAGAACGAAACAGAGGATGTTTACACCATAAGTTACACCAATTTACGCAAAACTTACACCACGAAATGCACGAAAATTCTGTGGATGACTGTCAGCGACTGCAGCAAACGATAAATAACTAAGCCCGTTGCCTTCGGCAGCGGGCTTTTGTAGTACAAAAGTGCCGGCAAGGCCGGTGGTCAAGATATGGATGATATTTCCATTTATTAATCAAAAAAAGATTAATTTTGTTATTGACAATTTGAAAAACTGATGTTATAATCATTTTATGATATGAAAGGAGCAGCATTATGGGATATACGAAATTTGGAGAATTTATGAGAATACAGCGCATTAAAAATCATGAAGTTATGGGAGATACCGCAAAGCTGTTAGATGTAAAGCTGCCTTTTGTTTCTACCGTGGAAAGCGGAAAAAGGAATGTGCCGGAAGAATGGGTTTCGATTTTAATTGAGCATTATAATTTAAATAGTGAAGAGCAAGTTGAACTTCGGGAGGCTATTGAACATTCAAAAACGCAGGTAAAAATCAATTTGGCGTCAGCCAATAACACGCAGCGAAGATTGGCTGTACAATTCCAGCGTTCCTTCGAGAAACTTGATGAGGATACGGCAGCAGCTATCATTGATCTTCTTAACAAGGAGGATGATTGATGGATTACGAGACTAAGCCTACAAACCGTCAAAACTTGCGCCTGTTTGCAAAGCTTTTTCGTTCTATATGTGGTTTTGATTTTTCTGAACCGATAGATCCCGTTGCTCTATTAGACCGATTGCCTGATTTAGAGGGATTTCAGGATGTCCGCTATGAGATTGTATATGGCGATTCGCTGCCGGGAAATGTTGCGGCACAGTGCATAAAGGAAGATGACGAATATGTGATTCAAATAAAAGACACTGTATATCAAGGCGCTTATGAACGAAAGACCGGCGGACATCGTATGCACATAATGCACGAGATTATGCATTCATTTGCGGATAAGCTTGGGTTCAAACCGATTTTTTCAAGAAGATTGACCAAGGATACACCTTGCTATAAAAGCCTTGAATGGATCGTAATGGCGCTTGCTGGTGAAGTCATGATGCCGTATGAGGCAACAAAGGGTTTATCCGAAAAACAGCTGATGGAACAATACGGCGTGTCAAAAGCCGCAGCACAAAAGCGGTTTAAATATTGAAATCAAAAATAAGGACGGTGGTGTCATTGCTTGTGTTACGTATAATAAAAAGCACCTTATAAGTTGCTGGAACAACTTATAAGGTACCTCTCCGAATATTGCTATTCGTACTTGTAGCAAAGTTAGTATAGCACCTTTCGGAGAAAGAATCAATGGAAATTTTAAAATTTCCAAAAATATTTCAATGAAAGGAGGGCATATACTATGTCCTTAGAAAAGTGCGCTAAAAAAGCGCCGACAGATGTTTTTCACGCTTTTTTAGTAGAAAAAGCCGATTATGCAGGAGTCGAAGAAATCCCGTGCATCAAAACGAGTCGCTTGATTCCCGAAAGAGTGATACCTTTTTCAAAAGCGGTTTGTGCTGCCGATTATGACCAATGGGTCGTGTTTTATGAACACGACACGGCCTTTGTGCGATTGTGGAATCAGCCCCGAAAGTATTTACAAATTTTAAAGAAATTTAAAGGTGTGATCACTCCGGATTTCAGCCTGTATCGGAATATGCCGCTTGTCATGCAAAAATGGTCAACATATCAAGGGAAGGCAATCGGCGTATGGCTGCAAAACGAGGGTGTTGAAGTCATTCCCAATGTTCGCTTTGCGGATGAACGCTCGTATAGCTTTTGCTTTGACGGCGTTGAAAAGTACAGTACCGTTGCCATCGGCACACATGGCTGTATAAAAAGATTAACAGACAGAGCCTATTTTGAACAAGGACTTGCCGAAATGGTGAAACAGTTGCAGCCCCAAACGATTCTCGTGTATGGGGCGGCACCTGACCGTATGTTCGGAAAGTATAAAGAAATGGGCATACGCATCATCCAATTTGACAGCGAGTGTGCAATCGCTCATAAAAAGGCGGTGAGCGCTTAATGGGAACAGGTGCAGGCGGCAATTTTGGCAATACAAAAGGAAAGCGTTCCAATGCAACAATTCACAAAGGAAGGCAAGATAAACATATTGTAGGTACGAATAATTATAATCAGCAAAAAGCAAACGGAAAAAATCCAAGTATTCTAACAGAAAACCCAAGTGAATTATTAAAAGAAGGGGCAGGTAAAGGAAGAATGGCAAATTCTACTAAAGAAACTGTAGATTTTGGTCGAGTAATTGGAAAATACTATTCCAGAGAAACCGGAAAATATTATAATACAACCAGAGGCATTATTCACTATGACAGCAGAGGCAATGCACACATCGTTCCGGCAAGGCCAAAAGGATTTAAATAAATTAGGAGGGAATGGAACATGAATCATAAAAAATATTTTGAGTTAATGGATGCTTTGAACTATGGATTTGATAATGAAGAAAAAATGATAATTCGATGGGATAACGGCTTACTGATACGCTGTTCTTCAATTACCGGCGAATATGAAACTGACACGGAACCGGGAGATGAAGATTATATCGGCGAATATGCGGCTGCTGTTGGTGATGTAGAAGTAATCGAACCTGGTGTAGATGAAAGTGTACTGATCTATAATCAATGTATCGAAATATCATTAAAATGCATGCCGCAAAAAATCATGTTAGAGGACGGCACCGTGCTTTGGGAAACATCGGAATAAGTGAGTTGTAATTGATACACACGGCTGTATAAAAAGATTAAATCATTACTCAAAAAACGGTGCACATATTACCTACTCACCTGAAGAATAAAGATGGAGCTTAATATGTATTTTAGCGATAAAGAGGAAAATATTATTCATGCATTTTATACCAATATAAAGCTTCATCAAAAGGATGAACTTATATTAAAATGGGATGAGGAAAATTGTGTGGTTGCAAAATTTGATACTTGTTTTGACGATGATAATGATCTTGAAATGGAAGAGGAGGGTTATGAAGAATTTACATCATTTGCATTTACTGTAATTTCTGTTAGTGGTAATCCCCCGGTGTATATTACAGGGGACAATGGTTTTTTGATTGATTATCATAATTTTCCCAATGAGATATTGGCAGATGGAAAGAAAATAAATTAGACTATCATGCGCTTCAAATGTGGCCTGCTTTTAAAGATAAAGAAAGCAGGCTACAATTTTGGCAATACAAAAGGAAAGTGTCCAATACAACAATTCACAAAGCAAGGCAAGATAAACATATTGTAGGTACGAATAATTATAATCAGCAAAAGGCTAACGGAAAAAATCCAAGTATCTTGACAGAGAATCCAAATAAACTGCTGCGAGAAGGATCTGGGAAAGGGACAAATTACGGCAATAAGGAAGTAGTTGATTATGGCAGAGTTGTAGGTAAATTTTATGACACGAAATCTGGGAAATATTATGATACAACACGAGCTACAATTCACTATGATAGCAAAGGTACTGCCCATATAGTTCCAGTAGCTCCAAGAGGGTTTAAACGATAAATATTATAGGAGATGATATTATGAACGAGCAAGAGTATATGAAGATGTTATATGTCATAGATGATTATTATGAAGGCGATCCGATTATAATTCAGTGGAGTAACGGTTTGAAAGTGAAATGTATGTCAACATCTGGTGTTTTTGAAAATGATGCTGAACCAGAAGACGATGACTATGTTGGGGAATATTCCATAGGAGTTAGTGAAGTGGAAATCTTAAAGAATGGAACTGATAATTCAGTAGAAATATGTGATAATTCCATTGAAATTTGTATATGGAACATTCCTGAAAAAATATCAAAAGAGGACGGCACCGTGCTTTGGGAAACATCGGAATAAATTCGATTTTTTCATGAAATATTTTGATTATTTATCGCGTTTTTCACATTTTCATACAATCTTTAGTGATATACGAACACAGGAACTATATGAATATCAATATTTTTGCAGAGGAAAAATGAAATGTAAGCAAAGAAATGATATATGAAAATCTCCGCTTGACAAATATTTTATTTTCTTTTATAATAAGAGATGGAACGAAGGCGTTCGCATAAAATCTTTTGGATTTTTATGCGAGCGTCTTTTTTATGTTTATTAGTTTACATACGAATAAAGGAGAGAAGGAATTATGTTGATGAAAGAAGGGCAGGTCAGAATACCATCGGGCTGTGCGATTTCCGGCGTGTTTTCCCGTGCGGGAGAGAGAATACCGGGCGATTTGATTGTCCGGTCGATGAGCACCATGCATGAGCGCTCGAATGGCTTAGGGGGCGGCTTTGCCGGCTATGGCATTTATCCTGAATATAAGGATCTTTACGCATTTCACATTTTTTATGACAGCGTCGATGCCAAGCAAGAGTGCGAAAAATTTCTTGACCATCATTTTGAGGTGGTCAATTTGTCCAAAATTCCGACTCGCAAAACACCGAAAATTACAAATGCACCTTTGATTTGGCGCTATTTTGTGACGCCGATTCATAACAAACTAAGGGACAGTCAGTTAGATGAAAAAGAATTTGTCGCCCGCTGTGTGGTTAAAATCAACCATGAATTTAAAGGGACCTATGTCTTTTCCAGCGGCAAAAACATGGGTGTATTCAAAGCGGTTGGCTATCCGGAGGATGTGGGCGAATTTTATCGGTTAGAGGAATATGCCGGTTATTCTTGGACGGCGCACGGCCGGTATCCGACCAATACACCGGGTTGGTGGGGCGGTGCACATCCCTTTGCCATGCTTGATTACTCCATTGTGCACAACGGCGAAATTTCTTCTTATGATGCCAACCGGCGGTTTATCGAGATGTTTGGCTATCATTGTGATTTATTAACCGATACCGAAGTAATCACCTATATCTTTGATTATTTAATTCGCCGCCAAGGCTTTACCTTGTATGAGGCTGCCAAGGTTGTAGCAGCACCGTTCTGGAGCACGATCAGCCGCATGGCCGAGAAAGAAAAAGAAAAGTTCACCTATTTGCGCAGCGCTTTTCCGGAAATGCTGATTACCGGTCCGTTTTCCATAATTCTTGGCTTTGAAGGCGGCTTGATGGCGCTAAATGACAGACTCAAACTGCGCTCGATGGTGGTGGGCGAAAAAGATGAAATGGTATATATGGCCAGCGAAGAATGTGCCATTCGCATGATGGAACCGAACGTAGATAAAATCTGGTATCCGCGGGGCGGTGAACCGGTTGTTGTCAGATTAAATGAGGAGGAAGACCATGTCGATCAATTACATATATCCTGAGTTTGAAGTCATCAGAGATGCAAATCGCTGCATTAATTGCAGAATTTGTGAAAAACAATGCGCCAATGGTGTGCACGTGTATGATGACAAGACCAAGCGCATGATAGCGGATGAAGCCAAGTGCGTTAATTGTCACCGATGCGTGGCTCTATGTCCGACCCGGGCGTTAAAGATAGTGAAAACAGAGCATACCTTTCGGCCCAATGCCAATTGGTCGGGTCAGACGATTGAAGAGGTATACCGTCAGGCAGAAACGGGCGGGGTGTTGCTGTCGTCTATGGGAAATCCGACCCCGCTGCCGGTTTATTGGGACCGTATCTTGATTAATGCATCACAGGTGACAAATCCGCCGATAGATCCCTTGCGTGAGCCGATGGAGACGAAAGTGATCTTAGGCCCAAAGCCAGATCGGATTGAGAGAAACGCCGAGGGCGGGCTGGTGAATAATCTGAAACCACAACTGACGCTCGATATACCGATTTTGTTTTCAGCGATGTCATATGGCTCGATTAGTTACAATGCGCATGCCGCGCTGGCTAAGGCAGCAGAGTGTTTAGGCACCTTTTATAATACCGGAGAAGGGGGGCTGCATGAAGATTTTTATCGGTATGGCCCCCATACCATCGTACAGGTGGCGTCAGGCCGTTTTGGTGTGCATCCCGATTATTTAGAAGCAGGCGGTGCGATTGAAATTAAAATGGGGCAAGGCGCAAAACCGGGTATCGGCGGTCATTTGCCGGGCGCTAAAATCAACGCGGATGTTTCCAAAACGCGCATGATTCCCGAGGGAACCGATGCGATTTCACCAGCACCGCACCACGATATTTATTCCATTGAAGACTTGCGCCAGCTTGTTTATTCGGTCAAAGAGGCCACTCGTTATCAGAAACCGGTGATTGTTAAGGTGGCGGCTGTGCATAATATCGCGGCTGTGGCTTCGGGCATTGCCAGAAGCGGAGCCGATATCATTGCCATTGATGGGTTCCGAGGAGGCACTGGCGCCGCACCTACGCGCGTGCGGGATAACGTGGGTATTCCGATTGAATTGGCGTTAGCGGCGGTAGACCAGCGGCTGCGTGATGAAGGCATACGCGGCAATGTTTCGCTGATTGCCGGCGGCTCCATTCGTAATGCGGCCGATGCGGTAAAAGCCATTGCGCTGGGTGCCGACGCAGTTTATGTTGGTACGGCTGCTCTCTTGGCGCTCGGTTGCCATTTGTGCCGTTCTTGTCAGACGGGTAAATGCAACTGGGGCATTGCGACACAACAGCCGGAGTTAGTGAAACGGCTGGATCCGGAAGAGGGCGCCGCTCGTTTGGTGAATCTTCTTTCTGCTTGGAATCATGAGATACAGGAGCTTATGGGCGGCATGGGCATTAACTCCATTGAAACATTGCGCGGTAACCGTTTAATGCTGCGTGGGGTTGGCTTAACTGAAAAAGAACTTGAGATCTTAGGCATTAAACATGCGGGCGAATAAAAATGAAGAGCGGGGAAGAAGGGAGAGAAGCAGATATGACGATTGATGCAGGTCTCTATGATTTTCAGGGACTGAACGAGAAAATCAGAGCGGAACAAGGCGATTTGACGATTGAACATTGCCTTGGCCATCGGTTTATTGGCGCAGGTGATGCAGGACGGACGATTACCATTCACGGTACGCCGGGCAATGCGCTTGGCTGCTACCTAAACGGAGCAACACTCGTTGTAAAGGCGAATGCGCAGGACCAGGCAGGTGACACTATGAATGATGGCAAAATCATCATCCATGGTGACGCGGGTGACGCGATCGGCTATGCGATGAGAGGCGGCGAGATTTATGTGGAGGGCAGCGCCGGCTATCGTGCAGGCATTCATATGAAAGCCTATAAAGACAAAAAACCGGTTGTTGTCATTGGCTCGAAAGCGGGTAGCTTTTTGGGGGAATACCAAGCCGGCGGCATCATCATTGTTTTGGGCATTGGTTGTACTGATGAAGAGGTATATGGTCGTTTTTGCGGTACAGGTATGCATGGCGGAAAAATTTTTGTGCGGGCCAAAGAACTGCGTCGGGTGCTGCCGGAACAAGTACATGCCGAAGAAGCTGATGCAGCTGCATTGGCTGAAATTGAGCCGTATTTGCAGGCATATAGCCAATATTTCGACAAATCACTTCCGGATGATGGCAAGAAGTTTTTTGTGTTTACGCCTAATTCTAAAAATCCATATAAAAAAATGTATGCCATGAATTAATGGTTTCAAATTAAATAAAAAAACAGCTTGGTTTTAAACCAAGCTGTTTTCATTTTATATTGATTAGTGAATGACGCACATTTCTGTGTCTTTATCAAAAATATGCACACGGCTCGTATCCATTGCCATTTTAAGCACGTCACCGCTCTGGGTCGTAGAACGGGCAGAAACTTTAGCAACCAGATTAGAGATATTATCCTCTTCCTCTGAGCCGCAGGTGAGGTACAGATAAATTTCAGCGCCCATCAGTTCGGTTACATCAACGCCTGCTTCGATAATCGAATCGGGCATTGCGTCGAGATATCTTTGCTCATCATGCAGACATTCGGGACGGATACCGGCGATGACTTCTTTGCCGATATAATCTTTCAATTCAGGCGCTTTTGCTTTTTCAGCCGGTAATTTAACCGAATTGCCCGAGAATTCAAGGTAAACATCGTCACCTTTTTTTACGAGAGTCGAGTTAATAAAGTTCATTTGCGGTGTGCCAATAAAGCCGGCAACGAAAATATTAACGGGTTTGTCATAAAGATTTTGAGGAGAGTCAACCTGCTGAATTAAGCCGTCTTTCATAACCACGATACGGGTAGCCATGGTCATAGCCTCTACCTGGTCATGCGTTACGTAAATAAAGGTTGTGCCCAGTCTCTTATGTATTTTGGTAAGCTCGGTTCTCATCGTTGCACGAAGCTTTGCATCCAAGTTGGAAAGCGGCTCATCCAAAAGGAATACTTTCGGTTCACGGACGATAGCGCGTCCCAAAGCAACTCTCTGTTTTTGTCCGCCGGATAATGCCTTCGGTCTTCTATCGAGCAAGTGTGTAATGCCCAAAATTCTGGCGGCTTCTTCAACGCGGCGTTTAATTTGCTCTTTCGGAATTTTCCGCAGCTTTAGACCAAATGCCATGTTGTCAAACACAGTCATGTGAGGGTACAAAGCATAGTTCTGGAACACCATGGCGATGTCTCTGTCTTTTGGTGCTACATCATTGATCAGGTTGTCGCCGATGAAAAGCTCTCCCTCAGTGATTTCTTCAAGACCGGCAATCATTCGAAGTGTCGTTGATTTACCACAGCCGGAAGGACCGACAAAGATGATAAATTCTTTATCTTTTACCTCTAAGCAGAAATCAGAAACAGCGGTTACGCCGCCCGGATACTTTTTATAAATGTGTTTGAATGATAAGCTTGCCATTACTGTGATTTCCTCCTTTGACGTATCTACGTCAAATACAAATTTATTTTCTGCTTTATTATAACAGACGCGGAGCTTAAATAATAGGGGTCATTTCTCCAAAAATCGTCAAACGGTTTTGTGTGCATTGCACAAAAAAATGCGAAAAAAAGAGGTTAGTACCCAAAAACATGAGAATAAAAGAGCATTAAAAATCGATAATACGAAAAAATGCATGAATGTTTTCAAATAGAGCAAATTACATTAAAGCTCTGTTAATAAATCGTGCTGCTATTATTTTATTCATCAAATGTATTCTTAGAACTTTCGGCATCTTGTGTCAAATCGTTCGCTTGACCGATGGTTCTGGTAAAGGCGGCTTCTTCTTCGGTGGAAAGCGGCCGCCATGCGCCTCTTGGCAAAGCGGAATCCAATTGAATGCCCGCGAAAGAAATCCGCTCTAAATAGAGAATTTGATTGTCTACCGCCTCAAACATACGTTTGATTTGATGATATTTTCCCTCTGTTAAGGTAATGAATCCGCTTGTCGGCTGTTCCATTTTGATTTTGCAGGGCTTTGTTTGATAGCCGTCTGACAAGCAGATGCCTTGTTCAAGCTGCTCCTGATTCTGCGGTGTCACGGGTCGGCGGCAGTGAAAGGCATATACTTTTTCTGCATGTTTTTTAGGGGAAAGCAGATTGTGTGCCGAAGCGCCGTCATTGGTGAGAATTAGCAAACCTAACGTATCTTTATCCAGCCGTCCGCAGGGGAAAAGATGAATTTTTTGCAGTGCTTCAGGCAGCAGATCAATGACTGTTTTTTGTTTGGGATCATTCGTGGCGCTCACGATGCCTGCCGGTTTGTTCATCATGATATATGTATATTTGTGGTAAGAGATTGGCTGACCGGCATAATGAACGATATCATTCTCGGGGTCAATGTGGATATCGCTTCGTTTTACGGCTATACCATTGACGCATAGCTTGCCCGCTTTCGCAGCTGCGTTCGCCTGTTTTCTGGTGAGGGTGCCTGTATGCGTCAAAAATTTGTCAAGCCTCATTTCTCTCTCCTCTTTCGTTCGCGCAGTTCTTTGAAAAAAAGCTGCAAAAGCGCAAGGCTTTCGTCGGCGCACACACCGCCCACGACTTCGGGTTTGTGATTAAAGGGATGTTGATTGACGTCAATAACACTGCCGAACGCGCCGAATTTTTGGTCAGGGACCCCGAAAACCACTTTTTTAATGCGCGCGTTAATAATAGCGCCGGCACACATCACGCAAGGCTCCATTGTGACATATAAATCACACATAGGCAGCCGCCAGCCGCCTAGCAGCTCGCATGCTTGATAGATCGCGGCGGTTTCGGCGTGAAGCAGTGCGTTTTTTCGTGTTTCCCGCTGATTGTATGCACCGCATAAGAAATTATCTCCGACGGCGATGACAGCACCTACGGGTACTTCGCCTTCCTTATAAGCCAAACGTGCAAAAGCAAGCGCTTTTTCCATAAAATATTTTTCTTTTTCGTTCATTTTAACACACATAGATAAAGATGATGATATAATAGGCAACTACGCAGGGGGCAAGCAAACACTGGACAATGGTTTGGTGATTTCGTTCGTATGATATGGGACTCACTTTGCTTTTTTTGATTTGCTCATCAATTTTAGAACAGCTGAAAATACCGGCTACAAATAAAATCGCAATTATAATTTCAAACACAGCGGAATATTGCACGTAAAGGGTGGTGGAATAGATAAAACAGTCGATAAAGTAAATGGTATTGGCAACCAATCGAATAAAAATACCAATCCACAGTGAATCTGTATGGGATACAAAGTAACCGGATATCAGGCCGATCACTGTGTAAAATATAAACATTGAAAGTGAGTTCGCATATAAGCCGCCCGTGATAGCGGCCGCAAAAATAGCGAACGTGCGGCCCCAAGGCATTAATTCGTTGAGCACAACGCCGCGGAAAAAGGGTTCGCCGGCAAAAGCGGGCAGCAAAACATGCAGAATAAAAAAGAAAATAAGACCTGTCATGCTGCTGTTTGCGGCAATAGGGATGCGAACAGGCGTTAAAAACCAAATGAAATTAGCGGCTGCTTCCAATGACAAAATTGTAAATAATGCCGCCGCCGCGCAAAATAGAATGGTGAAAAAAGGATAAAGCGGCAATTCCGGCTTCAGCCGAATGTACACGTTTGCTTTTTTGCGGCGAATTTTTAGAAAAAATAAAATGGGCAGTATATAAGCAAGAAGCGATACAATGAGCAAAATAGAATTGGATAAAATGGGAAAATAGACGCTTTGGCTAAAAAGCCCGGATCTTGTGAGCATTTGCTGAATCAATGCATTGATAAAAGTAATATTTTTAAAGATGCATAACTGTATCGCTAAACAAACGGCCAGTAAATTGACGCCGTGTGCCGCTGTTTTTTGCTCATACATGGTCTTGTCCTTTCCCTGATTCTGTTATCAGTAAACTTTAGAAGCCAACCGAAGGTTCGCTTCATTATACTATCAAATTTTAGCTTGCTGAAAGTTTAGCGTTTTTGGTGTAGCCAAAATTTCGCTTGGTTAAGCGAAAAGATAAACTTTTAGAAGCTAACCGTAGGTTCGCTTCATTATACCATATCTATTATTTAAAGTAAAGAAACGGTGTATGCATAAACCGCCGCAAGTGATCAACAGCTTGCGGCGGTTTTGCTTTAATTGTCTTTTTGCGTTTCCGCGATAATTTTCTGCGCTTGAGCGGCAGGCACTTCTTCATATCTTGCGAATTGGAGCGAATAGCTGCCGCGTCCCTGTGTCATGGCGCGCAAATCAATCGTATAATCGGCCATTTCAGCTTGGGGCACTTCTGCTTCGATGAGGGTATAGCCTTTTTTACCTGGCTGTGGGCTCATACCCAATACGCGGCCCCGCCGCTTGGGCATATCGCCCATCACATCGCCGACCATTGTATCCGGCACCGAAACCTTTAATTCGCAGATCGGTTCTAAAATGACCGGATTGGCTTTGGGCAAGCCCTCTTTGTAAGCAAGGTGAGCGGCCATCTTAAAGGATATTTCATTCGAGTCAACCGGGTGGTACGAGCCGTCGTACAAGTCGGCCGCTAACCCTACCACGGGAAAACCGGCTAATACACCTTTTTGCATGGATTCGAGTAAACCCTTTTCAACGGCAGGGTAATATCCCTTGGGCACGCTGCCGCCTACCACGCTTTGTGTGAAAGTGAGCCCCTCGGTTTCACCCGGCGAAAAGGTGATTTTGACGTGTCCGTATTGACCGGAGCCGCCTGACTGTTTCTTATGTTTGCCCTCGGCCTGCACCCGTTTTTTTATGGTCTCACGATAAGCGGTTTTGGGAATGGTTAGGTCTACGCCAACGCCGCTTTTTGCTTTCATTTTGGATATAGCCACGTCGAGATGCATGTCGCCAAGACCGGTGATGACTTGTTGCTTGGTTTCAGCGTTGTTTTCGTAACGGAGGGTATAGTCCTCTTCGATTAACCGTTTGATAGCCTGTGAAATTTTGTCTTCATCTCCCTTGGATTTCGGGAGTACTGCGCGGGCATAATAGGGAGCAGGGAATTGAATTTTTTGGTAGGTTAGCTTTCCGCTCACCGAGAGTGTGTCGTTGGTGGCGGCGCTTAGCTTAGCGACCACACCGATATCCCCACAGCTAAGCGAATCGACCTCGGTCTGTTTTTTACCGCAGATCGTATAAATATGCGCCAGTTTTTCTGTTTTGCCGCTCGCGCTGTTTTTAAGGATTGCATCGGCTCTCAGCTCGCCGTTCATCACTTTGAAATAAGAGAGCTTGCCGTATTGATCAGACTGTGTTTTAAAGATGAAAACAGCCGTTTCGGCGCTTTCTTTGTCAATTTCGATTGGGTCGCCGTTCTCGTCTTTCTCTGTCTTTTTGGCTGTGTGTCTGGGAAAAGAATCAGCAATGACGTTGAGCAGTTCTTCAACGGCCCACAGCTTGGTGGAAGCGCCACAGATGCAAGGGGCAATATCACCGGCAATGATGCCCTCATGAATTGCCTCTACGGCCTCGTCGTAACCAATTTCCTCGCCGTTAAAATATTTTTCCATGAGTTCATCGCTTGTTTGGGCGATGGCTTCTAACAGCATATCGCGATATTCGGCCGCCGTTGCTTTAAATTCTTCCGGAATCGCTCCCTCTGTATGGGCGCCGCTTTTATCATATACGTGGGTTACGTTGTTGATAAGATTGAGAAAACCGGTTACCTGTCCGTTTTCGACCATAGGAATCAGTAAAGGGCAAATGGAAACACCGAATACTTCTTTTAGCTGCTTGAATATTTTGCCGAAGCGTGCCTCAGGATCGTCAAATTTATTAATGAAAAAAGCTTTCGGAATGCCGGCGTCGCTTGCCTTTTGCCAAGCTAATTCGGTGCCTACCTCCACACCGGCTTTTCCGTCGACAACGATAATGGCCGAATCGGCGGCCCGCAGCGCCTGGGCGGCTTCACCAGAGAAATCGAGATAGCCGGGTGTATCCAAAAAGTTGGCTTTGACCCCGTTCCACTCTACCGGTGCGACCGAAAGGGAGAGGGTAAAGCCTCTTTTGATTTCTTCCGGATCATAATCACACACGGTATTGCCGTCGGCAATGCTGCCTAAACGGTCAGTTTTGCGTGAAAGGTAGAGCATGGCTTCGACAAGAGAGGTTTTTCCGCTGCCGCCGTGGCCAAGCAATGCGATGTTTCGTATCTGTTTTGTCTCATAGGTTGCCATTCGATTATCTCCTTTTATTTCTTTCTTTATGTTTATTATAGAGGAGCCAAATCGAATATGCAAGGCATTTTATAATCTTTTTAACTATAAGATGGAGAAAATTAACATCTAAATATATGCACATTTCACAATAAAACAAAATGTTTTATAAAATATTATAAATTGACAAAAGGCAGATGAACAAAAAGCGGCTTATTTATTTCAAAAAGACAGGTGCGTGAAGCACCTGTCAAACAGTTATCCTTTATCGTTGTTATGGTAAAATTTTCCTTGCCAGGAACCGCGCCTGACTAATTCTTTGTCAATTTCATTCATGACGACGAATTTTTTCAAGCTCCATAGGGGGGCGATCAAGTCTTCTTTGAGACCGTCACCGGTAATGCGGCCGATGACGGTTTCAGCAGGCAGCATTTCCAGCTGATCGCAGACAATTTTGACATATTCAGCCAGCGACAGTGTATCAAACCTGCCTTTTTCAAATTCTTCGGCTAAGCGTGTTCCCCGCAATACATGCAGCAAATGAATTTTCAGAAAATCCGGCTTTAATGCGGCTATTTCGCGCGCGCTTTGCTGCATCATGTCGGCGCTTTCGCCAGGCAGGCCGTTGATCAGGTGGATACAGCGGGGGATTCCTTCTAATTTTTGATAACCCTCTAAGAATTCCTGGTACGTATGTCCTCGGTTGACCCGCTTGGCGGTGGCATCGTGAATGGTTTGCAGGCCAAGCTCTACCATTAAAAAGGTCTGTCGGCTTAGGGTATGCAGATAACGAACAATGTCGTCCGGCAGGCAGTCGGCGCGGGTGGCAATGGAGAGACCGACAACACCCTCTTGAGCCAGCGCTGTTTCATAGAGCTTTTGCAGTTTGGAAAGCGGCGCATATGTATTGGTAAAGGCCTGAAAATAAGCAATATATTTGGCTTCTGGCCATTTGCGGTGCAGTGTTTCCTTGCCGGCGGCGAATTGCTCTTGGATGGTGGCAAGCGGGCCGGGCGTACAGTCGCCGCTGCCCTTAGCCGAGCAAAAAGTGCAGCCGCCCGTGCCCTTGCTTCCGTCCCGGTTGGGGCAGGTAAAGCCGGCGTCCAGTGGAATTTTAAAACATTTTTGCCCAAATTTTTCTTTGAGAAACCAATCGAAGGTATAATATCTTTTATTCGCGAGGGAATGGGGAAAGGGATTGTCATTCTGCATGTTTTTGTCTACCTTAACCAAATTATTACTGCGGATTTGATTATATATTACCTTGCCCGTTTTGTCAATTTGGCTTGACACTGCCTGCAAAGAATAGTATAATAATTTGGTATTGTGTTTAAATGAAATGGAGCTATAATCAAGGATGTTCAAGGAATTGGATGGTATGGCAACGAAATTTGTATTTGTAACGGGCGGCGTCGTCAGCGGCCTCGGTAAAGGCATTACGGCGGCGTCACTTGGACGGCTGTTAAAAGCCAGAGGGAAAAAGGTCATTTTGCAAAAAATGGATCCGTATATTAATGTGGATCCGGGAACCATGAGTCCCTATCAGCACGGAGAGGTTTTCGTGACTGATGACGGCGCAGAAACCGATTTGGATATTGGCCACTATGAACGGTTTACCAATGAAAATATGTCGGCTTATTCCAATATTACAACCGGTAAGGTGTATTGGAGCGTGCTGAACAAAGAGCGGCAGGGGGATTATTTGGGCACAACCGTGCAGGTGATTCCCCATATTACGAACGAAATTAAAAACAGGGTCTATACGCTCGCGAAAGATCATGCCTGCGATGTGCTGATTACCGAAATCGGCGGTACAGTGGGCGATATTGAATCGCAGCCTTTCTTAGAGTCCTGCAGACAGATTCAGGCTGAAGTAGGACGGGAGAATTGTCTCTTTATCCATGTGACCCTGCTGCCTTTTATCACCGGCAGTGATGAGCTCAAAAGCAAGCCTACCCAGCATTCGGTAAAAGAGCTTCGCGCGGTGGGCATTCAGCCGGATATTTTGGTATGCCGTACTGAAATGGACATTCCCGATGATATTAAAGGCAAGCTTTCCTTGTTCTGCAATGTGGCGTCTGACTGTGTGATTCAAAACAGCACGGCAGAGACGCTGTATGAAGTGCCCCTGCTTCTCGAAAAAGAGGGATTGGGACGGGTTGTTTGCCGTCACTTCGGTTTTGATGACACGCCGGATCTTTCAAATTGGGAGTCTTTGATTCAGACCATTAAGAGCGTTGACCGAAAAGTGCGCATTGCGATTGTTGGTAAGTATGTGGAACTGCACGATGCTTATCTTTCGGTGGCCGAGGCGCTGCGCCATGCCGGCTATGTATCCAAAGCTGAGGTAGAGATTGGTTGGGTGCAGTCAGAGGATATTACCGATGCAAATGCCGCCGCACTTTTGGGCGAATATGACGGCATTTTAGTGCCGGGCGGCTTTGGCGACCGCGGCATTGAGGGCAAAATATCAGCGATTCGCTATGCCAGAGAAAACGATGTTCCTTATTTTGGCATTTGCCTGGGCATGCAACTGGCGGTGATTGAATTTGCCAGAAATGTATGCGGCTTAAAAGACGCTTTCTCAACAGAGTTTGACACAGAAACACCGTATCCTGTCATTGATATTATGGCCGAACAGAAAGAGATTGATAAACTGGGCGGTACGATGCGTCTCGGCTCTTACCCCTGCCAACTGAAGGAGGGAACTAAAGCGCATGCGGCTTATGGCGTTAGTGATATTAACGAGAGACACCGGCATCGTTTCGAGGTCAACAATGAATACAGACAGTGCTTGGAAAGCAAGGGCATGACGATTTCCGGTCTTTCACCCAATCAGATGCTGTGCGAGATTGTAGAGCTTTCGGACAAAAAATGGTTTGTCGGCTGTCAGTTCCATCCGGAATTCAAGAGCCGGCCCAACAAGGTGCATCCTTTGTTCCGTGATTTTGTGGCAGCGGCACTGCAAAAAGAAAAACAAAAATAAATTACAATAAAAAAACTCTCCTTGTTAAAGGAGAGTTTTTTTATTGTAAAACAAGCTTTTTATGTATGGTTGTTTTATAGAATAGAAGTGACAACACCGTTGCAATCAACCAGCCGCTTGGCCAAGCCATCCAGATACCGGCAGAACCGATGGGAGTGGCGGAAAGAACCGCGGCTAAAAGAACGCGCAGTGTGAGATCGGCAAATGTGCTGATGACAAACTGTTTCATTGAGCCAACGCCGCGCAGTACGCCGTCAGCCATTAATTTAGCTGAAATAATGAGGTAAAAGGGTGATACGATTTGTAAAAAGAGAGTGCCGGTTTGTATCGCGTCGCCCACAGGACTGTCCAAAAACAGATAGACAAGATACCGTCCGGCGAAAAAGTAAAGCAGCACAAGCGGAAGACAAATGAGCCAAACAAGGCGCAAGCCCGCTTTGAAGCCGGCGTGAATCCGGTCATATTTTTGCGCACCCAGATTTTGTGCGGTGAAGTTAGAAATGCCGTTGCCCAGTGTGGTGATTGAGGTCAGAACCATGCTGTTCAGCTTGATAGCAGCCGAAGAACCGGCAATCACCGCTGGGCCAAAGCCGTTAATAATGCCTTGAATGATAATGTTGCCTACCGACACAAAGCTTTGCTGTAAAATACTGGGGATAGCGACAATGGCGATTCGTTTTAGCATCGGCCAGGAAAATTTGCTGATTTTCCCCTGCGTTTTGATTTTTCGTAATCTGGCAAAGACAAAAAACATGGCTAAAATACAGCTGATGCCTTGGCAAATCAAGGTGGCCCAAGCAACGCCGGCAACACCCATTTTGAAAACCGCTACAAACAATATGTCCATGGCAATGTTGGCAATGGAGGAGCAGGCCAGAAACAGAAACGGGGTTTTGGAATCACCCAGCGCCGAAAAAATGCCGGTGGCCGCATTGTAATAAAACACAAAGGGCAGACTCAGCAGATAGATGTCTAAATAGAGCTTTGAATCGGCCAAAAGAATATCCGGCGTGTTAATGAGCAGCAAAAGTTGTTCACAAAACAGCCCTCCAAACAGCATGAGTGCGGCGCAAAGTACACCGCTTGCAATAACCGCCGTATAAACGGCGGTTTTTAATTCTTTGTATTGCTTGGCGCCAAAGAGCTGTGAGACAATAATCGAACAGCCGATATTGCCGCCAAAAGCAAAAGCAATAAATATTAGCGTGATTTCATAGCTGTTGCCTACCGATGCCAGCGCGTTGTTGCCGATAAATTTACCGGCTACAAAGCTGTCTGCCATATTATAAAGCTGTTGAAAAATAATACTGCCGAACAGGGGCAGGCAAAAACGCCATAATACCGTACTTGGTTTTCCGGTGGTTAGATCTTTGTTCATTTTCCTGATTTTTTATTTTTCTTGTATGTATTTATCGATTGCCTCAGCGGCGTTTTTACCTGCACCCATGGCTAAAATGACAGTGGCGGCTCCTGTGACAGCATCACCGCCGGCAAAAATACCGGTACGCGAGGTTTGCCCTGTTATAGGTTCGGCCACAATGCCGCCCCATTTTTCTGTCTCTAAACCTGCTGTGGTTGATTTAATGAGCGGATTGGGCGAGGTGCCGATGGCCATAATCACGCAGTCACAGTCCAGTGTAAAAGCAGAGTTTTCTTTTTCGACCGGTTTTCGCCGACCCGAAGCATCCGGCTCTCCAAGTTCCATTTCCACACATCTTATGCCGGTGACAAAACCGTTTTCGCCCTGAATTTCAACAGGATTGGTCAACAGCTTGAATTCGATGCCCTCTTCCATTGCGTGTTCTACCTCTTCCTTGCGGGCGGGCAGTTCATCGAGCGAACGGCGGTAGACGATGTATACCTTTTGGGCGCCTAAGCGCAGTGCGCAGCGGGCCGCATCCATGGCTACATTGCCGCCGCCGACTACAGCGACCTTTTCGGCGTGCATGATGGGGGTATGCGCATTTTCTTTGTAGGCTTTCATTAAGTTGACACGGGTTAAAAATTCGTTGGCTGAATAAACGCCGTTTAAATTTTCGCCGGGAATGTTCATGAATTTAGGAAGTCCCGCACCTGAACCGATGAAAATGGCATCATATTCGGCAGAGAGTTCGTCCATGGTGATGGTGCGTCCAACGACAGTGTTCACGGCGATTTCGACACCGATTTCTTTTAAGGTTTTGATTTCCTTGGCCACAATTTCTTTGGGCAGTCTGAATTCGGGAATGCCGTAAACGAGTACGCCGCCGGGTGTGTGCAGTGCTTCATAAATGGTAACGGCATATCCTTTTTTGGCCAAATCACCGGCGCATGCCAGTCCCGCCGGACCAGAACCGACCACAGCGACTTTGTGCCCGTTTGGCTGAACCTTTGCGGGCATATCTTTGTTATTTTGAAGGTGCCAGTCGGCAACAAAGCGCTCCAAACGGCCAATGCCGACCGGTTCGGTTTTGATGCCGCGTACGCACATTTTCTCGCATTGGTTTTCCTGCGGGCAGACACGTCCGCAAATAGCCGGTAAAGAGCTGGATTTTGCAATGATATCATAGCCTGCCTCAAAGTTTCCTTTGGCCGTCTCGGCAATGAAAGCAGGGATATCGATATGAACGGGGCAGCCCGAAACACAGGGCTTGTTTTTGCAGTTTAAGCAACGGGCCGCTTCGTCAATGGCGGCTTCGGCTGAATAGCCAAGGGCTACTTCATCAAAATTGCCGGCCCGTTCATGAGCGTCCTGAACGGGCATTGCATTTTTATTAGGAGACATATTGGGCATTTTGTGCACCTTTCCTTTCTCTATGAAAAAACACGCAGAGACCGTAGTTGTATGGTTTATGCTGTCAGCGTTTTATTTATGTGTTATCTTTTTTTGCCTGTCCCATCAAGCGGCAGGTCTCTTCGCGGGAGCGATTTTCAAAATCAGCATACATGCGGCTGCGCGCGATTGCGGAGTCAAAATCGACTTTATGTGCGTCAAAGTCAGGACCGTCCACACAGGCAAAAACGGTTTTGCCGTCCACGCTGAGTCTGCATCCGCCGCACATGCCGGTACCGTCAATCATGATCGGATTCATAGAGCAGGTGGTTTTAATGTCGTATTCTTTTGTGAGCAGAGCGACAAATTTCATCATGATCAAGGGACCGATGGTGATGACTTCATCATATTTTTTACCGGCTTCGATTTCTTTTTTCAGTGCATCGGTAACCAAACCTTTGTTGCCGGTTGAGCCGTCGTCGCTCATGATGATATAGTGGTCGCTGACCGCTTTAAATTCGTCCTCGAGTATGACTAAATCCTGGCTGCGGAAACCGACAATCGAGTCGACAACACAACCCATTTCATGCAGTTTTTTGGCAATGGGATAAGCTATGGCACAGCCTACGCCGCCGCCAACCACAGCCACATGCTTGCGTCCGGCAAGCTCTGTTGGCTTTCCTAACGGACCGACAAAATCCGGCAAGACGTCGCCCTCGGCCAGTTGATTCAGCAGTTGCGTTGTGGCGCCGACAATCTGAAAGATAATGGTGACGGTGCCGGCCTGTGCATCATAGTCTGCAATGGTCAGGGGAATGCGCTCACCCTCGGTATGGGCGCGTAATATAATGAATTGTCCCGGCGCTGCCTTTCGTGCAATGGCAGGGGCATAAATGTCCATACGGGTGACCGTTGGATTTAAGCTTGTTTTGGTTATAATTTGATTGTTATTCATATCCATTTGCCTTTCTAAGGTTTCGGTTGCGGCGGTTTGTGTGACAATGTTTTTGATTTGATCGCACACTGTTTGGTCAATCAAAGCCGGCCGCGGCGAGCCGACCAAATGTAAAGATAATCAAGAATTATCTTATATCGAAAAGTCCACTGTTTTAAAGTTTAGCGGTTTTGGCTTTGCCAAAATTTCGCTTGTTAAAGCGAAAAGATAAACTTTGGAAGCTAACCGTAGGTTTGCTTCAAGATACTGCAAGATTTCAGCTTACTTAAAGTTTAACGGTTTTGGCTTTGTCAAAATTTCGCTTATCAAAGCGAAAAGATAAACTTTAGAAGCTAACCGTAGGTTTGCTTCATTATACCATATATTTTGCCGATTGAAAAGGCCCGTAAGGTTTCTTACGGGCCTTTGAATACGATTTAATTATACAATACCCTGTGCAAGCATTGCATCCGCTACCTTGAGGAAGCCAGCGATGTTTGCGCCAGCCACCAAATTGTCGGCCATGCCGTACTCTTTCGCAGCATTGGCTGTATTATGATAAATGTTTTTCATAATGCCTTGCAGCTTTTGATCAACTTCTTCAAACGTCCATGAATACCGCATCGAGTTTTGGCTCATTTCAAGCGCGCTGGTAGCTACGCCGCCAGCATTTGCGGCCTTAGCAGGCCCAAAGAGAAGACCGCCTTGCTGGAATACAGCAATTGCTTCAGGCGTGCTGGGCATGTTTGCGCCTTCTGCCACAGCTTTACAGCCGTTTGCAACCAGAATCTTTGCGCTTTCTTCATCGATTTCATTTTGTGTAGCGCAGGGCAGCGCAATGTCACATGGAATCGTCCAAATGCCGCGGCAGCCCTCGGTGTACACAGCGTTAGGATGATATTCGAGATATTCTTTAATGCGTCCTCTTTTCACTTCTTTGATTTCTTTTACAGCGGCTAAATCAATACCGTCTTTGTCGTAAATATATCCGGAAGAGTCAGAAAGAGCAATGACTGTGCCGCCCAGCTCGGTGGCCTTTTGGGTGGCGTAGATAGCAACATTTCCGGAACCGGAAATAACCACTTTCTTGCCTGCAAAAGACGTGCCTTTATCCTGCAGCATTTCTTCTGTGAAGTAGCAAAGACCATATCCGGTTGCCTCGGTTCTGGCTAAAGAACCGCCGTAAGTAAGACCCTTACCGGTTAAAATGCCGGCATATTCATCGCGCAGTCTTTTGTATTGACCGAATAAATAGCCAATCTCACGTCCGCCTACACCGATATCACCAGCCGGTACGTCGGTGTCTGCGCCGATGTGCTTGGAAAGCTCAGTCATAAAGGACTGGCAGAAACGCATAACCTCTGCATCACTTTTACCCTTAGGATCAAAATCAGAGCCGCCTTTACCGCCGCCGATGGGCAGGCCGGTCAGCGAGTTTTTGAAAATTTGTTCAAAGCCTAAGAATTTGATAATGCCTTCATATACAGAAGGATGGAAACGAAGACCGCCCTTGTAAGGACCGATAGCCGAGTTAAACTGTACTCTGAAACCACGGTTAACCTGTACATTTCCTTCATCGTCTACCCACGGTACTCTGAATTTAATAATTCTTTCAGGCTCGACAATTCTTTCCAATACGCCGCCTTTGACGTATTCAGGGCGTTTTTCGATGACTGGCTCCAGCGATTCAAGAACCTCTTCTACTGCCTGATGAAATTCGGGTTCGCCCGGGTTTCTCTTGATGACTCTTTCCATTAAAGAAGTCATATACTCGGTTTTAAAACTCATTTTTGTTTCCTCCCTAAGTCAATGACTATATAAATTGAACAGGGCATCCATAGCAAATGATCATGGATAGACCCCTTATTGAACGAAAAAACGGCGCACGAAACGCAGAGTGTCTTCTGCGGCTCCGTTGCCGTTCCACTTGTTATTATTTTACTGTATTTTATAAAAAATGTCAAGCACATTTGGCTGATTTCATATTTTGTTCATATTGGCGTGTAAGGCAACTGTGATCAGAAGGCAAATCAATGTGTATGTTCGCACTCGAAATTGTGAAGCAGAGCAATGAAGCCTGCTTGACCAAGCAAAGCTGTTGTTTGTGTAGACAATAAAATTTCATTTATAGCAAAAAGAAAAACCTGAACACTGACAGTGTTCAGGTTCTGTCTGGGGTGAGTAATGGGAGTCGAACCCACGACCTCCAGGGCCACAACCTGGCGCTCTAACCAACTGAGCTATACCCACCATATTTGGCCTACCCTGGGGGAT
>JAAVYP010000041.1 GCA_022791195.1 Clostridiales bacterium | reverse complement strand
TGCTAGTATTTACTTCTATCACAAAGGATTAATGAAATATATTGGTGTTATGTTAAAAGGTAAAATGGAATTCTTAACAGACCAAGAAACTAAAAACATGATTTGGAAAAAGGGCGATACAATGTTTTATAAAAAAGGTGTAACTGATCCGGATTATTGCGTTTTAAAATTTACTGCTGCAAGCGGTAGATATTATTGTGATTTGAAAACTGAAAATTTTGACATTAAGTAATTGCTGAATTCAAGTTTAACGGGCAGTTATCCATAAACGGGTAACTACCCGTTCGCTATTTTACCGAATAATTTTTATTTTGAGTATTGATTAACACGAAAGGTAAAAGTGAAGAAATGGAAGAATACTTTAACGAGCATATGGAACGAAAAAACGCGAAAACGGCATAGCCGCAGGCTGTACCGCTTCAAACACAACTATATTTTATTTGAGATACAAAGCGTTGAGGCACTTTCTTTACAGAGGGAGCTTCAATCAGACTCTTTTTTATTGGCAGTAACAAATGGCGGCTGATGGGTGAAGTTGTATGATGGCCAGATTGTCGGGCGATACTATGAGTATATCAAACAAGGCGATGATTATCGTGTTGTCTAATCAATGCAAGCTGACGCGGCATTGATTAGTTCGCTTAGATTTGTATGGTATATAGTATATTGACGAAAAGGGAAATAGGTGCCTTTATGCAGACAGAATCAATTTGGCAAAAAATAGCAAAGCGAAAACCATCGGCTTCCTTGCAGGAATCGATATCTTGTAAAACTTGTGTGATTGGCGGCGGTCTGGCCGGGGTGCTCACGGCTTATTTTCTAACGCAAGCCGGCGTAGATACGGTTTTAATGGAGGCCTCTTCGATTGGGAGCGGTCAAACGAAAAACACCACGGCCAAAATAACCGCGCAGCACGGGCTTAAATACGCACATCTTGTGCATGAGTTTGGCATCGAGGCGGCAAAGCAGTATGCGTCGTTAAACCAAGAAGCAATTTTAGATTATGAGAACATCATCACCAAACACCATATCGCGTGTGATTTTGAGAGATGCAATTCATATTTATATACATTAGAAGAAGAACAACGGGTCAAGGCGGAATACCATGCCGCGAAGGATGCCGGGCTGCCGACCTATTTAACCGACGAAACGCCGCTGCCTTTTGGGGTGAAACTGGCCATGGTTTTTACTGATCAGGCGCAGTTTCATCCGCTCAAATTTTTATATGCGTTAGCAGACGAAATAAAGGTCTATGAAAATTCGCGGGTGATTACAGTAGAGGATCATGCAGTGAAAACAGAACATGGCGAAATTCGGGCGGAGCATATCGTGTTTGCCACTCATTATCCGTTTATCAATGTGCCGGGTTTTTATTTTGCCAAACAGCATCAGGCACGCAGCTATGCATTGGCGTTGGCGCATGCACCCATGCTGGACGGTATGTTTTTCAGCGCCGATCAAAACGGGTTTTCGTTTCGTAATTATCAGGATTTTCTCTTATTGGGCGGTGGTGCACACCGAACCGGTGAGAATGAAGAGGGCGGCCGCTATGCGCTGTTGGCCGAAAAGGCAAAGGCTTGGTTTCCCGGATGCTCAATCACAGCCTGCTGGTCGGCGCAGGATTGCATGCCGGTGGGAGCCGTCCCTTATATCGGCCGCTATGCAAAAAGCCGTCCTTATTGGTATGTGGCCACCGGCTTTGGCAAGTGGGGCATGACATCATCTATGTGCGCTGCCCGCGTCATTACCGGGCTTATTCTCGAAAAACAAGAGGAGCGCGGCGCTGTTTTTGACGTCAGCAGAGCCAAGCTTTCTTTGGTGGACGATTATGCAGAAGAGGGATTCGAGGCTGTCAAAAATCTTTCTAAAGAGCTTTTTCAGATTCCCGAGACCTATACGAATGACCTGAAAAAGGGCGAAAGCGGTGTTTTTATTTCTAACGGCATCAAGGCAGGCGTTTATCGGGATGAACAGGGCGATTTGTTTGCCATCGATACCAAGTGCCCGCATATGGGCTGCCAACTGACGTGGAATGCCGATGAAAAAAGCTGGGATTGTCCCTGTCATGGCTCCAGATTCACCTATAAGGGCGAATTGATTGACGGTCCGGCGCAAACTGATTTGTTAAGTGCACAGACAAGAGAAACGCATGAGTGACATCAGGAAATAAATTCCATCTACTCCTTGAAAATGAACGGGGTGAATGGTATAATAAATACAGGTGAGCGCTGGCATTTGTTTTTTAACTGAGGTATAGAAGATTTGTCAGTTAAGCTTTTGAAATGCACACACGTAAGCGGTAATCGGCTTGCGTCTTTTATAAAAAGAGCAGAAGGGAGAGGGTTTTATGTATTGTACCAGAAAAGTGACAGATGATCTGACATGGGTCGGCGGTAATGATCGCCGGTTGGCTATGTTTGAGGGGGTTTATTCTGTTCCCGATGGAGTTTCTTATAATTCGTACCTGTTGATGGATGATAAGACCGTGCTTTTTGATACGGTTGACCGTGCGGTTGGCGATGTTTTTTTAGAAAATGTGGCTCATGTGCTTGACGGCCGCAAACTTGATTATGTAGTAGTGCAGCATATGGAGCCGGATCATTCAGCGCTTTTAATGGATTTAGTGCTGCGCTATCCCGAGCTCATGATTGTGTGCAATGATAAGATTGTGCGCATGATTAAACAGTTTTTTGATTTTGATATCGATGCTCATGTGCGTGTAGTGGGTGAGGGCGATGTGTTGACGACAGGCCGCCATGAGTTTACCTTTGTTATGGCGCCTATGGTTCACTGGCCTGAGGTGATGGTGACCTATGACAAAACCGATAAAATTTTGTTTTCGGCCGATGCGTTTGGGACGTTTGGTGCCCTCAACGGCGCTCTTTTTGCCGATGAGGTCGATTTTGAAAGAGATTATCTGGACGAGGCCCGCCGCTATTACTGCAATATTGTGGGTAAATATGGTCCGCAGGTGCAGGCGCTGCTGAAGAAAGCCTCCGCTCTTGATATACAAATGATTTGCCCGCTGCATGGTTTTGTCTGGCGGGAGAATATTGATCGTTATGTGCAGAAATATGCGTTGTGGAGCAGCTATACGCCTGAAGAAAACGGCGTGATGATCGCTTATGCTTCTGTTTACGGTAATACCGAGCGGGCCGCTGAAATCGTGGCTTGTCGACTGCGTGAGGCTGGCGTTAAAACGGTTATGTTTGATGTTTCAGTCACGGCTGCTTCTGAAATTATTGCAGCGGCTTTCCGGTGGAGCCATCTGCTGTTCGCTTCGACTACCTACAATGCCGGTGTGTTTGTCAGTATGGACGAGCTGTTGCGCGATTTGGCGGCCCATAATATACAAAATCGGACAGTGGCCTTTATAGAGAACGGTTCTTGGGCGCCGACGAGCGGTGCGCAAATGAGGAAGATTTTAGAAGGCTGTAAAAATCTGACTTTCATTGAGCCTGCGCTATCGCTTAAATCTGCTTTAAAGGCGGCGCAAGGAGACGCGCTGTCAGCTTTTGTCTCGGCAATCGCCCAAAGTGTGGACAAGGAGCCGGCGGCAGAGCCGGTGAAAAAGGCGGCTCTTTCGGATCAGCAAGCACTGTTCAATTTGACCTATGGTCTGTTTGTTTTGAGCGCCAAAGAGGATGAAAAGGACAATGGCTGTATTATTAATACAGCCGCACAGGTGACCGATGCGCCGCAGCGTATTTCCATTACCGTGAGTAAAGAAACCTATACGCATGCCATGATTGAGCGCACAGGCGTATTTAATCTGTCGGTTCTTTCGGACAATGTGCCTTTCGAGGTGTTTGAAAAATTCGGTTTTGTATCGGGTAAAGACAAGAATAAATTTGACGGCGCGATCGGCACAGCCCGCGCTGAAAATGGTGTGCTTTATATCACTGATTATACCAATACGTTCCTATCAGGCAAGGTTGTGCAGACGATCGACTGCGGTACGCACAGTTTGTTTATCGCCGACATAACCGAGAAAAAGGTGCTTAGTGCGGATAAATCAGTCACTTATGCTGACTATTTTGATCATATCAAACCGCCGCGTGCGCCGGAAGACGAAACAAAGAAAGGCTTTGTCTGCAAAGTGTGCGGCTATGTCTATGAGGGTGATGTACTGCCGGATGATTTCATCTGTCCGCTGTGTAAGCATGGGGCAGAGGATTTCGAGCCGGTTGCATAAATAGAAATCAAAAATGAAGGGAGAAAAATAGCATGAAATATGTTTGCGATGTCTGCGGATGGGAATATGACGAGAGCGTAGGCAGTGAAGAAAACGGTATTGCGCCCGGCACTAAGTGGGAGGATCTGCCCGAAGATTTTGTATGCCCGCTGTGCGGCGTAGGCAAAGATTCTTTTTCCAAAGCAGAGTAAGGCGGAGGAAATAAAAAACGGCGAAAGAATTTTCTTTCGTCGTTTTTTTATTTTTTTAACAAGGCGGGCAATACTAATACGGTATAGTTTTTGAATCAGAAAATAGAATTTTGGGTGAAAGAATGAACGACGTAATACGGGCCATAACACAGTTTATATTTGTCAAAGATAGACCACAAAAAGCGGACGTGATCATGGTGGCCGGCGGGTCCTCGCCCGATTTGCCTGAGTACGCCGCGTCGCTGTATCATCAGGGCATGGCACCGCTTATCATGATCGGCGGCGCCTATAGCATCAAAAAAGGATTTTTTGCAGGGCCATCTGAAAAAAGAAGGATATATCAAGGACCCTATCAGACCGAGTGTGATTTTTATGCCGATGTATTAGCCAAACGAAATGTGCCGCCGCAAGCGGTGATCGGTGAGCACCGCTCGATGTTTACCAAGCAGAACGCCGCGTTTGCCAAAGAGACAGCAATGGAAAACGGCCTTTTCTTTCAAAAGGCCATTTTGGTGTGTCGTCCCTATCATGCAAGGCGGTGCTCAATGTATTATCGGTTGTTTTTTTCCGAAACAGATTTTTATATTGCACCGCCGCCTGCCTGTTCGCCCAAGCATGACGATTGGTATAAAACAGCAGACGGCACCGCCTTGGTGTTGGGCGAGTTAGCACGCATTGGGCAGCAGTTTGATTACGCTGACATCAAAAAGTTCGATTGATCGTAAAACCAGCAGGTGGATTTCGCCTGCGGAATTATGACAAACTTATTTTGTCCTTTACGAAGGCCTGCATGTCGGCAAAAGTACCTTGATTCTTGGCCAGTGAGGTGTCGCCCGACGCATATTCGGTGATTAAGAATGTATCGATGCCAAGCGCCTTGGCCGGCACAATATCTTCTGTTACGCTGTTGCCGATCATGATGCATTCAGAGGGTGAAAGCCCTGCTGTTTGCAGAATGTCTTCATAATAATGGACAGAGGGCTTGCAGTACCGGCAGTTCTCATAGGTGGTGACAAGCTCAAAATCATCAAGACAAAGGTCAATCCACCCTAAGCGCGTCTGTACGGCGCAGGCGGGAAACAAAGGGTTGGTGGCCAAAATAACGCGGATGTTTTGCTTTTTCAGCTCCTCAATAAAGACTTTTGCCTGCGGGTTTGGCTTTGTGATTTCTTTGGTTTGATGAAAATCGCCTTGGCGGTAAAAGTCATCAAACTTGTCTTCATGGGTTAAGGTTTCCGGACCGAGAATGGATGAAAAGGTTTGCCAAAAGGTGTCGTGATTGTTTTGGGTGCCGTCGCTGTTGATCAGCGCATCTACCCCTTTCCACATGGCGGCTACCATTTCCTCCCCTTTGTAGCCAAACGGTTCCATCACGCGGCATAAGCGAGAGAGATAATGATTAATAAAATCTTTTTCCTCCATTCGCAGCAGCGTTCCGTCCAGATCGCATAATATAGCTTTAATCTTCATAATCAAAACTGCACCTTTCTGTTAAATAGGGATTGTATTTTTCGCTGATGGCTTTGTGGGCGGGGTGTGTCAGATAAGCTTCAAGGGCGTTTGGTTTGGCGATTGTCAGTTCAATGAGCAAATCCATGCCCCGTCCGCCGGCAAGGCAGTTTTCCCGGATGATATAAGATAATACAAGATCCGGCAGGTCGCGTGCAATTTGTGCATAAGCGCTGTCTATTTCATCTTTTACCTTTTGCTCATAGACATTCGGCTTGAATTTCATGAGTACTAAATGTTTCATGAGGACTCTCCTGTTTTTTACAAATGAAAAGCAGCAAGAGCTTTTTGGCTTTCACTGCTTTCCACGATATACTTACTTAGATTATAATATTTTAATCATCGACGAATCCCACATGTCGGGCGCTTGATAACCAAGGAGGTTTACCGTCGTGGCCGCTACGTTGGAAAGTCCATAATGTCCCTCGAAGAGAATGGTATAATTATCTTTATAGAAATTATCGTAGATAATAAAGGGAACCGGATTGAGCGTGTGGCTTGTTTTTGCTTTCGGGCCGCCCTGTTCGTTGGTTTTGATATTGCCTTTTTTGTCAACCTCGAACATTTCATCAGCGTTGCCGTGGTCGGCGGTAATAATAGCGATTCCTTTGTATTTGTCAACGGCTTCTAAGATGCGCGCTAACTGCAAATCGAGCGCTTCCACCGAAACCTGCGTGGCGTCAATATTACCTGTGTGGCCGACCATATCGCCGTTCGGGAAATTGACCCGCAGATACTGATAATCGCCCGAGGCCAAAAACTCTAACAGCTTATCGGTGATTTCGGCGCATTTCATCCAAGGGCGCTGTTCAAACGGCACAACGTCTGATGGTACCTCAAAATAGGTCTCTAACTCATCTGAAAATTTACCGCTCTTGTTGCCGTTCCAGAAGTAGGTGACATGACCGTATTTTTGGGTTTCGGAAATGGCGGCCTGTTTGATGCCTGTATTGACAAGATATTCGCTCTGTGTGTTTGTGATTTCCGGCGGGTTGACCAAATAGCGGTTGGGGATGTGCAGGTCTCCGTCGTATTCAAGCATGCCGGCGTATAAAACTTTGGGCCGGCGAACACGGTCAAAATGGTCAAATTCAGCGGCATCAAAGCATTTGGAAATTTCGATGGCTCTGTCTCCTCTGAAATTGAAAAAAACAACGCTGTCGCCGTCCTCGATCGTGCCGATCGGTTTTCCGTCTTTGCCAATGACAAAGGCTGGCAGATCCTGGTCAATGACATGCAGTTCGTCCCGGTATGTGACGATGGCCTCTTCGGCAGATGCAAACTGCCGGCCTAATCCCAGGACGTGTGTTTGCCATCCGCGTTCAACCATCGGCCAGTTGGCTTCGTAACGGTCCATGGTGATAGACATACGTCCGCCGCCGGAAGCGATTTGCACGTCAAATGCGGCGCTGCGCAGTTCCTCTAAAAAGGCCTCAAAGGGACGCACATAATCCAGCGCAGAGGTTTCGCCCACGTCGCGTCCGTCTAACAGAATATGGATGCGTACGGTCGCAATGCCCTCTTGTTTGGCTTGCTTGATCATCTCCTTCAGATGGTCGATATGGCTGTGTACATTACCGTCTGAAAAAAGACCAATAAAGTGCATGGTTGACTGATTTTCAAGACAGTTGGCGCTCAGCGCTTTCCAGGAATCGGAGGAAAAGATTTTACCTGAGGCAATGGATTCCGAAACTAACTTTGCCCCTTGGCTGAAAACTTGTCCGGCGCCAAGTGCGTTGTGGCCTACCTCTGAGTTGCCCATATCGTCATCAGTGGGCAAACCAACGGCCGTGCCGTGCGCTTTTAACTGCAGGCAAGGATATTTTTTCATCAGCATATCGAGCGTAGGGGTGTTGGCTTTCGCCACTGCATTGCCTTCGTTTGCCGCACAAAGGCCGATACCGTCCATCACGATGGTGACAACCGGGCCTTTCACACCGTTGAACTGTGTTAATTTTTCTAATTGTTTTTTCATTGCTGTTTCTCCTGTATATCTAAAAGATAGAATCATATCGTTGATCCAATAGCCGTTTTTCCGCCGATGTGGTATTCCTTGGGGGCGAGACGAAACAAGTCTCTGCTTTGTTTCATTATACCACAAAAAGGAAGCGGACACAAGAAAAAAGGCTTGAAAAATGTTTGTTTCAATGGTACAATTCTTGTCAAAGAGGTTATGAATATGTCGGATAGAATTTATAAAAGCGATGACAGCGAACTGCACAAAAAACATCGGCAAAGGGTAAAGGAAAAATTTCGCAAAACCGGTTTTGAGAGTTTTTCGGAAATTGAGATTTTGGAAATGGCCCTCTATTTTGCCAAGCCGCAGGGAGATACCAATCCGTTGGCCCATCAGCTAATCAATCGGTTTGGCTCTCTTTCGGCGGTGTTTGACGCAAGTTATCATCAGTTAAGAGAGGTACCTGGTATTGGCGAAAACGCCGCTACGTTTCTCATGAGCATTGTTGCGTTTTGCAGAGCCTATCGGTTAGATAAAATCACGGATGATAACGTGTTTGAGAGCGAAGAGAAAATCGGCCGGTATCTGATGGCTTATTTCATGGGCGAACATACCGAAAAAACAGTGATTTTGTGTTTCGACCGCAGACGCAGGCTGCTTGGCTGTGAAAAGGTGTTTGCCGAGGGCATGGACAATATGTCGTCTGCTAAAATCAGACGGGTGGCTGAGCTTGCGCTGGCTTATAAGGCTGCCGCGGTTGTCATGGCGCATAATCATCCCAGCGGTATTGTGGAGCCGTCTGAATTTGACATGGCCAGTACCAACGGGCTGAAAGCTTCTTTAACTGGGGTGGGCGTTCATTTTATTGAACATTATGTGGTCACCGATGAGGATTATTTGGGCATTATTAAGTATATGGAGGATTTCGGTTACAGCACCATGCTGTAATGCCGGCATTCTTTAATCCATTTGTTCAATGGGGGTGTATCTGAATTCTGCCTCCACACCGACGCTGCCGTCGGGCAGAATGGTTCGGAAATAAGAAAGATCGGCAAATGAGTTTTCGTATACTTTAAAGGTTACACCGTCCGCCGCTTCGTGCAGATAATTGATAGATACCGAGCGGACTTGCTTGTCTGTACGGTCATTCACAAAGCCAAACAGCATATCTGGGTATACGGTATTGTTCATGTGTCGGTTCAGATCGACATCAGCATACATGACGGTGCGTTCCCCCACTAAATGCAAAGGCAGTTCTTTGGGAATGCGGACCTTTAAAGGCAGCTCGGGCTGCAGCGCCGGTTCTGTGCCAAAGTCAAAAGAAACGTCCGAAACGCGCAAAATAGCTCCGTTCTCTGCATCCAGCAAAGCCCAGGCAGAGGAAAGCGCCGCACAGAGCTCACCGTTTCGCTCGATTTTGCTGCACCGGTTAAAGATGGCGCCTTTGCTTTCACAGCCCCAGGTGCTTACGTCGATTTCATCCCAGCTGTAGAGAGGCTGATAGATGGTGAAGGAAATTTTAGAAGCAACAAAATAACGGTTTTCGGCGCGTAAATCGTCTGACGAGGGTTTGGATGTTGACAATTGCAGATTGGCGGCCTCCTGCATATATTTTAAAACGGCAGAGGGTTTGACGATGCCGCCCGCGTCGGTATCGTGTGAGTTGATTACTGTATGATAGGTGTATTGATGATTCAAAACGAAAGGTCCTTTCCTATATAAATCGAGCATTCCTTTTGGTATGCTCTTTTTTGATGTATTGTATCTCGCAAAACGATGGATTGCAACAGCGTTTTTTTAAAAAGAATATGTATGAAATTTGAACAATATTTTTAAAATACCGCGAAAAAAATCAAAAAAATTGCCTGTTTCAATTGATTACAGTTTTTGATTGTGATAAAATAAGAACACCCTGACGGGTAATCTTAGAAAGTTTACATTAAAATATAAAAAGTGTTTAGGAGGAAAGCACCAAATGATATTAACAATCGCAAATGGCGGGCGTCCTGCCATTGCAAAGGAAGATGGAACCATTCTGTTCCACTCGATGTACATGGGCAACCGGTATTGGGGTGACATGTATAATGTATTAAAGGACTATAACGGCAAAACGTGGAGCATCCGCGAATGCTCTTTAGCGGAAATCGCAGAGGAAGGCAAAGATTTTTCGATTTTGAATCAGCCCCGCTGTTTTATCGCCGAGTGTGAGAACGGCCGTCTGCTTGCCGCGTTGGACGATCATAACGCTTTGCTTAAAACCGAGGTAAAGAACGAGGGGAATATCGGCGGCGCCGGTGCGGATAAAGACCCGCTGCATGTCATTGCCCTTGGCGGTATGCATGCCGAACGGTTGGGCCGAGCCATGTATAATGGCTTTACTACCTACAACGGTTTGAATCAGATGGATATGAACGCGCGCGTCGATGTCAAGATTTTTGCGGAAAATGAATATTGCGAGAGCGCCGTCCATATGCCTATGATTGATAAGACCGGCAAGGCATATCATTTTGGCTTTGTTTCTTTCGAGCAGTATTTCACAAGCATTTTTGCCTGCGAAGGCGGCACAATGGAATATCGTCTTTTTATGGACGGCCGGAAAATCCAGCCGGACAGCACGATTGTTTCGGACTGGATGTTGTTTACCCCGATGGAAGATACAGTCAGCGAACTGCCGGACTACACCCGCTTTATTCGTGACTTTAACCGCTTCCAAAAGCCTGCGCGCGAACTGCCGGTTGGCTTTAGCTCCTGGTATTATTATATGGACAATATCAATGAGCGGATGGTTTATGAAAACTTAGAAGCGATTGATAAGATGAAAGACCGGGTGCCGTTCAAGGTTTTCCAGATTGACGCGGGCTGGGGGCCTGGCAATCACCAGGGCGAGGCGCATGCCGATCGTTTCCCCAAGGGCATGAAATTCTATGCTGATCTGATTCGCGAGCATGGCCTGATTCCGGGCCTTTGGCTCAATCCTTTCCGTTTTGATCCGGGCGATGCCATTTTAGAGGAGCATCCTGACTGGTTCGTGAAAAACGATGCTGGAGAGGATATGACGCATGGCGGTGCCCATATGCTGGATGTGACCCATCCCGAAGCCAAGCAGTATGTGCGTGATTTGTACCATAAACTGACTTACGACTGGGGCTATCGGTATCTGAAAATCGATATGGTGAGCGACTTTATCGCCGCCGGCCACCATCACGATCCGTCGGCGGGTGCGCTGCAGAACGTGCGGGAATATTTCCGGTTAGTGCGAGAGGCCAGCCATCCGGATACTTACATTTTAGCCTGCACCAGCCCGATTTTTGAGATTTCTGAATTTGTTGACGGCATCCGGACCGCGGTTGATATTTTTGAGCGGTGGGAATCGCTTGTCAAAATGTTCAACCGGGTGCTCAAACGGTATTATATTAATGAAAATCTGTGCATTGCCGACCCTGACTGTCTCATGATCCGCAAAAAGGAAAATGAAGATGATGACTGCCGGCGGTATTGCTCCAGAAACGATGATGAGATTCGTACTTTCCTCACCGCGATGTATGCCACCGGCGGCGCGCTGCTGATTTCAGATAAGCTGCCGCTGATGAGCGAGGAACAGATTGGTTTGTATGAAAAACTCTTCCCGCTGCCGGGCCGCACCGCAAAGCCGCTGGATTTGATGGATTCCTACATTCCGGGTCTTTTGGATCTCGGCTATCGGGACGACGTCCGCACCATTGCCTTTATCAACTGGGGCGAGAGGGAACGTGCTTTTACCGTTGAGATCGGGGACGCCCACGAGGCTACCGAACATTGGACCGATGAGAAACTCGGCGAGGTAAGCGGCTCTTATACTGTGACACTGAAGCCCCATTGCTCCACACTGATTCATTTTAAGAAAAAATAAGAAACGATAAAAAACAGAGAGGTAGCTTCTCTCTGTTTTTTTATGCTTTCTATAGAGTTGCAATACAAAAACCAAAAAGCATAGAATTTGGATCGTTTTTAAATATTTGTCATGGCTGTATTGAAAATAGTCATACTTCATGCTATACTGTTAATGAAATATTTACATAATCAATTATATTGAAAATGTTTATCTTTATAAATTTGGAATCATAAACAAAATAATCAATATAAAAATCGGAATATTCGGTGCTAATGACCAATTTTCGACAAAAATGGATAAATGCACTCTTGTGCATATAATATAATCAAAATAAAAATTCAACAACAGAAAGGAGCGCACACACATGAAAAAATTCGCATATCTCATTTTATTCATCGCAGCCGCCTGCCTGACAACGGGACTTGTCAGCTGCGGCGTAAAAGCGGGAGAGGAAGAAGAATCATTGATCACAGTAGGAGCCATAGGAATGGAACCGACAGAACCAGAGACCGAGGCACCCACCGAACCGGAAACAGAACCCCCTACCGAAGCACCTACTGAGGTCCCGACACAACCGGCAACCGAGCCGCTAACCGAAGCGCCAACCGAGCCCGAGGTGGAAATTACTATCAAGGCAAGAGACACGATGCTCGAAGGCACACCGGTGGACTTTACGCTGAGAAATGATAATAACCCGGGATATCTTGATCCTTCTCTTCGTGATAAGGAGCTATTTGTTTCGATTACTGTGCCCATTCAAAATGGTACGAAATTTGATAACAAGCGCGGTATCGTCTTGTTGGTTGTGCGCTCTTTCAACGAGTTCCGCGAAGCGGCATCCATTTTTAAAGAGAAAGACTGGCTGTCTGAATATGACGAGCAGTATTTTCAGAACAATGTTTTAATCATGTTATATGGAACTGCACCATATCTCGGGTTGGGATGGTCTGTCGAGGAGGTGAAAAAAGACGGAGCTGAGTTGTGTCTTGGTCTTGCTGATAAAGTGACACTACCAGATGCGATATATCTATGTGCTATACAGGATATTCAGCAAAGAATCGAGATCAGCCGAGCTGATTTCGATGGGATAGACACCATCAGCATCTTTGACCGGGCGATTAATACACAATAAAGAGTAAAAAACATAAATATTAGTTATTTTTTCACAATATCGACAAATTTATACAAACGCACTCTTGTGCATATAATATAATCAAAATAAAAATTCAACAACAGAAAGGAGCGCGCACACATGAAAAAATTCGCATATCTCATTTTATTCATCGCAGTTGCCTGCCTGACGACAGGGCTTGTCAGCTGCGGCGTAAAAGCAAAAGGGGGAGAAAACGTGTTGAACACAGAAGCAACGGAAACAGAACCGACCGAGGCGCCCACCGAGGCAGCGACCGAACCAGAGACAGAACCAGCAACCGAAGCACCCACAGAGGCTCCGACTGAACCGGCAACCGAAGCGCCCACGGAACCAGAGGTGGAAATGACCATCAAAGCAAGAGACACTATGCTGAATGGACCAGCTGTTGGATTTAATGTAGGGTATAAAAAGGATTATGGTGGGACTAATAATGTAGCCGAAATCAATCAAAAAACATTGGTTACTCCTATAAAAAATGGATCGGAATATGATCCCAGGCGTGGATTTGTTATTTTATATTCCAGATCAACAAAGGAATTTAGAGCAAACCTGTCTTTGTTGAAAAAAAATATGGAAGAAACCACGGAATATGAAAAATACAATGACCAATTCTTTAGGGAAAATGCACTGATAATATTATGCCAAGGCGCTGATGAAATTAAAACGGTGACTAAGGTGGGGGCAGAACTTTGCATAAACGGGCTGACCAGATTAAGCCAGCCGGGCGATATAACCGATTGCGCAATTCATTTTGATGTTCAATATATTGAAATCAGCAAAGCAGATTTGGATGGCATTGACACAATCAGTTTCTTTGTGGAAGCAAAATAATTAAAAATAAAAAAGAAAAAAGAGCGACAAAAAGGAGGAGTGAATGAAAAAGATATTATCCTGCATGATCGCATTGACTATGTTGTTTACGGCCAGCATAGTCAATGTACCTTTATATGCAAATGACAGCCAAGACATGGATAATGCGGATAAAATTATATGTCAGGCTACGTTGGACGATCATTTTTCTGATGATTGCGTTGTGGTTGTTATTGACAAAAATAATAGCGGCATTAATAAATTGTTTGAAAAGAAAAAGTTTAAGGGCGTTGACCTGACAAATATTGAAGATTTAACAGAAATTGAAGGAGATCCAGATACAAAGTTGTATCTGGATCAGGAAAATTTCAAACAAGTACTCAAGCTAAGCTTAGTCAAGACCGGTAAAAAAGAAGTCTTAAAGGCTATTCGTAAATTAGAGAAGCTGGATTTTGTTTATTCGGCCAGTCCTAATTACTATTATGCATTGGCGGATGCAGAGCCTTTACCCGGGCTTGAAGAGGGGGGATTGGAAGCGTCAGAACCCATCTCTGCGCAACAGGCAGGGGAAGAGATTGCCCCTGCTGAAGAAGAATCCGTTGAGACGGAGCTGATGGAATCGGCTGCACCGATTCCAGAAGATGGGGTGCAGCCGCTGGCGTCGGCACCGAATGATCCCCTATACAGCAGTCAATGGGGGATAAATGCGATCAAAGCGCCCCAGGCGTGGGATATCACAACCGGCGATGCAGCATCGACCCCCATGTCCCAGCGGGTCATGGTGGGTGTTATTGATTCGGGCGTGGCCGATCATCCTGATTTAACCGATAATGTGTATTGGGATATGGCGCGGGATTTTTATCACGATACTGCTGGCAAAGCAGCGGTAACTGATGATATAGGTGGTCACGGAACAAATGTTGCTAGCGTGATCGGTGCGAAAGGCAACAATGGCGTTGGTGTTTCAGGCATATGCTGGAATGTGGCTATTATTCCTATGCAGACGTTAATCACTGAAGGAAGTGGTAAAGGAATGCTTGATGGTAACGCGATTAAAAAAGCATTCACTTATGCCATAAACAACAATATCCCTATTTTAAATTGCAGCTATGGAAAACTAACGACAGATGAATCTGAAGCTTCATATATGAAAAACTATAAAGGACTGATTGTCTGTTCAGCGGGAAATGAAAGCACAAACACAGATATCGATCCAGCTATGCCAGCATGTTTACCGTTGGATAATATCATTTCTGTTGCGGCTACTAAGGCCAACAGTGTATATTTGGCTGATGTAAATGATTGGGGATATTACAACGGAAAGCCACAAGGTTCTAATTATGGAACGTCCACAGTCGATATAGCCGCGCCAGGGACGGGTATTTATGCGGCTCATATTAATGGCGGATATAATAAAGAGTTTTGTGGTACATCTGCGGCCGCGCCGTTTGTGTCGGGTGTGGCGGCGCTGATTTTGAGTAAGCGTCCGGGCCTTACGGGCACCCATCTGAAATATCTGCTGACCGCCTATGCCAGCGGCATGGGAGAATTGTCCGGCAAAGTGGCGAACGGTGCGTTTTTAAATGCGTATGCCGCCGTCAATGGGGCGATGAACGATACCGTGAAAGTAACTTTTAATGCAAACGGCGGCGACTGTGAAGAGTCGTATCGGTATTATGTAAAAGGGCGGAAATACTGGGATTTACCAACGACGACCCGAACCCGATGCACATTTAATGGCTGGTATCAGAATAATACCAAGATCACAGAGACAAGCACTGTACCAAACAGCAATGTCACTTTAAATGCAAACTGGAAAGTAAGGGTTTTTTATTATTATGATGAGGACACATTGGAGGCTATAGAAGAATGTACGTTCGGCCAAAGCGGTACGTTAAAGTTAAGTAAAACGCTGGCCAAGACGGGGCACAAATTCAATGGCTGGCAATATAACGGCACAACCTATAAGCCGGGCGAGACAATCACGATACGGCAAAATATGACCTTGTACGCAGATTGGGAGGAATTGTACAGCATCATCACCTATGCCCCCCGGTATTTTTCACCCGGCTGGACCCAGCGGGTCAACTTTACCGATGCCGTCAAAAATGGAGGGCAGTATCAAATACCGTGCAGCTTGTTGCAAAGTCCCGGCGTAGGTTTTTATGTTTTTAACGGCTGGCGAATCAAAAACGGCGATGGCACGGTCTTTACCCCGGGTAGCACAGGAAATCTGCCTGCATTTAGAAGCTACCTATTAGAAGATGTGGCCTACAGAAGAGCAAAGGGCGATGTTTCCTTTGATGCCAACGGCGGAAAAAATCCGCCGGCAAGCGAGATGTTTTATTATGATGACCTGACGATCACCATTCCGAAGGCAGAGCCGACAAGACAGGGCTATACCTTCCTCGGCTGGTCAGAATCGGCTGCGGGCGAGGTAAGTTTGGCGCCCGGTTCACGTTATATGTCGCCTATGAGCACAACCTTGTATGCAAAATGGGTATCCGATGCCTTTGTGATTCGTTTTGATACGGGTACGGATGCAAGCGACGAGGTGCAGGCATATAACCCGCCGCTCTCGGTCACTTATGCGACAAGCGGCCAAAGCGCCGGCATTACGCTGCCTGATGAAGAAATGGTGCGCGCGGGTTATACCTTCAAGGGCTGGTCGTTTACCTATAACGGCAAGACGACGATCTATAGCAAGGGGCAGAATTTCAAATTGCCCACCGCACTTTTGGCGGACTTTAGTAAGGACGGCGGCAATGTTGTCAAGCTGACCGCCGTATGGGAGCGTTATCCCGAAGAGCAGCTGATGGCGTTTGTTGATTTAACCAAGTACGGTGGCCGGACGAACGCAGTGTATTTGAGAAATGTCACACGCGGCGGCACTTATGGTGAAGCTTACAATCCCGACGATGCGGCCAAAACGGCTGCGTTTCCTACGCCTGCCGCCCGTACCGGCTATTATTTTGACGGCTGGGCTGATGCTGACGGCAATGTGGTGACCGCCCAGACACCGGTTGGCAAAGAGGGCTTCCACCTTGTCTACGCCAGATGGGTGAAGGCGGCAAGCTACAACGATGTTTCATCGAGCGATCCCCTGTTACAGCACATTTCAAAGTGTTATGCTTATGGTTATATGACGGGGACAAGCGCAAATCAATTTTCGCCGAACGATACGGTAACCCGCGGAATTGCTGCGGTTGTGCTGCATCGCTTCGAGGGATCGCCGGTTTGCGGAAACAATGCGTTCTATGATGTGGACACAACAACAGCGGCCGGTGCGTCGAACAAGACCAGCGAAGCGATTACATGGCTGTATGAAAACGGCATTGCCTCGGGCTTGGGCACCAATTACTTTGGACAGGCGGAACAGATTACCAGAGAACAGATGATGGTTCTGTTGTATCGCTATGTCAAATATCGGGGCGGGTATTCAAGCGGAGATATCAATACGAAGTGTCTGGACGTGTATACAGACAAGAATCAGATCAGCGCTTCCGCGCTTGAGGCCGTACAATGGGCGGTGTCACAAAAAATAATCAGCGGTACTTCATCGACGGTGCTTTCGCCAAACGGCACGGTGACCCGTGCACAACTGGCTGCCTTTATCATGCGGACAAGACAACTGCTGGTGGAAAAAGGCAAGATTGTAGAAATCAACACGAACGGCGCATCGGTTAATCATGCGGCCGATCAGGTCGGCCTTCTTAACAAAACATTGGCAGACAATTCATGGGAGCAAATCAGTGCCGCTTCGCAGGCGGGCGTCGCTGACCTGTTATGGCATGTGGGTGATGAAAAGAAAGTGAAGTTGTCCACGGGTGAGAGCCTGACTTTGCAAATTTATGGCTTTAATCACGATAACCTCACCGCAGGAGGCAAGGCGGGCATTACCTTTGGCCTTAAAGAGATCATGCAAAACGCGCGTGCGATGGCGGGTTCTGACACAAACCAAGGCGGCTTTACCGAAAGCTCTATGTATCGTTGGCTGAACGAGGATGTTTACAAATCGCTGCCGGCTGACTTGCGGACAAGCATCAAGGCTGCTGATAAGAAAACATCGGTTGGCGGCGGAAGTACGAACATTCGTACAGACAGCATGAAAATTTTCTTGTTCTCAGAGGTCGAATGCTTTGGCACAACTTATCATTCGGCTGAAGGAGAAGGCCAAAAATATGCTATATTTACCGATGATGAGAGCCGTATCAAGGTGTTGGAAGGTCCGCAGATTCTCGAGTGGTGGGAACGCAGTCCAAGACTTTCAGATACTTCTTCTTTCTGTCTGGTTCATGCGACAGGGCACGCGGGTTATGTCGCAGCAGGCTGGCCTTATGCAGGTGTTAACTTCGGATTTTGTGTTTAATACACAACTTGCTTAAAACATGTTTGGGCGGCGAACAGAAAGGATGAGCGGGTAGACTCTCTTTCCGATAAACGCAAATAAAAAACTCTATGTGCTTGCAAAAATGCTTCACATAGAGTTTTTATTTGTTTTCGCGCACAGATGAGCGTTGTTTTTAGCTGTTTGTGATTGGTTGTCGGGTCTTGCTTGTTGAAAATATAAACATTCTATACTGCGAGTAAAATGCCAAATCCTCGACAAGAATATGGCAGAGGGGATCGTTGCAAAGTTGATGATATTATGGTATAATACATATTTAGATTTTGGGCTGTTTTTTCCGTTTGCGCCGCGTGAGGTATGCCTCTGTTTCGTCAAGCGGCGTCAACGCTTCCGGATGAAAAGAAAGCAGATAATTGCTGAAAATTGATAGCAAATCGTAGAAAAGGAGGTTTTTCGATGGATCATTTTGAATTAGTGGCTCCCTATAAGCCGATGGGCGATCAGCCGCAGGCAATCGACGAGCTGGTAAACGGACTTCGCCGCGGTGATCGCGGACAAACTCTGTTAGGGGTGACCGGTTCTGGTAAAACCTTTACCATGGCCAATATTATTGCGAAGCTGAACCGGCCCACCCTGGTTCTGGCCCATAATAAGACGCTCGCCGCTCAGCTTTGCAGCGAGTTTCGGGAATTTTTTCCGAACAATGCGGTCGAGTATTTTGTCTCCTATTATGACTATTATCAGCCAGAGGCCTATATCCCGGGCAAGGATATTTATATTGAAAAGGATTCCAGCGTGAATGATGATATCGATAAGCTGCGCCACAGCGCGACCAGCGCGCTGTTTGAGCGACGGGATGTAATTATTGTGGCGAGCGTTTCCTGTATTTACTCGCTTGGTTCCCCCGAGGACTATCAGGCTATGACTGTGTCGGTGCGCAAGGGACAGCAGCTTGACAGAGAAACCTTTATGGACAGGCTGATCAGTATTCAGTATGACCGCAACGATATATCCTTTGAGCGCAATAAATTCAGAGTCAGAGGGGATACGGTCGAGGTTTTTCCTGCCTCCAGCGACAATAAGGCGATACGCGTAGAGTTTTTTGGCGACGAGGTCGATCGCATTAGCGAAATACAGGTACTGACGGGCGAGATGTTGGGAGAGCTTAACTATGCCGCTATTTTCCCGGCTACGCACTATGCTGTCTCAGCCGAAAAAAAGGACGAGGCATTGACGGAAATTTATGAAGAAATGGTCGAAAGAGCCGCCTTTTTCAAAAGCCAGAATAAACTCATTGAAGCGCAGCGCATTGAAGAACGTACCAAATATGATTTAGAGATGCTTTCGGAAGTGGGATTTTGTTCAGGCGTCGAGAATTATTCAAGGGTGTTGTCCCGCCGGCCGGCTGGTTCTACTCCATACACCCTGCTTGATTATTTTCCGGATGATTACATCATGTTTATCGACGAAAGCCATGTCACCCTGCCGCAGGTACGGGGCATGAGCGGGGGAGACAGGGCGCGTAAAACCAATCTGGTGGAATACGGTTTCCGTCTGCCTTCTGCCATGGACAACCGCCCCTTGTTTTTTGAAGAATTTGAGAAAAAGATCAACCAGGTGGTGTATGTAAGCGCTACACCGTCATTGTATGAAAAGGAACACAGCGCGACCATCGCAGAGCAGCTGATTCGTCCAACCGGTCTGTTGGACCCTGAAATTGATGTGAGGCCGATTGAAGGCCAGGTAGACGATGTTATGGGCGAGGTCAGAACCAGAGCGGCCAAGGGAGAGCGCACGCTGATCACGACTCTGACTACCAAGATGGCAGAGGATTTGACCGAATATTTTGAGACAAACGGCATTCATGTGAAATATATTCATCATAAGGTGGACACATTGGAGCGTATGGAGATTATCCGCGATCTGCGCCTTGGCGTGTTTGACTGTCTGGTGGGCATCAACCTGCTCAGAGAGGGGCTTGATATTCCGGAGGTTTCGCTGGTGGCTGTTTTAGATGCGGATAAAGAGGGCTTTTTGCGCAGCGAAACCTCGCTGATTCAAACAGTGGGCCGTGCCGCCCGTAATGCCAAAGGCAAGGTCATTATGTATGCCGATACCGTCACGGCCTCCATGAACGCGGCGATCACCGAGACGAATCGCCGCCGCTCGGTGCAGATGGCTTATAACAAGGCGCACGGCATCGAGCCCCAGACGATTGTCAAAGGGGTGCGTGATATCATTGAAATCGGCGTGCCGGATCCTTCGGGCAAGGCGGGTCTTAAAAAACGCAGGCTCTCCAAGACAGAGAAAGAAAAAACAATCGACCGCATGAAACAGGAAATGAAAGAGGCCGCCCGCCTTTTGGAATTTGAAAAAGCGGCGTTTCTGCGGGATGAGATCAAGAAGCTTGAAAAGGAGGATGGATGAATGGATAATTATTTAGTGGTGAAAGGCGCCAGAGTGCACAATCTTAAAAATGTTGATTTGAAAATACCCAGAGACAAGCTGGTTGTTTTTACCGGTCTTTCGGGCAGCGGCAAATCATCGCTGGCTTTTGATACGATTTATGCCGAAGGGCACCGGCGGTTTGTCGAATCCCTTTCTTCGTATGCCAGACAGTTTTTGGGGCAGCTTGATAAGCCGGATATTGATAGCATCGACGGTCTTTCGCCCGCTATTTCAATCGACCAGAAAACAACCTCTAAAAATCCGAGATCGACGGTTGGCACCGTAACCGAAATTTATGATTATCTGCGGCTTCTCTTTGCCCGCGTCGGCGTGCCGCACTGTCCGGTTTGCGGCAAGGAGATCAGACAGCAGACCACCGAACAGATTATTGAAAAGGTGCTGCTTTTGGAAGAGGGAACGAAGTTCATGGTGCTGGCCCCTGTCGTGCGGGAGAAAAAGGGTATGCATGAAAAGGTGCTTGCCGATGCGAAACGAAGCGGCTATGTCAGAGTGCGCGTGGACGGCAGTTTATATGATTTGTCCGAGGATATTGTGTTAGATAAAAACACCAAGCATACGATTGAAGTGGTGGTAGACCGGTTAGTCATGAAAAAGGATATCCGCTCAAGGCTCGCCGACAGTATCGAAATGGCCTTAAAACTGTCTGAAGGCAGTTTGCTGATTGCCGTGATCGACGGGGAAGAGCTTTCTTTTTCGCAGACCTATGCCTGCGAGGAGCATGATTTTTCAATCGGCGAGCTTTCGCCACGCATGTTTTCATTCAATGCGCCTTTAGGGGCTTGCTCACACTGCGCGGGACTCGGTGAAATGAAAACCATTTCCTTTGATTTGGTGATACCCAATAAAGAGCTGTCGCTTTCAAACGGTGCGATTCAGGTGAACGGTTTTAAGACCATGGACGAGCATTCGTGGAACGGTCCGCTTTTTGCTGCGGTTGGCAAAAAATATGGCTTCACGTTGAAAACGCCCATCAATAAATTTTCCAAAAAAGCGCTGGAGATTTTAAAATACGGCGATAAAGAAAACTTATACGATGTTGTGCGTTATTTTGACAATACCTCTCGCCGGCAGCAGGTGACATTTGACGGCATTTTGGGCATGATGCAGAGCCGGTACCGCCAAAATCCAAATATGTATGAATACTATGAGCAGTTTATGATTGACGAACCCTGTCCCGAGTGCGGCGGCGGCCGTCTGAATGCGGCTGTATTAGGTGTAACGGTTGATGGGAAAAGTATTTACGATGTCTGCCGGTTAAGCATAACTGACGCCTTGTCGTTTATCGAGGGGCTTGATTTTACCGAGAGCGAATGGACTATCGCACGTGAAATAGTGAAAGAGATCAAAGCGCGTTTGGGCTTTTTGGCCAGCGTTGGCCTTGAATATCTGACCCTGTCAAGAATGGCTGGTACTCTTTCGGGCGGCGAAGCCCAGCGCATCCGGCTGGCCACTCAAATTGGTTCGGCGCTGATGGGCGTGCTCTATGTTTTGGATGAACCAAGCATTGGCCTGCACCAGCGGGACAACGATAAGCTGATCGCTACGCTCAAAAAACTGCGGGACACCGGCAATTCGGTCATTGTGGTAGAGCATGACGAGCAAACCATGCTCGAGAGCGACTATATTGTGGATATTGGCCCGGGCGCCGGTGTGAACGGAGGGCAAGTGGTGGCCTGCGGCACGCCGGCCGAAGTGAAGAAAAATAAAAAATCCATCACCGGCGGCTATCTTTCGGGACGCCTTAAAATTCCGGTGCCCGCACAAAGACGAGAGGGAAACGGAAAGTTTTTAGAGGTTGTCGGCGCGAAAGAGAATAATTTAAAAAATATCAACGTCCGCTTTCCTTTAGGCTTGTTTGCCTGTGTGACCGGTGTGTCGGGCAGCGGAAAAAGCAGTCTTGTCAATGGTATTTTGTATAAGGCGCTGGCCAAAGAGCTGAACCGGGCCAATCTCTATCCGGGCCGGCATGAAAAAATTCTGGGCATGGAGCATCTTGACAAAGTGATTGCGATTGACCAAAGCCCGATCGGCCGAACCCCCCGCTCCAACCCGGCCACGTATACCGGTTTGTTTGGGGATATCCGGGAGATTTTTGCCCAGACAAAGGACGCCAAAATCAGGGGCTATAAATCAAACCGGTTTTCCTTCAACGTGCGCGGCGGCCGCTGTGAGCTATGCGAAGGGGACGGCGTTAAAAAGATCGAAATGCATTTTCTGCCTGATGTTTACGTAACCTGTGATGCCTGCAAGGGCAAACGGTATAACAAAGATACGCTGGAAGTGAAGTACAAAGGCAAAAATATATTCGATGTATTGGATATGACCGTAGATGAAGCGCTTGTGTTTTTTGACGCCGTGCCTAAAATCAAACGCCGGCTGCAAACCATACAGGACGTCGGCTTGGGTTATATTAAGGTGGGGCAGTCGTCTACTACGTTGTCTGGCGGCGAGGCGCAGCGGGTCAAACTGGCTACTGAGCTTTCCAAAAGGAGCACCGGCAAAACGGTATATATTTTGGACGAACCAACGACCGGACTGCATGCAGAAGATGTGCGCAAGCTCATTGAGGTGCTGCAAAGACTGGTGGATGCAGGCAATTCGGTGATTGTGATCGAACACAACTTAGATATGATTAAAACAGCCGATTATCTGATTGATTTAGGGCCTGAGGGCGGCGCCGGCGGCGGCACCTTGGTGGCCTGCGGTACGCCTGAACAGGTGGCGGAAAATAAGGCTTCTCATACAGGCCGTTTTTTGCAGTTCGCTTTGCATGATTATGACCGCGCTTTTTTGCAGACTGACGAAATAAAGGAAGTGTAATGCTGTCCTTTAGCCGCTTTATTCTGCATAAACCGCGTCTTTTTGGCACATGATGAAGGAAAGGGCTTTTTCTGATTCGTGCCGAAGGATGAGCGATTTTTGCTCGTTACAGACATACAAACAAAAAAGAAACATCCCCTTGTTTTAACAAGGGGATGTTTGTCGTATGATTGGCTTTGTTTACTCTTCTGTTTGGGCGGCGCTCTCTAATACCTTAAAGTATTCATCGATGACGCTTTTTTCGAGTATTTCACGAAATTCTGCCGTAATCGGATGCACGATGTCGCGGTATGAACCATCGGCATTTTTTCTTGAAGGCATAACAATAAAATATTTTTCTTTAGCATAAATCACTTTAATATCGTGCAGTGCGAGTGCGTCGTCAAATGTGACGGATACAACGGCTTTCATGGGACCGTCGTCGTTAAATGTTTTTCTGATTTTGATGTCTGTAATTTGCATTTTGGCCCTCCAAATGTAATTTGACAGGAAAAACAATTCCTGTATCTTACTGTAGTTAGTATAATTGAGGAATGTGGAAAATATTCAAATGACACACATCGTTTTTATAAATTATCTATTTACAATCTGTGAAAT
>JAAVYP010000040.1 GCA_022791195.1 Clostridiales bacterium | reverse complement strand
CCGGGCTTCACAGGGCAGGATAACGGATAACGTCCGCCGAAGGCGACTTCAGGGAAAGTGCAACAGAAATAAACCGCCGTGCTTAGCGCGGCAAGGATGGAAAGGCGAGGTAAGAGCTCACCGGCACACTGGCGACTTTGTGCCAATGTAAACCCTATCCGAAGCAACACCGTATGCAGAGGGCCGCAAGGCCGTGCCGGCCCGGTATGGTTCTGCAGGTGGCACGCGGGACCACTCGCGGAGCGAAATGGTAACATTTCGTCATAGATAGATGATTCTGGCGGCCGCATAGCGGCCGAACAAAACCCGGCTTATAGGCTCGGTCCCCAAGGGCGCTGTTATGCAGCGCCCTTTACCATATGTGGAATTTATAAAAGGTGATTTTTCGTAGATATTCAATCGTTTTTACCGGACGATAAAACCAAACATTTGTAGTGTTTGATCGGTATCATCGGTTTTTTGATAGACGATACCCAGTACATGTTAAATATAAAAAAGATTGTGAGAAAAAAGAGAAGCATGGCAATCAAGTTAGGAAATATAGAATTACAGCACGGGCTTATGCTGGCGCCTATGGCCGGGGTGAGTGATCAGGCCTTTCGTTTGCTTTGCAGAGAATATGGCGCCGAGCTTTGCTTCACCGAAATGGTCAGCGCCAAAGCGGTGCAGTATCGGGATAAAAAGACATTTGCGCTGGCCCATATTGGCAAGTCGGACGCCCCCTGCGCCATACAGCTTTTTGGCGCCGAACCGGACGTGGTTGCGCAAAGCGCTTCCTTTTTGATGCAGCATACAGGGGGTGAAGCACCTTGTTCGATTGATATCAATATGGGGTGTCCTGTGCGCAAAATCGTGTCTAACGGAGAGGGGAGTGCCCTCATGCGCGATCCCGAACTGGCGGGGCAGATCATTCGGCAAACGGTGCAGGCTGTTTCAGTGCCTGTTTCGGTGAAAATTCGGGCCGGCTGGGACGAGACAAGCAAAAATGCGGTTTCATTTGCCTTGATGGCACAGGAGAATGGCGCTGCTTTTGTAACGGTCCATGGGCGGACAAGAAGTCAAATGTACGCGCCGCCGGTCGATTGGGATATTATTAAACAGGTGAAAGAAGCGCTTTCGATCCCTGTCATCGGCAACGGCGGTGTTTTTTGCGCGCAGGACGCTCTCGATTTATTGGCGTATACAAAGTGTGACGGTGTTATGGTGGCCAGAGGCGCTATGGGAAATCCTTTTCTTTTTGCTGAAATCAAGGCGGCGCTGACAGGTAAGCACTATGAAAAACCTGATGTGGACGAACGTATGAAAACGGCCCAAAGGCATTTGCTCTTGATGCTGGAAGAACAGAATGAGAATGCCATTCTTGAATTTCGGAAGCACGCGGCATGGTATACAAAAGGCATTCGCGGGGCGGCCGCGCTCAGACAGAAGCTGAATACAGCGAATTCAAAAGAGGAAATGATTTCGTTGTTAGAAGAAATTAGAAAAACCGGGGCTTAATCCCCGGTTTTTTCGACCAATGAAACGGTATTGCCATCACTTGAAAAAAGAATACTTCCTTTCTCATCAGTTCGATAATAGATAATTCCTTGTGCGTCTAAGCGTTTTGTGATTTCACTGTGCGGATGGCCATAGTCGTTGTCCTTGCCGCATGAAATGACCGCATACGTTGGTTTTAGCGCTTCTAATAGTTCTAAAGTGGAAGAGGTAGCCGAGCCATGATGGCCGACTTGATAGAAATCGCAGGCAAGCGGCTTGTCGGCAAAGGCATCAAGCATTTTTCTTTCGGCTTTTTCTTCCGCATCGCCTGTGAAAACAAAGGCCGTATTGCCATAAACAAAGCGCAGGATAATGCTGCTGTTATTGAGATTTGATTTCTCGGTTTGCATGGGGCCGAGGATAGTCATTTCGGCTGTGTCGCCGATCGGATAAACATCGCCTGGTTCCGCTATGTAATTTTGGCAGTCCTCTTTTTCGATAGCCTCAAGCGTTTGCGCGAAAATACGGGTATTGGTAGTTACATCCGGCATGATGACATTTTTAACATCATAGGCTTCAAATACGCTGGGAGCGCCGCCAATGTGATCTTCATGCGGATGAGTGAGAATGACATAATCAATGGTGGTGATGCCTGCGTCGGACAGATAGCGGGTAAGCGATGAAGCCGCACTTTTGGGTCCTGCGTCAATGAGAATATGTGATCCGTCCGGCAGGGCAATGAGACTGGCGTCTCCTTGTCCGACATCAATATAGTGTATGTAGGCAACGCCGTCTGCCGTTGCCGATGTAAAGAGAGAATGATCGAGATTGAAAATATTGTTTAGCCAAGCTGTTCCAAGGCAGATGCACAGCAAAATACAGGCAATCAGTGAAATTTTTACGGGATGCAGTCTGTGATTTGTTTTATGTTTCATGCAGTCACCTCTTTTTTATTTATTATACGACAATTACTGTCAAATTACAACCAAAAAATGCCTCCGTATATTCGGGAAGCATTAAAAAAAGTTCTTTTTGATATAATCGCAAATTTTAAGTGCGGGGAAGGAAAGTAAAAACCATAAAAAGGAATATAAAAGGCAAATTTGACCGAACAGGTTAAAACGGAGCCTTGAATAATCCCAAATACCCATATGCAGCATCAAATTTAAAATAACACCGGCCGTAAATTCCAGCGCGGTGATCAGCATAGAACAGAAAAAACAGCGCCGGGGCTGACTATGGGCCGCACTTTTTTCATTGACATAATAGATGCCGCAAAGGCCAAGCCCTCCGACGATGGCCATGGTCCAGTGGGTAAACCCACGCCATAAAATTTCAATCGCTGAATAGGCGGCTGCACCAATGGCGAACAGCGTTAGTATTTTTTTCCATTTGCTCAAAAAAATCACCCTGTAACAGTTTGGACAACAGGGTGATTTTTATGCTTATTCTTGAAAAAATTCTTTTTCTATTCAAAATAAAGGTGAAAATAATTTTAATAGCTGAGCAAATATACGCGAGAAGCCTTTGTCTTTGCGGCAGTCGCTTTCTGTAATTTCAAGTGAGATTTTAAACGTATCTTCAAAATCTTTTTTCAAATCTTGAATGGCCGGATGATCGTAGAAAAGCTGGGCGCATTCAAAATGGAGATATAAGCTTCGGTAATCAAAATTGACAGAGCCAACAACAGCGCAGCGGTCGTCTGTAAGGATATTTTTAGAGTGGAGAAATCCCGGTTCATATTCATAGATTTTCACGCCGCTTTTGATCAGTTCCGCATAGCTGTTTCGAGTTAAAATATGCACATATACTTTATCGGCATGATGGGGGGT
>JAAVYP010000039.1 GCA_022791195.1 Clostridiales bacterium | reverse complement strand
AGTTGCAGAGATAAGGATTGTTTTGAAAATGTCGAAGTATTCTTAACCGAATTCGGCGAGGAAATTATAAATAATACAACAAGCGTAAGAATTAAAAATGCAGAGTTAATTCATTGCGATATATATACTGAATGTGTACAGTTTAATCGTGGTTTCTATCAAATTACCATTCGGTTTTTTGTTAAGATTACGGTTGAAGCCTGTGTATGCATCGGCAAATCGCAGGAAATTGAAGGAATTGCTGTTTGCGAAAAGAAAGTTGTTTTATACGGCAGCGAGGGAAATGTAAAAATCTATAAGAGCGATATGGACGCACCGTTTTGCGGATGCAGAGGCGGCAAATTTTCAACCAATGATCCTACTGTTGTCGTTGAAGCGGTAGACCCGGTTGCATTAGCTTGTTCTGTCAAAGAAGAATGCAAAGAGTGTTGCTGCTGCTGTTGCTCAGTAGACGATATCCCGTCTTCTGTTTGCTCAGCTGTCAGCGGATCGCTTTGCCCGCATCGAGGAGATCGTAAATTATATGTAACGATTGGTTTCTTTACGGTCGTTCGTATTGAGCGTCCGGGTCAGTATTTAGTACAGGCAACTGAATATTCGGTGCCGGATAAGGAATGCGTTGTTGCAGATGAAAGCAATCCTTGCGCTGTATTCAACAAAATGTCGTTCCCGGTAAATGAATTTAATCCGCCTTCTTTTACCAGAAAGAGCTGCGGCTGTGATTTAAAATAACGTATATGATCAAAAAGGGTGCTGATATTCAGCATCCTTTCTTTTTAGTAAATAGTCTTGCATAACTACAACGCAAAAAAGCTAACACATGTTACTACTGTGTTAGCTTTTTGATCATTGTTTTTACACTTGATAAAACGGATAGCGGGTTTGATCTTCTTTTGTAATCGGTCTTTGTACCTTACAGGGCACACCTACCGCTACTACATTCGGCGGTATGGATTTTGTAACGACACTTCCAGCACCGATGACGGAATTATCTCCAATCGTTACACCGGCCAAGACAGTAGTACCAGCGCCAATCCAGACATTATTACCAATAGTAATTGGCTTGGCGATTTCAAGCCCGGCTTTGCGCTGTTCAGGGTCGATCGCATGTTCAGCTGTTGTAAAACAGCAATTGGGTGCCACAAATACATGATCGCCAAAAGAGACATCGGCACCGTCTGTGATAATCATATTGTGATTGGCATAAAATGAATGACCAATCGAGATATGATATCCATAGTCACACCAAAAAGGCGGCGTAATAATAACGTTGTCACCCATTTTCCCTAACAGATCAGACAGTATTTCTCTCTGTGCTTCAACGTCATTAGGACTTAATTGATTATACTGCCAGCACTTTGCTTTTCCCTTGCGAATTTCTTCTTCATACACGGGATTATAACATCCTTGAAATAGGCAATATGTCGGTACCTCTGCTTTTTTGCTCATGCTTTTACCTCCAAGTAGTTTATACTGGCTTGTAGCTGTCTTTTAAGGTAACAATGCGATTATATGTATTGGGATACTTTGTATCTTTAATATAATAACCAGTGCGGACAAATTGAAAACGTTCTTCGTTCCCGCTTTCCAGCAAAGATGGCTCGGCCTTGCAGATTGTGTTTTCAATAAGTGATTCTGGATTCAAATAGTCGCTGTATTCTTTGCCTTCTTCCATATCATTTAAATTAGGGATGGTAAACAGCCTGTTATAGTGCATTACCTTGATATCGACTGCATATTTTGCTGAAACCCAATGAATCGTTCCTTTGATTTTTCGGCCGTCTGAGGGATTGCCATTGCCGGTTTCGAGATCAGCCGTACAGTGTATAGCTGTAATTTTGCCAGTTTCATCTTTTTCAATCGATTCGCATTTGACAATATAGGCGCCCATGAGCCTTACTTCGCCGCCCAATTTCATACGGAAGAATTTAGCCGGCGGAACTTCGGCAAAATCAACTGAATCAATATAAATTTCTTTTGTGAAAGGAATGTCTCTGGTACCGGCAGACGGATCCTGCGGATTGTTGGCAACCGGAAAATATTCGGTTTTATCCTCTGGATAGTTGTCGATGATGACTTTCACCGGATCAATCACAACTATTTTTCGTTTGGCACTCTGATTGAGTTCTTCGCGGATACAGTGTTCAAGAAGTTCTATATCCACGAGACTGTCTGCCTTGGACACGCCGACTCTTGAGAGAAAATCGCGAATCGCTTCCGGTGTATAGCCTCTGCGGCGAAGGCCGCTCAAAGTGGGCATGCGCGGATCATCCCATCCATCAACCAAGCCGGTTTCAACAAGATGCCTAAGATAACGCTTGCTTGTAACTGTATAGGTCATATTTAATCTGGCAAATTCAATTTGTCTTGGCTTGGCTTGTATATCAATGTGATTAACCACCCAATCATATAAAGGACGGTGATTTTCAAATTCAATGGAACAAAGAGAATGAGTAATCCCTTCAATGGCGTCTTGAATGGGATGGGCAAAATCATACATAGGATAAATACACCATTTATCCTTTTGACGGTGATGATGTGTTTTGACAATTCGGTAAATAACCGGATCTCTTAAATTTATATTAGGCGATGCCATGTCAATTTTAGCGCGAAGAGTTCGCTCGCCGTCGTTAAAATCGCCGCGTTTCATTTGTTCAAAAAGCGATAAATTTTCTTCAACGCTGCGTTCGCGATATGGGCTATTTTTGCCGGGTGTAGTCAGTGTGCCGCGATAGGTGCGCATGTCTTCGGGCGAAAGATCACAAACATAGGCCAAACCTTGCTTGATAAGCTGCACAGCGTAAGCATAGCACTGGTCAAAATAATCAGAGCCGTAATAAATGCCGCCGTTTGGTTCTGCTCCCAACCATTTTAAATCCTGAATAATACTTTGCACATATTCATCATCTTCTTTTTCGGGATTGGTGTCATCAAATCTTAAATTGAAAAGGCCATTATATTTTTTAGCGGTTTCATAGCTAATCATAATCGCTTTTGTGTGGCCTATATGAAGATATCCATTCGGTTCAGGGGGAAAACGAGTATGTATTTTTTGGCAAACACCATTTGCTAAATCTTGGTCAATAAAGTCGTGTATAAAATTGTTTTTATTATTTTCCATTTGTGTTTATTCTCCTTTAGTAAGCCGTTTTGTCATAGCAAGTATCCGGTTTTTCATTCGCTCTGGCCCTAAGATACGAATGACTTCAAAAAGGTCAGGAGAGTTCATTCTGCCTGTTACAGCAACCCGTATAAACATGCTTATGTCAGCAATGCTTCCTTTGTATAAATCCGGACTTGTTTTATAAGCTTTCATATCAGAGGCAAATCCCAATGAATCTGCTATTTGCTTCATTTTCTCAAACCAGACATTTTGATCGTCATCTTCTTGATAGTTCTGCAAATAACGGGTCAGTACTTCTTGTATAACCGATGGATCAAACGAAACGGGATAAGCATCTTCTATTTGAAATAATTCATCATAGAAAAAAGAAATAAAGTTTTTGAGTTCCACAAACGTGGCGAAATCTTTGCGTGGTTTTTTACCGCCTCGTCCAATACTTAAAATGCGTATAGCATAATCAGGATCTGATTTTAACAGGGTATAGAAGGACGGATCAAATAAATGTGCCCATTCGCTGGCTAAATCAAAAACCTGTTCAGCAGTCATTTTCGATAATACATTTTTAGAGACATCCTGCAGCTTGTTCATATCAAAAAGAGCGCCAGATGTATTCATTTTTTTCATGCTGAAGGGGAAGTCTAAATAGGTTTTCCCAGAATGCTGACTATGCCACTCTTCATAATTTGAATTGAGTATGGTCATTAAATATTCAAGCACGCAGTCCGGGGCATAGCCTAAGCGCTTATAATCTTCCATATTGGCGCCCATATCCCGCTTGGAGAGCTTTTTTTTATTTCCGTTTTCATCCAAGCGAAGCAATTGAGCAGTATGAAGATATTTGGGCATTTTAAAGTTCAGATATTGAAACAGCATAACATGCTTGGGCAGCGAAGAAAGCCATTCTTCACCGCGAATAACATGCGTAGTGCGCATCAAATGATCATCAACAGCATGGGCAAAATGATAGGTAGGAATGCCATCGCTTTTTAAAAGAACAAAGTCCTCGTCATTTTCCGGAAATTCTAATTTTCCTTTCAACAAATCGTTTACAATAACCGTCTGTTCATTTGAATCTGCTGATCGAATACGAAGCACAAAGGGCTGCTTTTCTTTTACCTTTTGCTGAATGTCCTCCATGGTTATAGAACGCCATTTTATTTTTTGCTGTTTTTTTCGCTGTTGTTCTTGCTCCCAGTCAATTGTTTGCATTCTTGACTGGCTGCTTTCTTCTTCATGTGCATCAAAGCAAGGATAAGCCAGTCCCTTTTTTACTAATTCTTTCGCATAAACATGATAAATATCTTTTCTTTTCGTTTGCGTATAGGGACCATAATCTCCCTTTTCGCCATTAACGGTTACACCTTCATCAAAATAAATCTGATATTCGTTTAGAATCCGTATCAGTGATTCTTCGGCGCCTTCCACTTTACGCTTTGCATCGGTATCTTCGATACGAAGATAAAATAATCCTCCGCTTTGGTGAGCTAATCTTTCGTTGATCATAGCTTGATACATTGCGCCTAAATGTAAAAAACCGGTAGGGGAAGGAGAAAAGCGAGTCACCTTGGCCCCTTCAGGCAATAGTCGTTCAGGATATTTGTTTTCTAACTCGGCCGGTGTTAATGAAACCTCCGGAAAGAGAAGATCGGCAATGAGTTGATTGTCCATGCTTATATTATCTACCTTTCTTTGATATTCTTTTAAAATTTTTGTATAAACAGAGATTATTGAAAATATGGATTTAACTTATATTCTGCTTGCAAAGAAGTGCTTTCGCCATGTCCTGGATAAACGATATAATTGTGATTTTGCGCATAATTTCTTAAAACACGCAGGCTATTTATTATTTGTTCATAGTTTCCGGTAGGGAAATCAGTACGCCCGATAGAGCCGGAAAATAAAGTATCGCCAGTGAAAATAGCATTTTCTATTCGATAGCAGCAAGAACCTGCTGTGTGTCCAGGGGTATAAATTACTTCAAACAACGATTGGTTGTTTTTGGTAATTATCTGGCGATCAGATAAGCGGATCATAGGTGATTGAACCACAATTTCTTTATGTAAAATGGCAGTTGATTGATTTAAATACGGATCAATAGCTAACGCATATTCGTTTTCAGCAATGTAAACGTCACAGCGGTAACGT
>JAAVYP010000038.1 GCA_022791195.1 Clostridiales bacterium | reverse complement strand
ATTGTTTTTCCGTCTCCAAACAGATTTGTGCTTCCGGTGACATCAAGCCAGCATTCGTCAAGCCCGTAAGGCTCCACCTGATTTGTGTATTCACTGTATATTTCTTTTGCAATCCGAGAGTATTTCATATACAGATCATAGTGCGGCGGAACAAACACAATGTGCGGGCATTTTTGCTTTGCCATCCAAAGCGGATTTCCGGTGGCAACGCCGCAGACTTTGGCTGCATAATTCTTAGCCAGTACAATCCCGTGCCTTGCCTCCGGATTTCCGGCAACGGCTACCGGTTTTCCGCGCAGCGCCGGATTATATAAACATTCTACTGAAGCATAAAAATTGTTCAGATCGGAATGCAGAATTACCCTTTCCATTTCATGACCGCCTATTGCAGAATCTATGTTTTGTATTTATTATAGCAAACTTAACCTACCGAATCTACCGGTAATTTATGGAACTTCATTTTTGGAAAAATCGCTCTAAAACCCTTGGAAGAAGAGTTTTGTGCGATGCAAAAATTGCCTGAAAAAATAAGCAATAGAAGGGTATTAACAGATAGATTTCGCTATATAGAAAACGAGGGCGTTAATTAGCTTTCGAGTGGGATTTGATGAAACAGGGAATAGAAAAAGCAAACGACAGGAATAATTTTTCCTGTCGTTTATACTTTTCTTTTTTTTCAAAATTTCTCATCAGTCTCTATAGTTATTGCTTCTTTCTGTCTATGTTGCGCCTTGTATCTGTTTGTCAATCGCGACCAGAAGACTGTGCCGGTAATTTCTTGATACTGCTTCAGATAATTGCTGTCTCAAATAAAGATTTGAGTATTATCTTTATCTGGTTTTATCTGTCAATTATTTTTATAAAGTTTTGTTAGCGTATGACCAATGCCTTGATTGTTAATCACAGTAATATTGTGCTTGCGCATGCCACAATTCAAAGTATTTCCCGTTTGTGTCAGCAAGCAATGTATCGTGCGAACCATACTGTATTAACTCTCCGTCATGAAGCACGATAATATCGCTGCAAAAACGACACGAAGATAAACGGTGTGAAATATAAACCGCTGTTTTATTTTCAATGATTTGATTAAAATGATTGAAAATTTCATATTCTGCAATAGGATCCAGCGCGGCAGTTGGCTCATCCAGAACAATAAACGGAGCGTTTTTATAGAGAGCCCGCGCTAAGGCGATTTTTTGAGCTTCGCCGCCGGATATTTCAATGCCATCTTCATCAAAGTCTTTGTGAATTGACGTATCAAGCCTTTGCGGCATTGTATGCATGCGTTCAGAGAAGCCCGAACGCTCCAAACATAATTCAGCAAAATTTTGATCAATTTCATTATTGGCAGCTATATTCTGCGCCAAACTAAATGAAAACAATTTAAAATCCTGAAAAACTACGCCAAACAAGGCTATATATTCATCCAGTTTATATTCTTGAATATCAATTCCATTCAGTGTAATCTTGCCTGCAGTCGGCTCATAAAGACGGCATAAGAGCTTAATTAAAGTTGTTTTGCCGCTGCCGTTCATGCCTACAACAGCAAAGCGTTTTCCTGATTTGAGTTTCAGATTTATATTTTTCAGGGCGTATGTGTCAGTTCCCGGATATTGAAATGATACATTGATAAACTCTATTTCAAACTCATCATGATTATGTGTTTTAATCGTTTGCGTACCTTTTTCTATTGTTTCGGGCAAATGCATAAATTCAAAATAAAGTTTCAACGCTTCATTGTTGGCCTTTATAAGGGCAAGTTGCGTCAAAAACTTTGTGAAGCCGGCTGAAAATTGAGTGATACTTCCGATATACTGTATGATACCGCCAACATGAATCAGGCCCAACAGTGCTTTGATGCCAATGTACAGGTAAATAATACAATCTAAAAAATTAGCGGCAATCGTAGCGGTAACGGAAGAATTGATTTGATTTCGGGTCAGCTTTTTAATCATTCGATTCATAACTGTATCTAACAACCCGGAGCATTCACTTTTTATCAGGTCTTTTTGATTATAAATGCGAATATCTTTTCCCTGATTATAGTTGCACAGGTAGTTTTCGATATAATAATTATAGATTTTGTTGAATTGGGTAGCCTCGCCTAAGATAACATATAATTTTTTAGTCATGACAGCATTTGCGTGCATACTGACAATAACGGATATACATATCATAAGGAGAACAAAAATAGATGTAAGCGGGGATGTGATGATGGTGTTTAGCCAATTTTCGGTCGAAACGGGGGTGAAAAAAAGGGAAACCGTTAAAGAAATGGAAAATAGAATTGTAAAAAAAGCTTCGATCAGATTTTGTATGGAAGAGGGCAGGCCAATGATTCCGGCATTATTGGCATTTGCATGATCAATTATTTTTTGCCGCAGGCGATATGTTTCAGGTGATTCGGCCACAACATAATCCATGCGGCTTATTTTGCTGCTTTGCTGCATTTGATATCTTGCATTAAACTCTTGTTTATGAATTGCAATCAGATGCCTGAAAACAGAGGCGATCATGCCGATAATTAAGTTTATTGAAACCGTTAGGAGCACGAGAAACAAAAGGTGCTCGAAAGGCTGTTTGTTTGCAATTCCATTGATAATCAGTCCGGACATATAGATATTAATAAATGGAGAGAGTGCGTTGAAAACACTTCCAGCTATGATTAAGGAGAGCAAACCGCTGCGAATTTTATGAATTTCGGCCAATCCTTGATAAAAAATCGAGATATTGTTGCTTGCTTTTTTCATTTGTTAGCCTCCTCTCTGTAATAATGGCTTTGCAGCTCGAAAAGATTTGCGTATTTTCCTTTTTGCTGCATTAATTTATCATGAGTGCCTTGCTCAATGATCTCACCGTTTTCCATAAATAAGATTCGATCGCAAAACTTTGTGCTGGACAAACGATGCGATATAAAGATTGATGTAGTGTTTTGCGTACACTGATTGTATTTATGATACATTTCACTTTCCGCAACAGGATCAAGCGCGGCGGTTGGCTCATCTAAAATAATCATACGGCCGTTTTTATATAGCGCTCTTGCAAGCGCTAATTTTTGTTTTTCGCCGCCTGACAAATCAGTCGCATCGTTGTTTAGGTTTTTTATGAGCAGCGTATTTTCCTGATGCGGCAATTTCATTATTTTATCATATAAGCCGGACATTTTTAAAACATGCTCTAACTTCGTTTTGTCGATATTTTTTTCTTCGCATAATGCAATGTTTTTAGCAATGGAAGCAGGCATGAGCAAAACATCTTGAAACACAACAGACAACATGGAATAATAATCCTCAATATTGTACGCGAATATATTTTGTCCGTCGATTTGTATATTTCCGTGTGTGGGAGCGTAGAGTCCGCATAGTAATTTAACCAATGTTGTTTTTCCTGCTCCGTTTAAACCAACTAATGCAATTTTTTCTCCTTTATGGATGGATAGAGAGATGTTTTTCAGCGTGTCCGTTTCGCTGCCGGGATATCTGAATGATACATTACTTAATGTTATTTCAGGCGCCTCTGTAGGCAAACTGACACCTTTTTCATGATTGAATTTATCTTGCATATCGAGAAATGAACGTAAATCAGATACATTTAGGCTTGTTGCGTAAAGAGATGAATAGGAACTGATAATACCCGTTAACCAACCTGAATATTGTCCGATTAAAGCAAAAAACAGAACAAAATCAGCAGCGGACAAACTATTGAATACGGCTTGATAAATTAAAATGATATAGGCAATACTATCCCGAATAAAATTCATTGCTGAGACGGCGAAATCCAAGGCGAATCCGCGTTTTTCTCCCTTTTTCCACCATTTCTTTATATCATAAAGATATTTTTCAAAAAGGTTTTCAAACCAGGCGGATAAATTGTATAGTCTTATATCTTTTGCGTTTTCAAAATTTCCCGCTTGTCTTCGTACATAGTTTATTTTTCTGTCAATAGCGATCCAATCATTCTTGTGCTTATGCGTCCAGTTATTGTTTCGCTTGCTGAGAAGATACATGATGATCGTCATGATGAATAAAAGCAAAACGATCCAATAGTTGAAAGCAATTAAAATGGCAGAATAAGTGATTAAGCCCAAAATGTTGGACAGGATTGATATAATTTGTGCGAAGATCTGCTGTGTGCCGGCTGCATCGCCCAAAATGGCGTTCAGCGCTTTTTGGCTGTTGATTTGTCCTTCTGGATCTTCAAGCCGTTCATAATCCATGGTCATAATTTTTTCATTATATATGTCTAAATAATGAAAACGGTTGCCAAATGCGCGCCACTGGAGTCTGCTTTCAATGTGATTATTGATAATGCGGAGAACGAGTATCGTGATGGACAAAAATAGAATATGGACCGCATAGACAGAAACGACAACATTTTGCGTGACCAATGCGACAATATGCTTGGACAGATAAGCTGAAATAAGAGGCAATAAAATGTTAAGCGGAATCTGAAAAAATGTAATGAGTAATAATGCTTTGTCAATACTCCATGCCTTTTTTATCATAAATTCAATGTTATCTAACAGAGTGTGTTTTTTCAAGTCTGATTGCCTCCTATTGAAATCCGGATCATTTATGATCGGAACATTTATGAAAAGTAATCAATACATAGATTTGTGATATCGATTATATGGTCATGATTGCGAAATGGAAGGGCCGGTATACCAATTTCTTTATTCAATTCTTTGCAAAAACGATTTTGTTCTTCCTCGTTAATTAATGCAAGTCGGTTGCTTATCGTAGACCAACGGTCCTTATTGGAAAGCGGAGAAACCGCTAAAGCAATCACTTTAGAGTGATAAATTGACTCTAAATAATTTACGTTTCTTTTTATGTATGAGATAGGATTATCCGTGCAAACCGCTAAAACATAAGCATCAGCTTGGCAGCCCATCAGTAATTCCTGTTGTCTGACGGGATAGTAGGCGGGGCCTCCGGCTACAAATGTAACAGTATGTGATTGCGAGCCGAACAGAATAATGTCTGGATTTTTTTCCTCGATTTGGCTCAAAAGTTGGTTTACAGCAAAAACAGCGTCAAATCCCTTGACATATACTGCGTTTTCATGTCCCATTGGATAAACGGCATCCATACCGAATAACGGTGCTGTTGGTTCGGTACCTAATTGACCAACATTGTATCCAAGACGCATAAATTCATGTCGCAAGGCAAGCTGTAATGAAAATTTACCCTGTCTTGTTCCTGTTCCGACAACGCCTAATACAGGGCAGCCTAAAACGTGCATTCTTCTGATACCTTCATCGGGTAAAGCGTTTACAACAGGAGATCCATATAGTTTGCAATATGATCTTGAAAACAGTAAGTGCACCTGAAATTACACATATTCGTTGGAACGAGCAATACATCGAGTTCTTTGGAACCATAAATTACTTCATTTTGTTTTAATTGACACCATTTTGTTTCATTAAACGTTTCGGGGATAATAAATTCTTGTGTTAATAACTCGCCTAACCAGGGAGCGTTATCAATTTCATAGGTATCTATCGCTTTATCTTCACTAAATGAGTTGAATTGAGTCGCAAGATTATTTTATAATTTTACTGATCGGGCTGTTCTCATATTATACATTAAAAGTTCCGAATCGTTGTTATAGACACTATAGATGTATTTAGCTTTTTTATATTTCATTTTTTCTCCTACATACTTTTTATGAGTCAATTATATAACGAAGATATGTTCTGTATTGACAATATCATATGTTGTTGTTTTTGTCAATATATGATTTAAAATAATAATTTAAATTTGTTAACAAAAACAACAATTTGTCCAAAGTGCTTGTTTTTTTATTCGTTGTATATGGTAATATATATTAACAAAATAGCTTAATTGCCGAAATATGTGTAGCGGTAACTATGCTAAAAATGTTGTGAATCGTTTTTATATAATTGATAAAATGACATGACGAATTTCAATAATACAATATTACATGAAAGGGACTATACCATGTTAGACGAACAAATTTTTACTTCCTATTGGTTTTAT
>JAAVYP010000037.1 GCA_022791195.1 Clostridiales bacterium | reverse complement strand
TTTCAATTACTGCGTACACGAAAAGCACCTCTCTTTCTTAACTCACAACCAAGTTGTGTTTGAACTCGCTAAATCAGGCAAGCCATGCTTTTAGACCTGACATTATGCGGCAATCTATTATAGCATCAAACGCTTGTCTTGTCAAGAGATATTGTTTGCTTTTTTAGCGCTTTTCAGGGTGTTTTGCAAAAGCATGGTAATGGTCATAGGACCAACGCCGCCCGGCACCGGGGTAATGTAGGAAGCAACCGGCTCGACAGAGGCGAAATCAACATCACCAGTCAACTTACCGTCCGCTTTGCGGTTGATGCCTACGTCAATGACAACGGCGCCGGGTTTGACCATCTCAGCGGTAATGAAATCCGGCTTGCCGACAGCGGCAATCAGTATATCGGCCCGGCGGGTTACCTCGGCTAAATTCTTTGTTCTGGAGTGGCAGATGGTAACCGTGCCATGATTGTGCAGCAAGAGCATAGCCTGCGGCTTGCCAACGATATTGCTGCGGCCGACGACTACGCATTCCTTTCCCGCGCAGTCAACGCCGCTTTCGGCTAACAGCGCCATGACGCCGGCCGGCGTACAGGGCAGGAAATCGTAATTGCCGATCATGATTTTGCCTACATTGACCGGATGAAACGCATCTACATCCTTGTCGGGCGAAATACGGTTGATAACGGTTTCTTCGTCAATGTGGCTGGGCAGCGGCAACTGGGCCAAGATGCCGTTGATTTTGGGATCGTTGTTCAGCTTGTCAATGAGCGCTAAAAGCTCTTCTTGCGAGGTGTTTCCAGGCAGTTCATAGGATTCTGAATAAATGCCGGCCTGTTCACAGGCTCTTTTTTTGTTGCGGACATATACCTGAGAGGCAGGGTCATCACCCACTAAGATGACAGCTAACCCGGGTACAATGCCTTTCGCGGCCAGATCTTTGACCTCTTCTGCGATACGCAGCCGAATTTTTTCTGAAACTTCTTTTCCGTTAATGATTTTCGCCATTTGAAATATCCTCCTGTTCTGTTTGCAGCGGTTGGTTTGTATCTTCTGCCTGTGGCTTGGCATCGGTCGAATCTTCTGCTTGTTTTTCCTGTTCAGTGGCTTCTGACAGTTCTGCTTTTTCAGCATTGGTAACAGGCTCTCGCTTGGTGAAGGGAAGAGTCAACCGTCCTTTTTTGGCCATCGAAAGAAAAATAAAATGCAGGGCAATGCCAAATACAACACACAAAAGGCCGACTAATTGGGAAATGCGAATGGAACCAATGTACAGACTGTCGGTGCGCAGTCCTTCGACAAACATTCTGCCGAAGCCATACCAGGCAAGGTACCATAAACAGATTTGTCCGTTGTATTTTTTCTTTTTGTAAAGGATACTTAACAGGATAAAACCGATAAGATCCCATATGCATTCATAGAGGAACGTGGGCTGTACCAGTTGGGTGCCGATCTGCATGATCCATGGTGCATGCACTACACCTGAAACATCAAAGGTTTTGCCGAAAAGGTCTAATGTTTCGGCCGAACCAAATGCTTCTGCGTTGAAAAAATTGCCCCACCTGCCGATGGCCTGGCCAATTAAAACGGCCGGGGAGAGCATGTCAAAAAGCACGGCAAAATTAATCTTTTTGAATTTAGCAACCAACACGCAGGCGAGCGCGCCGCCGATGACACAGCCGTAAAAGGCGAGTCCGCCCTCCCAGATTTTGAAGGTGTCCAGTAAGTTGTCATATTGATCAAGTGAAGTGAGCACATAGTACAGTCTGGCGCCGACCATGCCTAAGAGAATGACCCATATCGCCAAGTCGTAGATATCGTCATTTTTTATGTATTCTTGCTTGGCGCGGTACAGCACGATTAAAAAAGCAACGCAGATAGCAAAGGTGATAATCAGACCATACCAGTAAATATCCCGTCCGAACAGGGAAAAGGCAACGCGATTGATGGGCAAACGGTCGATGCCTATATTCGGGAATGAAATTTGATTCATAAAATTTTCATCGTCCTTTCTGCTATGTTTTATGTAAAACGGGTAAAACCCGTTTGTTATTCTGCCGGGGTGTCTGCTGACTGCTCTATACGCGGTTTGATGACCGATACCGTGCAATAGTCTTTTTGGAACATGTCCTGAATGAGCTTATATGCTTTTTCATACTGCACGTCTGCAATGGCGTCCGGCATATCAAAGGCGTCAATCGAGTCAATCATGTTGGCCATGAAGAGGTTACCGATTTCTTCTGTCGAATCAAAGCTTTTAATGGTTTGCGCATAGACTACTTTTTTGGCCCTCTCAAAAATTTCTTTTTCAATGCCGTTCTTTTTGATTTCTTCTACCGCCTGTTTAAGCTGGCTGAAAACCGTGTCCAGTTCATCGGTTTCGCCGGTGATTTCAATAAATGAAAACGAGCGGTTGTGTTCAAATTCATAGCCAAGGCCGCCGGTTATCAGCCCTTGTTCATACAGCGAATTGTAAATCGCGCTGGAAGGGCCGAACATCGCCTCTAAGATCACCGAAAGATAGGCAATTTTTTCAAGCCGCCCGGCGGGATCATCCGCGATTTCCACATCTTTAATGCCAATGGAAAAGAGGGGCTTGGCAATGTCCATATATGCTTCTGTATAAGGTGTGACAGCTTGGGGAGCCTCTTTGGCATACAACGAATCTATGCCAGGGGCTGGTGTGCAGGGAATGATTTGATCGAGCAGCTCATTCACCCGGTCCGGTTCAATATCGCCGCACAAAACCAGAATCATATTGGAAGGGTGATAAAAGGTTTGATAGCATTGATACAGCGTGTCAGCCGTGATTTTGGCAATGGATTCGGCGCTGCCGGCAATGTTGATTTTGACACTGTGCTCTTTATATAATCCGGCCAACATGTTGAACGTAAGCACCCAGCCGGGGCTGTCGTTCATCATGCCGATTTCTTCGCCGATAATGCCTTGCTCCTTTTGGACTGTTTCGGGGGTAAAATATGGTTTGCTGACCGTTTCCAGCAAAATTTGCAGACTTTCATAAAACTGATCGGTACAGGTGAACAGATAAGAGGTTTTGATGAAAGAGGTAAATGCATTCGCCTCTGCCCCTGTTTTGGCGTATTTCTGAAAGGCGTCTGTACCGTCTTCGTTTTCAAACAGCTTATGCTCTAAAAAATGTGCTATACCGTTCGGCACTTTGGTATAGGCAGTCTCTGCCTGTGTTTTAAACTCGTTGTCAACAGAGCCGTAACGAGTGGTAAAAACGGCGTAATAGGTGGAAAGCTTTTTGGGAATGACATAAACAGCAAGTCCGCTTTTGTGTTTACTGTAGTAATATTTTTCATCTAACAGGGCGTTTTCTTTGATGGTAAATGGATTCATGGTTGCGGCCCCTCTGCTTTCATAAAATAAATGGTATCGAGCGATATTTTTTTCGCAACGTCCATGACTTGTTCTTTTGTAACATCCATCACCAGCGGAATGCAGTCCTCGGGCGTGGTGGCAAGGCCGGCCAGTGTCCGACCGGTAAACCAACCTTCTAAGGACACAGGCGAGTCGGAGAGCGAGCGATACGCGTTAATGACACTGAGTTTTGCGGCATTTAGCTCTTCTTCAGTGATTTCGCCCTGTTGAATGGCACTTAGCTGGGCTAAAATTTCAGATTGTGCTTTTTCTTTGTTCTTTGCCGTAATTCCGCTGTAAACCAGCATAATGCCTTTGTGAGGTTCTGCGTTGCAGGAACAGTAATAGCATAATGATAGTTTTTCTCTTACATTCATAAACAGTTTGCTGGAGGGGGAAAGACCGAAAATTTCCATGAATACCGAAAATACGTGCCAGTTTCCATCGGCCAGAATCGTCCCCGTGCGAAAGCCCAGGGTGAGTTTGCTTTGCTCGGCCGGCATGACATCAGTAATTTCTTTGATAGGACCTGCTTTGCGAATGACTTCGCATGTGTATTGTGCAGCGGGCGCCGGCGAAAAGGGGCGGAACACCTCTGTTATCTCTTTTTTCAAATGCTCTTGATCGGTATGGCCGATAAAATATAGCTGACACTGCATGCCGGAAATGACAGACTGGTAAAATTCATAGAGACGCTCGGGGGTGATTTTTGCGACATCCTCTTCATAGCCAAATGTGGGAATACCATATGCTTCGTCGGCACACATTTCTTCTTCACACCGTTTGAGGGCATAGCGGCGTTTATCATTTTTTTGTGCTCGAATCCGGCTGATAATTTGCTGTTTCTCGGTTTCGACATATTCTTTTTTAAACGCGCCGTTTTCGATCAGCGGATGGAACAAAAGCTGTGAAAACAACTGAAAGACACCCTCTTCAATGCGGGTGCCGTCCTTGGCAAAGCGGTCTTTCAGCATGCTGGCGGCTAAGCCGAAAAACTGTGTTTCCCCCCGGCTGAATACTCTTGGGTAAACATCGGCTGCATAAAGATCATCCAACTGTTTGCTGATGGCGTTCATCGAGGGATATTTTTCGCAGCCTCTCATTAACACTTTTGGCAAAAGAGTCGAGAGCGGTGCATTTTCTCTTGTGATGGGCAGAGAAAACGTGACCGAAAAATAATGGGTCTTAAACTGGTCGGTGTCAATGAATTGAACATCAAGTCCTTCTTTGATTTTTAGATGGGTTACAGACGGCATGGAAATCCCCTTTCAGCGATGATAACAGATAAATACAATTATACATGAATTTATCGTTTTTTTCAATCACTATTTAGTATAACGCGGCAGAAGTCATTGTATACGGTAAGCTCATCAGAATGATAAAATTCCGCTGCGCTTTGGGAGGCATATACATGCTTGCCGGGATACGAAAACTCCTGTTTGTATAAAGGCCCGTAACTGCCGGCAATCAGCGCGGCAGCCTCTGGCAATTCTTGTTCGCTTTCGCTAAAGGCGGCGCCAAGATACACCGTTTCCTGATTTTGCGCGTTGATCGAGATTTGATGAATCGGCTTGACTGATCGCTTAATCGTGGCAGGACTCTCGATGGTATAGGTGACGTCATGAATGACAAAGCTTTCATCATATTGATAAAAAATAACATCACAGCCTGCTCCTTCGGCAATATAGACAAGCGAACGGGTGATATCTTCCTGTTCTTCGTTAGGAGAGGGAAGATAAACCGTTTTAAAATAATAGTTGGCGAGCATTTTGCGCAGCGAGGAAACGCTTTTGTTATTTTGATTGATTATAATATAGTTTTCAAAAGCGTGGATGTATTCCTGGCGCTGGGTACAGCAGAGCGCTTGATTGACGGCTGTATAACTGCCGTTTGTGATATCCAAAACGGTTGTATGATAATTCTGCGTAACCGATAAGACATCATTTTGCTTGTATGCAGAAGCAATTAGGGTGATCTCATCTTGATGTTGGTCTGAATAAACCGTCATGCAGAGGCTGAATGTGCATACAAAGGCGGATAAAGGCACGAGATACCAACGCGCTTTTTTAGGGTACCAAAGGAGAATAAGTCCCAATAAGATAACAAAAGCCGGACCAATCCACTTGACAAACGGGAAATCAAACGAAATCAAAAAGCTGCCGAGCGCGGCGGATTTTCCGGATAAGAAGAGGATGAAAGCAACTGCCTTTTCCAATATAAATTGGAAAACAGGCCCAAGAAAATATATTTTATGAAAGAGCAAAAACAGGGGCGCTGCATAGAGAATGACAGTCAGTATGGGCGAAAAAACAAGGGTTGTTACAAGACTCATCAGCGAAAATGACTGAAACGAGGAAAGCATGAAAGGCAGCATAAATGTCATGGCGGCTGCCGATGCAAAAAGACCGTTTAACAGAGAGCGAAGCAAAAGAGGCACCTTTTTGGCGGTTAAGTTTGCGTTGACAATCGGGGTTGTCAGCAAAATGCCAAAGGTAGCTGAAAAGGAAAGCTGCAGACCTACATCATAAATGGCATTGGGGTTTACAAGGCAGATGAGGGCAACAGAAGTACATAGCGAAGTGAGAGGGTCAGCTTTCAGCCCGCCGTAATAACAAAGATAGCTTAAAATTAACATCAGCGAGGCGCGCGTAACAGAAGGACTGAATCCGGTTAAAAACATAAAACAGACAGCCGCCGCAATCACAAGGGCATTTTTAAGAAATTTGTGAACAGAAAGCGCGCTTAGCAGCAAATACAATCCGCCGAGCAGAACCGACATATGCATACCCGAAATCGCGAGCAGATGAGACAAGCCAAGATTTTTGAAATCTCGCTTCACCGTGTCGGAAAGACCGGTACGGTTGCCTAATAAAACACAGTTGACAAATCCGGCGCTGTCATCGGGAAGGTTTTGCACAAAGATATTGCTGAGGTGTTGGTTTACCGTTTGAAAATAAGCAGAGACAGAACGGCTGACACCGATTTTTTCTGCATCGTCTTCTTCCGCTTCCGCTTTTAATAAAAAGCCTTTGGAGAGGTTATATTGTTTTTCTGGAAAATAATTGACGAGCGGCTCAAACTCTGAAAAAACAACAGTGAGAGAAATGATATCGTTTTGCTCAAAATAGGTGGGAAAATCGCACGACAACTCTGCTTTGAAGGCATGTTTTTTGTCATCTACCGTATTAATGGTAACATCATAAGAAGAAGCATAGGGAAGAGACGTGTTTATTTTTTGAATGGTGGCTGTTATGCGATGTTCACTGTCATTTGCCAGCGAATATATACGGGCGGCATAAAGATCATGATATGCATACGAGGTGCCGAACGCCAGCATGACCGAAACAAGAAGGCAAATAGGCTGCAAAATAGGCCGGCGCCATACTTTGATAAATGTAAGGCCGACAAAAACAAGCGCCAAAAAAGCCGCCGTAACAAAAAACAAAATTTTGATATGCGGCGGAAAACGATAACACAAGAAAGCACATAAAAGAAAAGCTAAAGCGCATTGCAGCAAATGCCGATGTTTTAAAAACTTCATGATTCAGGATTCTGTTTTTTTATCTTATTCTATATAGAAAAAGAAATCCGCACAAAGCGGATTTCTTTAAAATCAATTATTTTGAAATTGCTTCTTTAAATGATTTTCCAGCTTTAAATGCGGGTACCTTGGAAGCAGGAATGGTAACGGTTTTACCAGTCTGCGGATTGCGGCCCTGTCTTTCGCTTCTTTCGCGTACCTCAAATGTACCGAAACCAACTAACTGAATTTTTTCGCCTGCTTTCAGAGCGTCCTCAACCGAGGCAATAAAAGCGGCAACGGCTGCTTCAGCGTCTTTTTTAGAAAGGTTTGCTTTTTCAGCAATAGATGCAGCGAGTTCTGACTTATTCATTGTATCATGTACCTCCATATTTTTTGATACGCAAAATGCATTTTACAAATTTGCGCTGTAATCCTTACATTACTCCCACATTATAGCATATATTGCTTTATATTGCAAGCATTCATAAAAAATATCTGTTAAAATGCACAAATATTGGTTGAAATTCCTATGACTTTATGGTATGATAAAAATAAATTGAGTAATCTACATTGTGTTTGTATAGATATGTAAATAGTTAACTGCGGCGGGCGATATTCTGTTAGAACCAGAATGGCAGCGTATATCTTCTATGCTTTGCTTGGTGCTTGAAAATTGTTTGCGTGTTTATCAATTGTGATTTTATGAGGTGATTGTAATGGCTAAAAAAAATATGGATATTTATGTGTCCAGAGGGGCGAATGATTCAGGTAATTTCACTGAATTTACGGTGGAAGCCAAAAGCGAAGGGAAATATAAAAGACAGAAGCTGCTTCGTATGCTGCTCTTAGTGGCATGGGTTTTGTTGGTTTTGGTGTTGATGTTTGTGATTGGCGGCGTTTTTGTCTTTGTCGGCGCTTTGCTTTTAGCAACCGGCACGTGGTTTTTATATTACATAACGGCACCGATGGCGCTGACCGAGTTTCGGTATAGTCTTTTATCGGGTGAGATGATTTTTGATAAATTTTTGGGCGGCCGCAAATATGTGCCCGATTTATTAAGAATACGGGTCAGCGAAATGACGCAGATTGCTCCTTACGAGGGCGAGTATAAAGCGCAGGCGGATGCAGAGGATATCAAGAATCGGTATGAATTTTGTTCTTCTTTGAAATCTTCGGATATTTATTTTGCCGTATTTACGAAAAACGGTGAAAAGAGTGTCGTTTTCTTTGATGCAACCGAAAAGGCGCTGAAAATTATGAAGTTCTTAAATAAAGAAGCCATCGTCATGAAACAGGTTTATCGTTGAATCACTTAAAAACAACCCATAGCTATGGGTTGTTTTTGATTATATGAGTATGCACTTGCCGACAGATTTTTGTATGGAAAAATATTTTTTACTGAAAAATTTGTATTTGCCGGTAAAATATTATATAATAAAACTAAAATGCAAAATGAAGCGTGAGGCGGATTGATACCGCCAGCGCAGAAAGCGTGGGAGACAGGATTGAAAATTACAGTGATTGGATGCGGCCGTTGGGGCAGCTTTATTGGATGGTATTTAGATTCGATTGGAAATCAGGTGACCTTATACGGCCCTAAAGGGACTGCTGATATTGCGCGGTTTCAAAAGACGAGATCAAATGGCATTTTAACGATGCCTGATTCGGTGCTGCTGACTGATTCTTTGAAAGAAATTGCACAGGCAGAGGTTATTGTGATTTCGGTGCCGTCGCAGATATTGCGCTCTTTGATGGCGGAACTCGCGCCATATCATTTGACCAATAAGATTTTTATTCTGTGTATGAAGGGAATCGAGATTGAAACAGGCAAACGGTTGTCTGAAATTGTGACCGAGAATACCGACACGTCCAATCGAGTGGCCGTTTGGATTGGCCCCGGCCATCCCCAGGAATTTGTTAAGGGTCATCCCAACTGCATGGTGATTGACAGTATCGATGAACAAACCAAAATCAAATTGGTGGATTCTTTTTCGTCCGATTTGATTCGGTTTTATTACGGCGCCGACTTAATCGGCAATGAGATTGGTGCGGCCGCGAAAAATGTGATTGGCATTGCCGCCGGATTGTTGGATGGTTATGGTTTAGGCGCACTCAAAGGCGCGTTGATGGCACGAGGAACAAAAGAAGTGGCCAGACTCATTAAAGCGATGGGCGGCAACGAGCTGTCGGCTTATGGCCTTTGCCATTTAGGTGATTATGAAGCCACTGTTTTTTCGCCGTTTAGTCACAACAGACGCTTTGGCGAGGCGTGGGTCACCAAAGAAAAGTTTGAAGGCTTGGCAGAAGGGTATTATACAGTCAAGGCGCTGATGGGTTTATGTACACGCTACAAAGTGGAAATGCCAATTTCGCAGGGTGTTTATAAAATTTTATATGAAGGGGCTAATGCGAAAGAGACACTTGGCGAGCTGTTTTCCAGAAGTATCAAGAGCGAGCTTTAATTAACATATTGCCTGAATTTGTTATTTTATATACCAAAAACCGCTGTTTTAAAACAGCGGTTTTTGGTATATACTCATGATAGAATCACAAGTGAAAGGCAAAAACAGATGGAACCTATTCAAATTCAAGCATATACAGCCAAAGATGAAGCAGCTTTAATTAGTATGACCACGCGGGTCGAGGCGTACAAAGTACTCATGACATTGCCGCGTGCCAACATGTTGGTGGCAAGATATCATAACAGGGCGGTGGGCTATGCCGCTTGTTCGGGCGGCTCTGCCAAAGCGTTTGTTTATGTTTATGTACATCCAGCCTGTGATCATTTGCCCGTTGGTCATCTTCTGTACCAAGCGATCGAAGAACAGTGCCGCCAAAAAGGCGTGCGGCAGGTGTGCGCTTTTGCGCGCAAGGAAAGCTTTACCGAGGACGAGCATTTTGATTATACCTTTGAATATGTGCGCATGGAATATCAAAAGCGCAAAAAGGATTCATTTGCCTGCCGCTTACCCGAACACGCAGCGATTCGGCGATATCAAGACGCTGACTTTGATGGATGCAGCCGCATTTTTTCTTCGATAGGGTATGAACAAAACGACCCATGCAAGGATGATTTTTTCGTGCTTGATGTACAGCAAAGCGTAGCAGGCTGTGGCCGTATGAGAGGCAATCGCATCGATCTTGTGGCGGTTGACCCCGCCAAATCAGGCTGCGGCTGCGGTCAGGCACTGCTTGCTTACATGACCAATTTGATTTTGAAAAAGGGCCATTCCCGTGCGTTTTTGTGGTGTGAGACAAAAAATGAAAAAGCCAGAGCGTTTTATGAGAAAAATGGATACCAGCCTTGTTATACAGCTTGCTGGCCAGTGAAAAATTTACTGTGACTTTGTGTGTTTCAACAAGCTAATTGATCCAAAAGAATAAATAGCCGCTAAATGGATAAAATGAAATTAGGTAAGATTGAAAGGATGATGAATAATGGATATTCGCGATTTACCGCAGGGCTTTGCCATGAAGGTTATGCAGAACAAACAAGCGCTGGCTAAGTTTGAAGCATTGTCTGAGGGAGAACAGGAATCGATTGCTACGCAGTTAAAATCGTTTACTTCCCGCAGCGACATGCTGCAATTTGCCAAAGATTTTATTGGCTGAATCAACCCGGCGCGAAATACTGTGTATATTAAACATGAAACCGGTCATGCTTTATTGGCATAGGTCGGCTTTCTTTTTTCAGCAATAAAAAGATAATATCCGTTTTCTTCGTGAATGGTGACGCCGCCGAATATGGCGGCCAGCTTGTTTTGATACCACGTTTTACGCTTGGTCACCATGACCATGCGGCCGCCGATTTGCAGCCTGTTGAATCCCTTTTCAATAAAATGCTTCGCCGTGCTGAAATTGCTGTTGTATGGGGGATTGGAGAGAATCAGCGTGTAACCGGTATCATCTAAAGCGCGAAAACCATCGCTTTGCAGGATGCGCAGCTCTGGCAGATGATTGATCTTTGCATTGTGAGAAGCGGCGGATACGGCGCTTGGGTTAATGTCGATCATAGTCACTTGTTCTGCGCCGATTTGCTTGGCCGCATAAATGCCGACAACGCCGTACCCGCAGCCTAAATCCAACACCTTGTCCTGCGGCTGAAAGGCAATATGCTCTAACATCACGCGTGTACCAGCGTCAAGTCCTCTTGGCGAAAATAGACCGGGTGCCGTTTCAAAATGCATCACCGTGTCATTGATTGTAATGGTAATCATTTTTCGTATCTTTCTTGTTTTTATAAGTCTGACTGTTTAAAACGTGTATAGAAACAAGGTCCGGGCTGTCCCGGACCTTATCCTTGTTTATTCTGTAATCATTTTATCGATTTTGGGAAGCAGGGCCGTGATGGGCAAATGCTGCGGGCAGAGACGTTCACATTTTTTGCATCCGATGCAATGATGCGCATTTTTTTCAAACGTGCTGTAGAGCGCTTGTGTCTTGGCTTTGTCATTGTCCTTACAGAATTGATTATACAGAGCGAAAAGCTCACTGATTTTAATGTCAGAGGGACAGTCAGCGCAGTATTTGCAGCCGGTGCAGCCAATGAGCGCATATTGCTCAATCAGCGCTTTGGCTTGGTCAAACAGCGGCTTTTCTTTGATAAAATATTGATCGGGTATGTTTTCTGCATAGGAAAGATTGCTTACGACCTGATCGAGCGAGTTCATGCCCGAGAGAATCGTGCCGACCTCCGGCATGCTCCACAGAAATTGCAGGGCGGCCTCAACCGGCTGCTTTTCCTTCGCCAAAAACAAATCTTCTGCTTTTTTGGGCAGTGATGCCAAGAGTCCGCCCCGCAGCGGTTCCATAATAATCACGCCTAAGTTGTGCTTGGCGGCGTATTGCAGTCCCTGATAACCGGCTTGCTCGTTCATATCCAGATAATTGAGCTGAATCTGGCAGAAATCCCATTCATCGGCCATATAGTCAACAATTTCTTTAAAGACAGGAAAATCGTCATGAAACGAGAACCCGATAAACCGGACTTTTCCTTCTTGCTTGGCTTTTCGCAGTTTTTCAATCGCATTGTATTTTAACACTTTGTCCCAGTTTTCGCGCGATAAGGTGTGCAGGAGATAAAAATCGATATGATCGGTTTGCAGTCTTTCTAACTGGGTGTTCAAGAAAGTGTCAAAATCGTCTTCTGATTGATATAGATACGTGGGTGATTTGGTAGCTAAAAATACCTTGTCCCGATAGCCGTCCTGTAAGGCAAGGCCGGTCACGCGTTCACTGTATCCGCCTAAATAATTATAAGCCGTGTCAATATAATTGACGCCATGATCGATGGCGTAACGTACCAGCGAAATGCTTTTGTCTACATCGATTTGCCGGCCGTCTCTGTCAAAATTGCCGGCCGTGCCGTCCAGCATAGGCAGGCGCATCATGCCATAACCTAAGGGAGAAACTTCTACACCGCATTTGCCCATTTTGCGCTTGTTCATACTTTGCCTCACTTACCGATTGAAAAATGTAATTTTCAATCTTTTCCTTATTTTATCAAAATTTTATTGTTTGCAAAAATTGGAGCCGATCATTCTTATCTATACATTATTTATATTACTTTGATTGTACCACTTTTTTATATAAAAAACAATATTTTATCAGGCTAATATGAGAAAAACGACGAACAATAAACACGAAAGGCAGGTGTGAAAATGCAAAAAATCACAAAAATCCTTTTATGTGCTTTGCTCGTTTGTGCGATGAGTCTGATGTCATTTGCTCATGCAGAAACGACGGCTTATAATTGGTATGTAAAAAATAATGATACCCATACGGCTCCTGTTTTAGATAAGGAATTATGCTTTATCGACAAATATGACACTTACTATGTGGATGCAGACGCGTGCGATGATGATAAAGTGATTTATCTGACGTTTGATGCAGGCTATGAAAACGGCAACGTGGAAAAAATTCTCGACGTCTTAAAAGACCACAATGCTGCGGGCGCATTCTTTGTTTTGGACAACATAATTATGCGAAACCCGGAATTGGTGAAGAGAATGTCCGATGAAGGACACCTCGTGTGCAATCATACCGCGAAACATCATGATATGACCAAAATTACCAATAAAGAACAATTCGCACAAGAACTGAAAGCGCTGGAAGATGCTTATTTTGAACTGACAGGAAGAGATATGGCTAAATTTTACCGTCCGCCTGAAGGGCGGTTCTCCGAACAGAACCTGAGCTTTGCCAAGGACTTAGGATATAAAACGGTATTTTGGAGTTTTGCTTATGCTGACTGGGATAATAACAAACAGCCAGATGAAGAGAAGTCTATCGAAAAAGTACTTTCGCATACACACAACGGCGAAATTATTCTTCTCCACCCGACTTCTGCGACTAATGCCGCGATCATGGATCGGTTATTGACAGAATGGGAAAATCAAGGCTATCGCTTTGGTTCGCTAAGCGAACTGTAAAGGGGACGCTCACCGCGCTTGTTTCTCTGTCACTTCTGCTTTTCGGGCCGGGAGTAAGCGCACGTTCCGACGCGGTTGTTTCGTTTCCGAATACCGAAAATAAAATTGCATTGACATTTGATGACGGGCCGCATCCCAAGTATACCGAAGAAATTTTGGATATTTTAGCGGAAAATCAGATAAAAGCGACCTTTTTTATCATTGGACAAAATGCAGAAAAATATCCTGAAATTGTACAGCGCATTGTGGACGAGGGGCATGAAATCGGCAACCACACGTATACCCACCCCCACATGCGTGCGACAAGTAAGGAACAATTAAATGAAGAAATCGAAAAAACCGAAAAACTATTAGAGGGCATATGTTCGTACAAGCCAGTATTGTTTCGCCCGCCCGAGGGATTTTGCTGTTCGACGGTAGAAAGCTGTGCAAAGGGTTATCATTATCATATTATGCTTTGGGATATTGATACCTGTGACTGGGCGCACAATTCAGTGGACAACATTGTAAAAACAGTAGTGGGAAAAGCGAAAACAGGCGATATTATTCTTTGTCATGATTTTGTGACCAAGCCAAGTCCCACGCCTGAAGCGCTTCTTCAGTTTATTCCGCGGCTGAAAGCGAAGGGGTTTGAATTTGTAACGGTGTCTGAGCTGTTAGAGAGTGAACATGTGTAAAAAAGAGCGCTGTTGATACAGCGCTCTTTTCCGGATCATAATATCCGGATATCGTTATCATGTTTATTTTTAATCTAAATGATCTCGGAAAATTGGTTTTTCTTTTTTGACTTCCTCTTCTTTCTCGACATAGGGATCAATCATAATTTCTTGAATCGATGGCCAAGCGGCATAGGTGCCGATAAACATGCAAAGCGAAAGTGTAATCGCAAGCGGCATCAAAAAGCCAAGCGGATAGAAAACCATCAGCAATGTGAAATTAATGACTAATACGCAGACAATGCCGAGCAGCGCCAGCACGTTGCGTTTTATGTTCAGAACAACGAAAAGTAAGGAATTTTTTAAAACCTTGTATAGACTAAGCTGAAAGGTGGGAATGAGAATATAAATATAAAAACGCATGATAAAATACACAATGAAAATGCCCATTGCCGCATAACGCATCATGCCGCTGTATACAATCATGTCGTAGACAAGCGCGACGAGAATCAGTGCGTCTAATATGCCAAAAAGGAGACCCTGCTTCCAATTGCGTTTAATAATATCACGAAAATCAGACAGCATGAAAAGGGGCTGTCCTTTCACAATGTTACGCAAATTATAGATAACGCCAAGATTGGCAAAGCCAAATGTAAACAGCAAAAGGAATCCTAACCCATAAAAAATGAAAGTCAGCGGAGTGTTGATCATCATGGTGCCTTGTATGCCGACAACGCCATAAAGCGCACTGATGACCGGGTTGCCCTGTCCTGCGCTGACCAGCGGGAATAGATTGGCAAAAAAAGCAGAGGAAGGTGCTGTTGTCGTTTGGCCGAGATAGCCGCTGGCAGCCAGCAACACAAAAAAGAGCGGGAAATTAGCCAAAAAATAAAGCAGGTTTAACTGAACCAATTTGCCGAATTTGCGTCCTGTTAATTTGAAAAAAAAGCTGAAATTACGGGTTTCATCAACATCATCGGGTACGCCTTTACCATCTTTGTTCAGATAATTGTAAAGGTTGAACCGACTCTTTTTTTCTTCTGACATTTTTATAATATCCTTTACGAAAAATAAAGTATAGTGTGTGTAAGCAAACCGCCTAAGCACATCAGCCCGGCTACCGATGTAAAATCACGGTAAAAACACCGACTGGTTTTTGAGAGCACGGTTGGAAGTCCGTTTGGCTGCTTTTGGGTCTGGGTTCGGTAAGCAAGTGTGCGAACCGCAAGCAGCAAATAGCAATAGCTTAAAAAGGCTCTGGAAGCAATAATAAATGCACAGGGCAGAATGGCTGGCGCGCCTGCTTTTGTGATAAAGGCGCTGGCGGACAAGATAAAATAGGTGTCCTGTGCTGTCTCAAAAATAAGTGCACAAAGCGCCGCCGGCGTTCCATATACGGTAACAGATAACAGGATGACGCCGATTAAAGGAACCAATGTGATAAAAAAGCTGTTCATAAAGCCTGGCCAAAACGAATTGGTTAATTGATTGGTGCCATCGATATAAGCGCCAAAGTGCGTAAGACAGATTTGACCGATGGCGGCGCCAATACCAGCGGCAAGTATTGGAATCAGAATGTGTGTCCAATTTATTTTTTTCAAAACGATCACCGTTGATACAATATGCTCGTTTCATCATAAACATTCCGATTGGAAAGGAAATCGTTCCGGCAGGTCGCGCTCGCAGCACGGCCAGTTAAATTTCTTAAGAATAACCCGTCAGGATTATTCTTGTTTGGTGTCAGGGTTATAGCTGTCTTGAAATTTGACGATGCCGGAAAATCCGGCAGGTCGTGCTTACAGCACGGCCAGTTAAATTTCTTAAGAATAAGCTGTCAGGATTATTCTTGTTTGGTGTCAGGGTTATAGCTGTCTGAAATTTGACGGTGCCGGAAAATCCGGCAGGTCGTGCTTACAGCACGGCCAGTTAAATTTCT
>JAAVYP010000036.1 GCA_022791195.1 Clostridiales bacterium | reverse complement strand
TTGTGAGGAAAGAAAGAGAGGTGCTTTTCGTGTACGCAGTAATTGAAACAGGCGGGAAGCAGTATAAGGTCAACGAGGGCGATATCGTCTTTATTGAAAAATTGGAAACAGAAGAAGGTTCTTCGGTTACATTTGACAAAGTATTGGCCGTTTCGGACGGTTCAGCTATCAAAGTTGGCTCTCCTTATGTAGAGGGTGCCAGCGTAGAAGCAAATGTTGTAAAGAACGGCAAAGGCAAGAAAATCTATGTCATGACCTACAAACCCAAGAAAAACGAGAAAAGAAAAATGGGTCACAGACAGCCTTACACCAAAGTTCAGATTACAACCATTAAAGGTTAAGCATGTTTCATGACAAAGTTTTGTTTTTATAAGCGAGACGGCGTCTATTTCGGTTTTGAAGAAACAGGGCACGCCGGTTTCGGTGAATCGGGAGACGATATTCTCTGCGCTGCATTTTCAGCCATGACAATGCTGATTATCAACGCGATTGAAGTGAGCTATGCATCGAATGTTGAATATCAGATCGATGAAGAAAACGCCTCAATTCGTGTTATGGCATATGGTGCATTGGCTGAGCACGAAGATGATGAAAGCAAGCGCTTTGCCGTATCCGGCATTCTACAAGCTTACTTTTTGCAGCTCAATGACATGTTGGAAGAATACTACGATTATATGGATGTTACCGAAACAGAAGCATAATATTTAGAGGGGGAATTTACCATGCTACGAATTAGTTTACAGTTCTTTGCACATAAAAAAGGTGTTGGTTCTACCAAAAACGGACGCGACAGTGAATCGAAGCGTTTAGGTACTAAAAAAGCAGATGGACAGCCTGTTATTGCCGGCAATATCATTGTCCGTCAAAGAGGGACGCACATTCACGCCGGTCAGAATGTCGGTATGGGCACAGACCATACTCTGTATGCATTGGTAGACGGCAAAGTGAAATTTGAACATATTTCAAGAACAAGAAAACGCGTAAGTGTTTACGCTGAATAATTTGTTCGCTCGGTCTTTAACATAATTCATAGAAAAAATCGGCAAGAGCAAACGCTTTTGCCGATTTTTGTTACAACCACCTGCCTATCACAGTACTGTACGGCGGTACGGGAAAGGGTCACAAAATGAAATTAATTACATTTGCAGTTCCCTGCTACAATTCAGCAGCCTATATGGACAAATGTATTGAATCGCTGCTCATCGCAGGCGATGCAGCAGAAATTCTGATTATAGATGATGGTTCCACAAAAGATAATACGGCTGAAAAAGCAGATGCATATGAAAAGAAATACCCCAATATATGCAGAGCCATTCATAAAGAAAACGGCGGACACGGCGATGCAGTTTCCACAGGGATTCACCATGCGACCGGTCTTTATTTTAAAGTCGTAGACAGCGACGACTGGTTGGATGAATCCTCACTAAAACAAGTGCTCCGCGCCATTCGGGATCAAATGGAAAAAGAAGTTCTGCCGGATCTGATTTTGACCAATTACGTATATGAGCGTGTTTTAGAAAACAAACGCCATGCCAATAGTTTTCACCGCATTTTACCGGCAGACCGAATTTTTTCATGGAATGAAATGAACAAATTCAATCAAACACATTATCTGACCATGCATACCATGACATACCGCACCGAAATATTGATTCGTGCGGATATCAAGTTTCCTAAGCATACTTTCTATGTAGATAATTTATATGCATATCTGCCGTTGGATATTGTAGAAAAACTCTATTACCTTAACTGCGACATGTACCGCTACTATATCGGGCGCGAAGATCAATCGGTCAATGAATCCATTATGATTAAACGGCTGGAACAGCAGCTCCGTGTTACCAAAATCCTGATCGATTCGCAAAAGCCGCATATGGCCCGCCACAAATATCAAAAAAAGTACATACTGCATTTTTTATTGTCCATGATGATGGTCTCCTCAATCTTCTGCCTTTTATCCGGCAATGACGGTCGGGCAAAACGGGATGAAATCTGGCAGTATTTGCAGACGAATGATCCTGAAAGCTACAAAATTTTGCGGCGCACTCTCTTAGGAATCACGCTTAATTTTAAAAGTCAGTTTGCCTGCCGATTTGACATCTGGGTATACCGGCTCATGCAGAAAATTTATAAATTCAATTAAAAAGTGTCTGAACATAGGTTCAGACACTTTTTATATTATCTTTATTACGCTTAATCAGAGGATAACTGTTCCACATAATGACGCAAAGCGGCCGGCATGGCTAATTTTGCTCTTGTCTTTGCATCCACCCAGCGGTAATCAGCAAGCGAAACCTTGCCCGAAACCCGGCACAAATAGCCAGTCATATGCCATATGATGTGACTAAACACATGCTTCGCGCGGCCCATTGGCGTAAACGTACAATCAGCAAATCCCAAGTCATGCAGATACTCTTTCGCCTGATCCTCCGTCAGCTGCCCCTCTGCCATATAAAATTCCCAAAGGCCGGATAAGAGACTTTCTGTTCTCTGCCGCATGAAAACTTCACCCTGTTCGTTCATAACAACCAAAATCGTTTTCTCACACTCTTTGGGTGCTTTTTTAGCCGCTTTAACCGGCAAAACATTTTGTCGGTCACCAGCCAATGCAAGGCAATGCTGCGAAAGCGGGCAGCCCCCACATTTGGGATTTTGAGGTATGCAAACCAACGCGCCAAGCTCCATCAACGCCTGCGTAAAACAACCGGCGCGCGCGGGCGGAAACAGCTGTTCAACTCTCTTTGCCGCCATTCGTTTAGCCGCCGGCAGCATGATGTCCGTATCATCACTCTCTAAACGAGCAAACACGCGAAGGACATTACCGTCTACCGCAGGCACCGGTTTATCGTACGCGATACTCAAAATAGCACCCGCCGTATACTCACCAATCCCCGGCAAGGCAAGCAGCGCCTCTTTTATATCGGGCAGGCGGCCGCCATAGTCCCCGACAACGATTCGGGCTGCTTTTTGGAGGTTCTTAGCACGCGAATAATAACCAAGTCCCTCCCATGCTTTGAGAACCTCCTCTTGCGAGGCAGCGGCCAAGCTCTCTACGCTTGGAAAAAGGGTGACAAAACGATTATAATAAGCCAGCAAAAACTGTATGCGCGTTTGCTGCGCCATAATTTCAGAAATCCAAATATGATAGGGATCTTTGGTGTGCCGCCAGGGCAGATCCCGCTTATTTTCATCATACCAGCGCAATAAATCAGCCGTAATGGCTTCGGCTCTCGCTGGTTCCAGCATTGGATTGCCCACGATTACAGTCTGGCGACGCCGCTTTCTTTTGCTGCTTTTGCAACCGCTGCTGCCACTGCTTTAGCAACGCTGCGATCCAAGGCAGACGGAATAATATAGTCAGCGGATAATTGATCGTCTTTCACAAAATCGGCAATAGCATAGGCAGCTGCTATCTTCATTTGATCGTTAATATCAGATGCCCGTACATCAAGTGCGCCGCGAAAAATACCCGGAAAAGCAAGCACATTGTTGATCTGGTTCGGAAAATCGCTCCGGCCGGTGCCCACAACTGCGGCGCCTGCCTCCTTTGCTAAATCCGGCATGATTTCGGGCGTCGGATTCGCCATCGGGAATAAAATCGGGTTCGGATTCATACTGCGCACCATTTCCTGCGTTACACAGCCCGGCGCCGACACGCCGATGAATACATCAGCTCCCACCAGCACCTCGGCCAGTGTTCCCTTTTTGCAGCTCAGGTTTGTTATTTCGGCCATCTCCTGCTTTTCCTTATTCAAATTGTCACGGCCTTTATAGATCGCGCCCTGACGGTCGCATAGAATCACATTTTTTAAGCCCATCGCAATTAAAAGACGAATAATCGCGATACCGGCGGCGCCGGCGCCGCTGGTTACAACGGTAATCTCCTCCATTTTTCTGCCGGTCAGTTTCAGCGCGTTCATCATGGCCGCCAGTGTCACCACCGCCGTACCATGCTGGTCATCATGAAAAATGGGAATATCACAGCACTCCTTGAGTCTGCGCTCAATTTCAAAGCAGCGTGGCGCCGCAATATCCTCTAAATTGACCCCGCCAAAGCTGCCTGCCAGCAACCGGACCGTATTGACAATATCATCCACCTCTTTCGAGCGAATGCACAAAGGAAACGCATCCACATCCGCAAAGGACTTGAAAAGGGCGCATTTTCCCTCCATAACAGGCATGCCCGCTTCCGGACCAATATCGCCAAGGCCCAGCACCGCTGTGCCGTCTGTGACCACGGCCACTAAATTGGAACGGCGGGTTAGTGCATAGCTTTGATCCACGTCCTGTTGGATCGCAAGGCAAGGTTCGGCTACGCCGGGTGTGTAAGCTAATGACAAATCATCTCTTGTTTCGAGCGGCGCTTTGCACACCACTTCGATTTTTCCCTGCCATTCCCGATGCTTTTTCAGTGATTCTTTTCTATAATCCATTTTCATTTTCCCTTTCTATTTATATGGCACAGTGTATTTAGGAAAGCCAACAGACGTCTCACAAAACACGCCGTTTTCTCTCTGTATTGGCACAAACAGCCTCATGACCAAAAATCATGAGGCTGACTTTCTATGCAAATTATCCTTCATATGCGTCCCGATCGCAGATAATTGTCGTATCGGGATGTAATTTC
>JAAVYP010000035.1 GCA_022791195.1 Clostridiales bacterium | reverse complement strand
GCCGCTGGCCGCCATATAGAAGCCGCCCAGTGTTGCTTTTTTCTCAACGCCTGTTGCTTTGATAACCAATGTAACAAACGAATTCGGCTCTGCCAATGTATACTCATTTGTTTTGTCAATGAGTTTGATTTCTTCATTGCCCAAACGCTTGGTAACATTCAGATCAGCGCCTTTTTTGTGACCTTTTTCCACATCAAAGCTATTGTATTCTGCCTTGACGGTTGCGTTATCACGCAGATCTTTAAACTCTTTGTCCCAGCCCTTGAATTCATAATAATGGTCTGCATCAGTCGGTCTCTTTGGCGTGTCACCGTCATAAACGACATAGCTATTCTTGCCTTGTTCAATAGCCTTAATCACCTTGTCATCAAAGTTGACAAAGGTAATGGTATAAGTTTCGGTTTCTGCTGCTTCAGTATAAGAAGCATATACGGTTGTATCCTTTGTGATGTTGGTCAGCGTTGCAGCCTCGGTGCCGCCCTTTTCAGCAACCCATTTGTCAAAGATGTAGTATTTTTCTTTCGTACCGTTTTTAGTCGGAACACCGTCATAAACAGCATTCTCGGTCTTTACAACTGTTTCGGTGGTCAGACGTGTGCCGTCTTCATCACAGTAGGTAACGGTACAAGTGATCGGAATTGCAGTAAATTCAGCAGTTAAGGTAATATCCTCAGTAACCGCCATTGCGTTTTTGCCTTCGGGTACTTTCCAGCCGGCAAATACATACCGTTCTTTTTCGCCGTCAGCCTTTGTCGGTGTCTCGCCGCAGTAAATCGCCTTACCGCCGTCGGCAACCTTTTGGGTTACAGTTACATCACCGTTTTTAAAGGTAACAGTGTGTTTAGTTACGGTGGCATCGGTTTTAATATCAGCTGTCAGTTTGTTTGAACCATACGGAATCATGGGATTGCCGTTTGCATCTTTCCAGCCATTAAATACTTCAGTATCAGCTGTGGCCACCTCTACCGGATAAGCAAAGTTATCGGCATAGCAATACTGCCATGTGCTTTCAATGGTTTCCGTAAAGCAAGAAGCTCTCTCATCAGCGTCTTCGGATGCCGCAAACTCTTCAATAGTTTTATATTTAGTCGTTACCGGTACATCCTCGCCCTTATCGTTTTTAACCATTGTGTTAGCATTATATCCCTTGAAATCTTTAAATTCAATGATTTCGTTGGTATCAGGATCAAAATAACCATTATTGTAAATGGAGTTCGATGTATAGCCCACGCCGCCAAAATCTTTACCAATTGCATGAACTGCGTTCATATACTGATATGTACCCGATTTTGTGGTCTTGGTTCCCTTTACATCAAATTCGGTGTTAAAGCCTTCTACCTTGCCCTCAAAAATGCCCATGCAGGAAATGGTAGCGTCTTTGTTTGCGGGGCTGAGACTCTCGACACGATAGCTAATCGAGGAAATTTTGGTCACATAGTCAGCTGCAACCTCTTTGCCGTCCTTATCGGTATGCGCACCAAGGAACTGGTGGCTCAGAGTATAATACTTGAAAGGAATCCACATCAAGTAGTCACCGTTGGCATTGATCGCCCACATAGCCTCGCGGATACCATCCTGCCCATGGTTACGAGCATTAATGGTCATTCCATTCTTTGTCTGGAACCCTATGTCAGTTCCGCCCAGTGCAAAGGGTTCTTTCGCACCCTCTACCCGCAGCCACACGGTAATGCCGGCTGCGTCTTTCGACGGTTCAAACGAGCCGCTGAACAGCGACATATCGCCCGTAGAAAGCTTCACTGTTGTCGGTTTGTCATTCTTCAAAGAATCTGCTGCCATCGACGTCAAGGGAATTGCCGCCATAGTCAGAATCATTGCGAGTGTCAAAACCGCACTCAAAATTCTCTTCATATTCATTTCAACCTCCCGTTGATATTTTATACATAAATTATAGCGTATTTATTCCGAAATTACATTAGCAGTTTCGCACAAAAATTCAGCCGATTTTTATGAAATATCTCCATAACTCAATCATTTCTTGTGTAATTCTTGTTAAAATCGACTGATTATAGCGAATTTTCCTATATTTTAGTTTTATTGATGATTGCCAAAGCCATGCACAAACCCATTCACATCAGCCGAGCAAACATCGCCGCCAATCACTTTATCGCGCCATACCAATAAATTGGCATACACATCCCCCTCATACCCCTCATAGTTGGTCACCTTGTAGGTATAGCGGGTGACTTTTTTGTTTTTATACTTAGCGAGATCAAGTCCTTGGGCACGCTGAATTTCATTATAGCCCATATACACCTTGTCAAACGTATCCGGAATTTTGATTTCTTCCTCTTCCAGTGCCGCCGGATCAACGCTTACACCGAACTGGCCTAAAAACATAATGCGGTCCTCATTTGTTTTAATTCCAGAATATACATACTCAACGCCAATAGCATCTGCCGCTTTTGAATTTGAAACACCGGTCTCAGGCACCAATGCGACCAACGCAATTAAAACCACAACCGATAAAGCCACCGCTCCGACAAATTTAATGCTGGAAGCACGCAATGAATAAATAAACATACCAAGTTCCCCCTATTCTTCGTATTTTCATTTCTATTCGCAGCCGGCAGTGGTTATGACTTGCGCTTTGCGTAATTTAATGTTAAAATGAAAAAAATACAGTCGCCGCTGCTCTTTAGCGGCATGAAGGAGTTTTATGTACAAGCGTTTTCTGCCCGATTATGATTATCAAACACTGTCCGAAATCACGCCGGCCTTTCTCACTTCGCTTGGCATTCGCGGCGTTGTCATGGATATCGATAACACCATCGTTACTTACGATGACCCAGAACCAACGCCAGAAGCCCTGCGTTGGTTTGAAGAAGCAGCCGCAGCCGGCATAAAAATTTCTTTTGTTTCCAATAATGAATGGGACCGGGTTAATCGTTTCAATCAAAAGTTAGCCTACCCCGCGTATGCAAAGAGCGCGAAACCTTTCATTAAAAATATACGCAAAGCCATGCAGGACATGAACACCGGAAAAGAGAACACCGCGTTTATCGGCGATCAGATTTTCACTGACGTATGGGCCGGCAAGCGAGCGGGACTTACCGTGTTTTTAGTCGACCCCATCTGCGACAAAAAAGACCGTCTGACCCGGTTTAAACGCTGGCTTGAAAAACCGATCAAAAAAGCTTATCACAAAAGAAAAAACAAACGCTAAGAAAGGAGAATCGGCTCATATGAATGCAATCTTCGGCCCCTCCGGCAATCCGCTTGAATTTTATGAAGCCGGCGGCAAGGCAACAGTCGAAATGCCCGCCTGGCTGGCGCAGTATGGCCTTGACGCATATGAATACTCGGCCGGCAAGGGCATCCATGCCTCGCTTGCCACATTTGAGAAAATCGGAGAGCAGGCCAAACAATACAATATCAAAATGTCTTTTCACACGCCTTATTATATTTCCCTCTCGGGTGTTGATCCAGAAAAAAGGCTCAAAAGTATTACCTATATTCAAGACAGCTTAGCAGCCGCATCTGCACTCGGCGCTGACACCATTGTCATTCACGCGGGCAGCGCGGCCAAAATCAGCCGCGAGGAGGCTCTCGCGCTGGCTAAGGACACCCTGCGGCGCACACTGGACGCCGTCGAGGACACCGGCATCCATTTAGGCATTGAAACAATGGGCAAGGTCAAACAGTTAGGTACGCTGGACGAAGTCATTGAGCTATGCTCGCTGGACAAGCGGCTCTATCCGGTTGTCGATTTCGGGCATTTGAACGCCAGAGAGTTCGGCGGTGTTTTTCAAACAGAAGATGACTACAAAAGAGTCTTCGACCAAATCGGTACAGCGCTTGGCGATGAAAAGGCCCGCTTTTTACACTGCCATTTTTCCAAAATTCAATACACTGATCCCGGCGGAGAAAAAGCGCATTTAACCTTTGAGGACACCGTATACGGCCCGGCGTTTGAACCCCTCGGCCAAGTGATCGTAAAAGAAGGGCTTTGCCTCCGCATCATCTGCGAATCGGCCGGTACACAGGCAAAAGACGCTTTGTTTATGAAGAGGTATGTCAATGAAGCAAAGAATTGAACATATACGCGCCAGCCTGCCCGCCGAAGCGGACGGCATCTTACTGTGCAGCCCGGTCAACATCCGTTATCTGACCGGCGTAAACCTAACCGATGGCTACTTGCTGATCACCAGACAAAAAGCGCTGCTTTTTGCTGATTCGCGCTACGAGGAAGCCGCGCAAAAGCACAAAGCAGAGGGCGTTGACGTGCTCCTTCTCAAAGGAATCGACGTTATCACAACCGCACTTGCAGACGTGCAGTGCCTTTGCTTTGAAGACCAGTATGTTACCTGCTTTGACTATAAAAATTACAAAAAAAGCTGGCCGGACATCCGGTTTATCGGCTGCGGCTCCATCGTATCTGAGTTAAGAGAAATCAAAAACGAGGATGAGATTCAGTGCATTGAAAAAGCGCAGCGTATCGCCGAAAAAGCGTTTGACCATATTCTAGGATTTCTTTCACCCGAGCGTACCGAAGCGGAGGTAGCCTTGGAATTAGAATATGTTATGCGAAAGCAGGGAGCGGACGGGATTGCTTTTGATACGATCGCCGTATCGGGCGCCGCTTCCAGCCTGCCGCACGGAGAACCGACAAGGCAAAAGCTCTTCCCCGGCTTTCTCACGATGGATTTCGGCGCGGTTGTAAACGGATATTGTTCGGATATGACACGAACGGTTGTCATCGGCAAGGCCGATGCGGATATGAAAATGTTATATCAAACTGTGCTGGATGCCCAGCAGGCCGCACTTTCTATGATCGCGCCCGACGTTCGCTGTGCCGCTGTCGATCAGGCAGCCAGAGAGCACATTGACGCTGTTTATCCAGGCGCCTTTGGTCATGGTCTCGGCCATGGGGTTGGTTTAGACATTCATGAAGCGCCCAATCTCTCACCCAAAAGCAGCAAAATACTGCGGCCCGGACAGGTTGTCACCGTAGAGCCGGGTATCTATCTGCCAGGCAAATACGGCGTGCGTATTGAGGACATGGTGGTCATCACCGAACAGGGCTGTATCAATCTAACCAAAGCACCCAAAAATTTAATTGAATGCTGAACATGAAAAAACACTTGAAAAAATCTGATTTTTAGTGTATGATAATGTTTAAAGTGTATGATTACTCGGAGGAGCCGGACACTGTGCGCTTGCTTAGCATACGGCACAGGCAATTTCCTAATCTTCCGTTGTCAGGAAAGGAAGGATTATTGAAATGGTATCTGCCGGAGACTTTAAAAACGGTGTTACATTTGAAATGGACGGCAACGTGCTTCAAATCATC
>JAAVYP010000034.1 GCA_022791195.1 Clostridiales bacterium | reverse complement strand
GTGGTTGCCTCTGACAATGCGGCCAAAACAGCTATTTTTTATGGGATGGCTGTACAGGCTGTGCAGTATGTTGTTGTTCTTTTACATGAAATAACGAATGTACAGTACAAGCAAAAAACGAGTATAGCGGTCAGCTGCGATTATCTATCGCAAGAAACCTATTTTGCTTTGGATATGTCGCTTTCCTTACGGGTTTGGCAGATTCTAACGGTTCTTTGCTGTGCTGCATTATCTTATATAAAACCGGCTAATAATAAAGAAGAGAAGGGATGAAAAAATGGCTGAAAGTAAGTTAAAAGATATTATTCAAACATCGCTTGCCAGTATTCGAGAGGTGATTGACGCCAACACGATTATTGGCGAGGCCATCGAGGTTGGCAACGGCACGGGCACGGTGATTATTCCTGTTTCTAAGGTGTCTATGGGCTATGCTTCGGGAGGGGTAGATTATTTCGGTAAGAATGCGCCCCCATCAGTAGATTTGTCTAATTTCGGCGGCGGCGGAGGCACTGGCGTCTCGATTAATCCGGTTGGTTTTTTAGTTGTAAAAAGCGATGGAAGCGTAGAAATGCTAAATGTAAATGCCGGTTCTTCTGACACAGGTGACGCGATTGCCGCGCTGATTGAGAAAAGTCCCGAATGGATAGCAAAAGTGAAATCTTTTTTCTCGAAAGAGAAGAACGAAGAACAGGAGAAAAAACGCGGAGCGGACGAAGAAGCGGATGAATAAGGTATAAATTGATTTTATGACAACATATAAATAAAAAGGGTGATTGTCATAAAACGATTTGTGCTAATCTTTATCAGTTTATTGTGTATTTTTTCTTTCTCAATTGCTTCAAGCGGCCATGATAGCTCGGCCGCCTGTGCGATTGCGGTCGAGACGAGCGAGTTTGATATTTATTATGATGAGGCGGCTGACACTAAGCACGAAATTGCCAGCTTGACCAAAATGATGACCGTGGTGGTTGCGTTAGAAAACGGCGGTGACTTAAATCGTGTCGTTACTGTGGCCGATGAAGCCATCGGAACAGAGGGAACCAGTATTTATCTAAAACCCGGCGAACAAATGACTGTGAACGACTTGATTTGGGCTGTTTTGCTGAACAGCGCCAATGATGCATCAGTGGCGTTAGCCGTAGCGGTGGGCGGCAGTGTGGAAGAATTTGTGTCTATGATGAATGCCAAGGCGTATGCCTTGTGCATGAATACCACTCATTATGTCAATCCAAACGGCCTGCCGGCTGAAGATCATTATTCATCTGCAAAGGATTTAGCGATTTTAGCGTGTTATGCGCTGTCTGTAGAGGGATTTAAAGAAATTTCTTCCTCTTATACTCATTCGATTCCTTATGACGGGGTGGCCAATGGCAGACAGCTGGTGAATCATAATAAGCTGGTGAAGCAATATGACGGCTGTATCGGCATGAAAACCGGCTTTACAAAATCCGCCGGTCGATGTCTTGTGACAGCTGCCGAAAGAGATGGTGTCACCCTTGTGTGTGTGACCTTGGATGACGGCGATGATTGGAACGATCATAAAAGTCTTTTGAATATCGGTTTTGATACATACGAAAGAGTAACTCTCTCGGTTCAGAATGAACAGGGACGGGGCGTTCCTGTCGCGGGCGAAGAGCGGTTTGTGCTTTGCGCGAATCAGGATGATGTCAGCGCGGTGCTAAGAAAGGATCGCTCGGACATTATCAAGAGTTTGAATGTGCCGAATTTTTTGTATGGTCCGGTTGCTTTGCATGACAAAATTGGTACAGTGACTTATCAATATAACGGAAGGATAATTGGAGAAGATTCAATTGTTGTAATTGAAACGGATCCCTAAAGAATGGAAAGTTTAAGAATACAGAAGTATATCGCAGAGTGTGGGTTGATGTCCCGGCGTGCAGCCGAAAGAGAAATTGAAGAGGGCTCTTTTACCGTAAACGGCAAGCTGGCATATATCGGGCAAAAAATAAGGCCCGGTTACGACCAGGTGAGTTATAAAGGCAAAAAGGTCCGTAAAGAAAACGGCAGCCATTTTGTTTATATCATGCTGAACAAGCCAAAGGGGTATGTGACTACACTTTCAGACGAAAAAGGCCGTAAATGTGTGGCAGAACTGGTGCGTTCTGTTAAAACAAGGGTATATCCTGTCGGGCGATTGGATATGGCGTCTGAGGGGTTATTGCTGTTGACCAATGATGGCGATTTAACGAATAAACTCACCCATCCAAAGCACGAAATGCCTAAAATTTATAAGGTGAAAGTTAAAGGGAAACCGACTAAGCATTGTCTTGACTGCCTGAATCGGCCGATGATTATTGATGGATATAAGACAAAACCGGCCTGCTGTGAGGTGATTAGCCAGGAAGAGGATAAAACGGTTTTGCAGTTTACTCTGCTTGAAGGCCGTAACCGGCAGATTCGCAAGATGTGTGAACAGGTCGGCCTGCAGGTACAGTCTTTGAAACGTATAGCCATTGGCGAACTGTCGCTTGGCAATCTGCCAAGAGGCCGCTTTGTCTATTTAAAAGAAGAGGAAATCGAATATTTGAAAGGAGAGAGAAAACATGTTGAAGATACGCCCGATTGAAGATAAGGCTTCACAAGAGAGATACAGTCTGTTTTGCGGTGCGGACTATTATCCGGACAGCTTGGCATACTCTTGCTATGAGGATGACACCTTTGTGGGCATTTGCCAGTTTCATTTGCGTGATGAAAAGGTTTTCATCGATAATTTGGTTAACGCACGGGATTGTGACGATGTCAATGCGCTGTTTATTATGGGCAGAGCTGCTTTGAATTTTGCCGATTTATCGGGATTTCACGATGCTTTTTATGTAAACGCGACAAATGACAAGCTTGCCAAAATGATTGGTTTTAAGAAAAATATTGGCGGAGATTGGTATATGGATCTCCGTAATTTTTTTGATTCCCCTTGCTCTCATGACACGAATTGACACGGATTTGCCATATATTGGTAATTATTAACAAATTTTAATTGTCAAAATTGGTGGTAATTTATGCCAAGAAAAGATTGCTAAAATTGGTATTTTATGGTAATATATTGTTGCTATAAAAAATTACACAAATGGAGAATTAAAAATGAAAAAGGACATTAAATTTATCATTGCAGATGGAAACGAAGAGTTTAGAAAAAGCGTAGCAGAGCGATTGTTTGCTTATGGCTATGAGCAAATCGCTGAAGCGGAGGATGGCGAAAAGGCGATTGAGATGATCGATTTAATTCGCCCGGATGTTGTGCTTATCGATTCATGGATTGATAAGGTCGATTGCTCGCTGTTGATTCGCATTATTAATAATACAGACTTTGGCGAGGACATGCATCCGTTTTTCTTTGTATATTCAGTTGTAAATAATCAGCAGTTATTAGCCAATATAGGCAAAAATGAAAGAACTTGGTGCATTACAAAGCCGATTGATTATGCAGCGCTTGACGCTAAAATTGATGCGGTATTCAATGGCAAAGTCCAACCAAAGCGTTCTCCCGCCGCTACCGAAAAGGATCTTGAAACACAGGTGACCAATGTGATTCACCAAATCGGTGTGCCGGCGCATATTAAGGGATATCAATATATACGCAAAGCAATCATGATGGTGATTGAGGACAGCTCAATTATCAATGCGGTGACAAAAGTTTTGTATCCTTCGGTAGCGAAAGAATACGGCACGACAGCCTCACGTGTTGAAAGGGCAATTCGGCATGCGATTGAAGTCGCTTGGGACAGAGGCGATATTGAAACGCTGAATTCCTATTTTGGCTATACCATTCAAAATTCCAGAGGCAAGCCGACCAATTCAGAGTTTATTGCTATGATTGCGGACAATTTAAGATTGATGAATAAGCTGTCTTAATCTTTTTATATAAACTGCCTGATGGAGGCAATATAAAATAAAACACTCGAACAAAAACAAGATGTGTTGTTTATGGAATATGCAAAGCATGATTTTCCAAAAACATCATTCTCTTACATGTTCGGGTGTTTTTGTTTTGTTCTGTGTTCATAATTGCTTTGGGACAGGCATATATTTTAATGACATGAACAGATATCTTGAACAGGCAGCAAAGCTTTTTTCGCCGGAGGTGAAAAGCTTTATTCAAAATAATCCATCGGTCTATGAAATACGGGTCCGCCCGGAGAAAAAAGTTTTTGTTGTGACTGAAAAGGGCAATTTTCCCTGCGGTCCGATTCTTTCACCCGATGAATTTAATCACATATTTTCAGTGTTAAACGGCGGCAGTCTCTATAAGCATGAGGATACTTTGCCATATGGCTTTTTTACTGATTCATTCGGTGGGCGCTGCGGCGTTGTCTGCGATATCGCAGGCTTGTCCGGCGAAGGACGCGCGGTCATAAAAGTCAACGGACTGAATTTGCGCGTGCCGCGATTTATACGCGGTGTTTCAGAGCCGCTTTGTCAGGATTTATCAGCCGATAAAGCGGTACAAGGCACCTTGATTTATGCGGCACCATGTACAGGCAAAACAACCGTTATTCGCGATATAGCCCGCTATTTTTCAGAGTTTCCGTATCGCATGCGGGTGTGCGTCATTGATGAAAGAAGAGAGTTTGACAGCCGCGACTATCGTGCCGACGCTAATATTGATATTTTATCGGGATACAGCAAAAAAATGGGCATCGAAGTTGCCATACGAACTCTATCGGCCCAGTTGATTATTTGTGATGAAATTGGCGATTTTGATGATGCCAACGGTATTTGCCAGCTTGCCAATTCAGGGGTGCCGTTAATTGCAACTGCTCATGCCCAAACAAGCGAAGAATTATTTCATAAGGATGCGATTCGATTAATGCGGGAAAAGAAAATATTTACCTGGTATGCGCATTTGGCACCGCACTGTCAACAGGGTCTTTGTTTTGATCAGATGGAGAGATTGTAAGATGCTTTTAAAAATTGTGATCGTGGTTGGTTGGATGGTTTTCGTTCGCTTTCTATGTTTATCAGTAAATCAAAAAAATGGCATGATCACTGATTTTTTGAACATCATGGCGGAAATACGTTTTGGCGTGTGCGAGCGGCATATGGGATTAAACGATATATACGAGCAAGATCATGAGGAATTATTTCATGAAGTCAGACAAAGCGGACTTTATCAATATACGCTGCAAAATCAGGAAGAGCTTGGTCTTTCTGATATGACTATGCAAAAGCTGCGTTTGTTTGAAGAACAAACCGCTATTGCCTCTTTTGCTGCGTGTGAAGCGCAGATGTTTGAGCTAAGCGAAGCTGTATCAAGCGAACTGAAGGAAAATCAAACGCAGCTCAAAAAACAATCGATTGGTAGGCTGACGATGGTAACAGCTGTGTTTTTAATTATTATCATTCTGCTGATATAGGGTGTTTATGATGGATTTAGTTGAAGTTTTAAAAATTGTCGGCATTGCCATGATTGTGGCGGTCAGTTGCCAGATATTAAATAAATACGGCCGAGAAGAGCAGGCATCACTGGTTTCCGCTTCGGGCATTATTATTGTTGTGTTTATGATTGTGTCTCAGTTTTCATCACTGATTATTGAGATTAAAAATACGTTTGGCTTATGATTAGGCTGTTTGTTTTTTCTGTTTGTGCGGCTCTTCTGCTCATGATTGTCAAAGAGCTGAAACCGGAATATGCCAAACTCGGCGGCATTTTGGTTACACTAATCATCAGCATTTCCTGCATAGGATTATTGGCCGATCTTGTTTCACATGTAAAAGCATTGACAGAAGCAGGTGTCACCGAATATGTAAACGTATTGTTGAAAGTAGCGGGTGTTTGTATTTGCGTAGATATATCGTCGGATTTATGCGCCGAGTGCGGCTATCATTCGGTATCCAAAAGTGTGCTGCTTTATGGCAAGGCGCAGTTGATTCTCATTATTTTTCCTTACATACAAAAGTTGATTGCCGGGGTATCGTCCTTCTTTTAGTGTTGCTTGGCGGTTGCTTTTCCATCCCGAGTGAGGCGGCAGAGACCGAGCTCTATGATGCAGAGGAATATCGGGAGGCCATTCCCGATTCGGTGAGCCAATATGCCGATATCGATGAAATCGCCGAGGGAGCTGTCACGACAGCACAGTTTTTTGATATAGTAAGCAAAATTACCGGTGAACAGATACGGACGGTGATCAAGGCCGCTCCGGGCTTGCTTTTGTTGATTATGATTGGCGCTGTCTCGACTGAGTTTTCTTCGCTCTCTCTTGATACCGGGCTGAAAAATACTGCCAGTATGGCGGTCAGCTTCATTACCTTTCTTTATATCATGGATATGCTGGTGTCATTGTATACAAATGTTTCCTATAAAATGGACGAGTTATATGAGTACGGAAAAACGCTTTCCTCGGTGATGGGTTCTTTTATGTTTTTTGGCGGCAATTATTCTTCGGTAAGCGCCATTCTTTCGTCGATGATCGTTTTATGCACCTTTTTGTCTTTTTTGAGCCGTACCATTTTTCCCGCTGTATGCGCTGTGATTATTGTCTCGTCGGTGGCCAGTCTTTCAGGCGGTGCCTCTCATTTAAATTCGGTTTCACAGCGTCTTTCAGGTCTTTATGGTACGCTCAGCACTGCGGTTATTTCGATTTTGTCGCTCATTATGGGATTTCAAAATCGGGTGGCACAGTCAACAGACTCGGTCGTGTTAAAAAGCGCAAAAATTGCTTCGGCTTATGCCATTCCGGTGGTGGGCGGCGTTATTTCCGAATCGGTTGACAATATTTCATCGGGTTTTTCGTTAATTAAAAATTCTTTTGGTTTTGGCGCTGTGTGCGTAATTTTGCTTTGCATTGTGCCGAGTCTTGTTTCTTTGTTAATTTACAAGCTTTTTTTCACCGTGACGTCTGTTTTTTGCGAAATTGCCGGCGCCAATGAAACAGGACGTATGTTTGCCGGTATAGACAGTTTGTTTAACGTGCTGTTGATCACTGTGGTGCTGAACGCGCTTACATATATTTATTGTTTAATTTTATTTACTGGTCTTGAAGGGAATATATGAAAACATTTTTTTCGGCGCTATGCGTATTTGTTGTGATTAATGGCTTGTTAAAGACTTGTGTCGACGAGGCGAAATTTTCAAAATATTATGGTCTTTTATCCGGCGTACTCATTTTAAGCTTTGTCGTGTTTCAGTTTGGCAAAATTGATTGGCCGGAGGCTATAGAGTCTTCAGAACAGGCTTATACCGAGGACAGCAGTTTTGAGGATTCTGTCGTTAGTGACGCGCAAAAGCGGCTTGGTGCACTGGCAGAGCAAAAAATTTTAGACAAGCTGCAGATCGTGTGCCGTGTCAGTGTCTCATTACAGTATGAAAATGATATGATTTTGGTAACAGCCATTGATGTATATGATACGGCCCGGAATGAGAAAATTGTTTATTTGCTTTCGCAGTTATTTGAAACAGAAGGCGGGATGATACATTTTCATGGATAAATCGATGAAAAAAATTCTTTTGATCGGCGCAGCTATGATTTTTTTGTTGCTCTTACTCAGCACAATGGGGGAGACAGACAAGACGGTCGATACCCCGGCAGGCAGCGAATTAGAAGCGTTGCTTGCCTCATTGGACGGCGTCGACCAGGTGCGGGTTGTGTTTTATTATAGTAAAGAGACAACGGCTAAAAAGGAGGAGGTGAACGGCATTGCCGTGGTTTATTCGGGCACAGCGGATGCGGGTACGGAAAAGAAAATGTATGAGCTGATTCGTTCGCTGTATGGGATACCCTATCATCGAATTTATATCAGCCGGTAAGCATAATTTGCATTTTATTTCATATACATGAAACAGGAAATAACTTGGAGGAATCGTTATGACGGATAACAAGATGAAAACGAATGAAAAAGGCAAGATAAAAATAGAAGAGCTGAAAGAAAAGGTCAAGACGTTTTGCGGCAAGTTCAAAAACGTCGGAACATTTATAATGAAGAATAAAAAGAATATTATTGTATGTACATCGGTTTTGGTCATTTGCGGTGCGGTTTATTTAAACTATTCACTTTTCCATAAGCCGCAGGATACGCAGGCAGGGACAGATTCATCGATCGATGATTCTAACACGCTGTCTCCCGCCGAAGAATATTTCAGTTCGGCCGCCTTATCCAGACAAAAAGCAAGAGACGAGGCCATGCAGGTTTTGCAGCAGGTGATTGACAGCTCCGACGCCGTTGAACAGGTGAAAAGCGATGCCTATACCAGCATCAATACCATTGCCAAACAAATTGAATGTGAATCGAATATAGAGCAACTCATAACGGCCAAGGGTTTTCAGCAGTGCTTAGCCGTTGTTAATGAAAACAGTGCCAGTGTGATTGTCAAAAGCGATGGCTTGCTGGCTAATGAAGTGGCACAGATTAAAGAAATCGTATATGAGCAGTCGGGCATTCATCCCAAAGACATTAAGATCATTGAAAAAAGCTGAGACAATTTGTCTCAGCTTTTTTAGATACATGGATGAACCTAAATCATGAATTGAATTTGCCCCGGCAGAATCGACGCTGAAAGAGAAGCGGTCTTGTGCACTTCGCCGTCAGCGCATACAGCGTCGAGACCATTGATTGTAATGCGGCGTCCTCTTAGATGCTCTAAAACCTGTTGAAAGCGAGGTGCTGCTTGATCGGTGGCGGTGTCTATATGCTTTCCTTTTTTGTAGGAGGAGACCATTTTTAAAAAATAGGGTTTGGAAACTTTTTTGACAAGAACAAAATCGAAAAGACCGTCATCGTACCGGGCGGCTGGCGCGGCTTCAAATCCCCCGCCGTAAAAGCGGCCGTTGGCAATGGCACAGAGCAAAAATTCACCTGAAAAGGAATGGATTACACCATTTTGGTCTTCTACGGTGATGGCAAGCTCTTGCCCATAATCGCTGAAAAGAGAACCTATAACACCTGCTATGTAAGAGAAACTTCCTGTCATCCATTGTTTTTCTTTGAGCCGGTTGGCACGCAGGGCGGCCGCGCAGTCGAACCCAATGTTCAGCATATTGATTGCATAGCGATCGTTGTATTGTATGACATCAAGCCGACGGATTGTTTTAGGGCCGCTAAAACTGCGTATCAAATCATTTCCTGTGCCAACGGGAATAATCGAAAGCAGCACGCTGTCTTGCGCGCCGGCGGCCATAATGCCGTTGACCACTTCATTCACAGTGCCGTCCCCGCCGTAGACAAAGAAGTGGACGTCAGCATCTTTTTTACATTCTTCTAATACAAAACATTCAGCATCTGTTGCGAATTTGGTGTGATAGCTGACTCTTTCGCCGTCAAGTGAGGCAAATCTGGCTGCGTCACCTTTGCCGGCGGCCGGGTTGATGATATTAATCTCTCTCATAATTTTATCCTTGTCTTTCTGATTATTGTTATTCTAACATATTATTCATACGCTTTCAACAAATTATATGGATTCATCCCTTGTTTTTTATTGACAAAAAAAGTTCAGAATTGTATAATATAAAGAAATAATTCATTTTTGGGAGGAAGATATGGGATTTTGCGATGGAAAATTTGTAAAGGAAGGTTTGACGTTCGATGACGTTCTGCTGATACCGCAAAAAAGTGATGTAACACCGGATATGGTTGATCTCGGCACGCAGCTGACGCAAAAAATCAGGCTGAATATTCCGCTGATGAGTGCAGCGATGGATACGGTTACCGAGTCGCGTTTGGCGATTGCTATGGCCAGAGAAGGCGGCGTTGGCGTCATTCATAAAAATATGTCGATTGAAGAGCAGGCTGATCACGTAGAGCGGGTAAAACGCAGCGAAAACGGCGTAATTGTAGACCCCTTTTGGCTGACGGGCGAAAACTATGCGTATGAAGCAGACGAATTGATGAGCAAATACAAAATTTCCGGCGTTCCCATTTGCGATCCCGATAAAAAACTGATTGGTATTATCACCAACCGCGATATGCGTTTTTTCACTGATCTCGGCGTGAAAATCAAGGATGTCATGACAACTGAAAAGCTTGTGACCGCACCGGTTGGCACTACCTTAGAGCAGGCGCAGAATATTTTGCGCGAGCATCGGATAGAAAAACTTCCTCTGGTGGATGAAAACTTCATCTTAAAAGGGCTCATTACCATTAAAGATATTGAAAAAGCGACGAAATACCCCAATTCCGCGCGGGATGAAAAGGGCAGACTGCTTTGCGGCGGCGCCATTGGCATTACGAAGGATGTGTTGGAACGTGCCGAGGCACTTATTAAAGTGGGCGTTGATTTTCTAGTTCTTGATTCGGCGCACGGCCATTCGCAGAATATTATACAGTGCGTAAAGAAAGTGAAAGATGCTTTTCCGGATTGTCAGTTGATCGCCGGCAACATTGCCACAGCAGAAGCGGCTGAGGATTTGATCGCCGCCGGCGCTGACGCCATAAAGGTGGGTATTGGTCCCGGTTCTATTTGTACAACCCGTATTGTGTGCGGCATTGGTGTACCGCAGATTACGGCTATATCCGATGTAGCCGAAGCGGCGCAAAAATATGGCATTCCCGTCATCGGAGACGGCGGTGTGAAATTCAGCGGTGATATTCCCAAAGCGATTGCGGCCGGTGCGGATGTGATCATGGTTGGTTCGCTGCTGGCCGGTTGTGAGGAAAGCCCGGGAGCGACCGAGATTTATCAGGGCCGGAGCTTTAAGGTATACCGCGGTATGGGTTCGCTGGCTGCCATGGAAAAGGGCTCTAAAGACCGTTATTTCCAAACGGGCAGCAAAAAACTTGTTCCGGAAGGGGTCGAAGGCCGTGTTCCTTTTAAGGGTCCTCTGTCTGATACCGTTTTCCAGCTTATGGGCGGTTTGCGGGCCGGTCTTGGCTATTGCGGCTGCGCTACCGTTGAGCAGTTAAAATATAACGGAAAATTCGTTCGTATTACGAATGCAGGTTTGCGTGAATCGCATCCGCATGATATCAGCATTACGAAAGAGGCGCCTAACTACACTTCACATAATTAATGAGTAAAGGTTGTGCGGCATGAAGGAAAAGCTTCAGACGACAATAACATACGCAGCAAAAAATGTTTATGGTCATAAAAAGGAATATTTGCCTTTTATGATTGCTGTTTTTGTTGTGCAAATTATTTTTGGTGTCATATCCTATTGTTATTTTAATAACAATAGGATTGATTATCAATATGCTTCACAGGATTATGACTATCATTTGGAGCTGCAAAATCTAAATACCGGGCAATACTATTCGTTTATCAATAATGATGAATACAGCACAAGAGAAGGGGATTCAATATACGAAATTGTCAAGGTGATTGAAAAAAACCGAAATTCGGTTAACAACACTCGCTTTGATGTGTATATCCGCTTTGAGGGCAGCGCTGCTGCAAATTTCAAGCGCTTTCAAAAACGCTATTTTTCTGATTTAGAGGCTGATTCAGACGGCAATTACGCCGTCGTACATACGCCGCTTTTGGATTATCAAACCCAAGTTTCGGTGAATCGATGGGTTTTTGTAGCAGCACTTTTTCTGACGGGATTGATTGCACTTTATTTGATGCTCTATTTATTCCGTATAAGACTGGGGCGTTTTACCTTTGTGTATGGCATCTACAGTACATTCGGCGCTGATTTTCGGCGTCTTTTTGTGCATTCTTTTTGGGAATTGATTGTCATTGCGCTTGGCACCTATGTGCCGTCGTGCCTCGTTTCTTTGGGTCTGTCCAAGCTGATTTATGCTCTTTCGGGTGCTCCTTTTCATCTTTCGTTCTTGCCTTTTATTATCATTTTTGTTTTTTCGATTCTCGTTACCAGTCTGGCTGTGCTGCTGCCCATAAAAGGATTGACGCGTGTGCCGCCGATTCGGCAGTTAATGGCAGGGGATAACACGCATACCGTTTCCAGTCCGCGATGCTCCAGCGAACGCAGCGTTCGTTCTTTTCCAAATGGCTATGCACTTAATACGCTGATTCGTACACGCAAATATTGGATAAAGCTGATTGCATCCGGACTGCTGCTCAGCATTTTGTTTGTAGGCGGCGTTGATTTCGCTCATTTATATAAAGCCAAATTAGACTATAATAGCCCCCGGTATGCACTTGATTTTACACTCGGCAGTGACAGCTATCAGGACGATATGGCCGACACGCTGTTATCCATCAATGGTGTAGTCGATGTGACCAAAAAAGAAGAGACGTCGGCCGTTTTGGCTCAATCACATATGCTGGTGTCCGGCTCGGATACGAAATTTTCCAGTCGGTTTTATTCGACTCGCGTTGGCGGGCAAGCGTGTAAAGTTACAAATTCGTTGGTATACAGTCCGCTTGATGAGGGCAAGGCACAATTTTTGGCGCAAACCTATGCATATGACGGCGACATTTTGGGCGCTGTCGGAAAAGAAAATCAAATTGTAATTGCCGATGGCCTGTTCAATACATCTGTATATCGGTTAAAAGTTGGTGACACAGTTCAAATTGCGACGTTTTTGTATGCAAAGGAAAAGCCAGAGACCTATGAAACAGGTAAAAAATACCTAAGACAGCAGTTGGCCTGCAATGAATATGCCTATCGGGAATATACGGTGGCCGCTGTCATTCACGGCATGCCTACCGGCGACCAAACGCCTGTTTTTCTGCCCGCGGTTGATTATACTGTTGTGACCAAACAGTCAAATGAATACCAGACAGTAGAGGTGTATTTAGATCCATCTCTTTCGGACGCACAGATAAAAGAAGTAGAAAACGAGCTTCGCCGTTTTGCTTATCAATACGACCAAGTTTCGGTGACAGATCTTTTTTCAAGTGCTGACCGTAAAGAAAATGATAAAAATTATTATGCCTTTATCTTGATTTTAGCATGCTTGGTTTTGATTTTGTCGCCTGTTGTGTGGATGTTTTCGCAAATTCTTTTCTATATGAAGAGAGAAGAGGAATTCTTCGTGCTGGAGGCAATGGGTGTAACACAGCGAAATTTGCGTAAAATGGTGCTGCGCGAGGCATTGCTTGTTACCGGTGTGACGCTGGTCCTTTATAGTCTTTTATCGCTTTTTGTCATTTATGTGATTTATCGAATTGCAAACTTCTTATTCATTTATCCCGGCTTTTCATTTCAGCTTCCGTATGTTGCGTTCTTAGCCGGTTTGGTGATAACAGGCTTGTGCGCATTTGGATCTATTTATATAGCATATCAGTTGTATCTAAAAAAGAAAAATCGTCTTGTTCGTTTGGTTAGCGAAGACGGTCTATGATCAAGTGAGAAAGGGAAGAGCGAAATGGCCATTTTAGAGGCGAGTGAAATCATTAAACAATATAAATCGCACGATTCGGTGGTGACAGCGGTAAACCGTGCTTCTTTGCGTGCAGAGGATGGCGAGTTTGTGGCCATTATGGGCGCTTCCGGTTCGGGCAAATCAACATTTTTGCATATTTGTGCCGGGTTGGATGTGCCGAACTCGGGTACGGTTACGATACGCGGACAGTGCATCACCTCTATGAATGCGGATGAAAAGGCGAGGTTTAGAGGGATTTATACCGGCATTGTGTTTCAAAAGCATAATTTAATTCCTCAACTCACTGTGCTGGAAAATATTATGATTCCGACCGTGATGGGTGACCGGCCAGCTTCCGCATTTGAGGAGCATCTAAAAAAGCTGGTGCATATATTAGGTCTTGAAGATCGGCTCAATCATTTGCCGAGTGAGATTTCAGGCGGTCAGCAGCAGCGCTGCGCGATTGCGCGCGCACTGATTAACCGTCCGCAGGTTTTGTTTTGTGATGAACCAACCGGCAATTTAGACCGCGCTAACGCAGATGAGGTGCTGGAACTGCTTTTAAAAACCAAAGAAACCATCGGGCAAACCATTATCATGGTAACGCATGATGTGCAAATTGCAGCGCGTGCAGACCGGGTTTTTGTCATGGAAAACGGTATATTGATTTCTAAAAATAAAACCAGCTTGTCGTGATTATGACAAACTGGTGAAAAGGATAAAACGGGTACAGTGTTACTGAACTGTACCCGTTTTTGATTATATAGTTACACCATGATCGGCTCAATCATGTCTAAAGAGGTGTCATTAATTTGGTTTGCTTTTTATCGGATAAAATTCTTTTAGTAAATTCATGTAGTCAGGCAATTTTTCAACGGATGGATTCCAAAATTCAAATACCGTGCCGCCGCATTTTTCAATGAGCTGATCATTAATTACGTAAGATTTTCTCATACGGCAATGCTCTTTTTTAGGTTCGCAAGTGCAATTTCCATGATCGTTCGTGAAGACTTCTTTGATGTGTGCCGGTGTATTTTCAATATAAGAACGGTGTTTATCAATGTTGTTTAAAAACAGTCTTACTATAATGCAGTCCATCCGAATAAAGATTCTTGCCGCCACTTTTTTGGCTTTAATCCCTGTTTTAGCGTAAATAATCATGTATTTACCCCAACAATAACCATCGCCAATGTGGCCGCCAAAGTCATATCCTAAACACCGAATTTCTTTATCAAATTGAATGATAAAGTCTTTGTCAGAATCAGAAATCATAGAAAATCGGTTTTCTAACAATAACTCTTCCATACATTTTGGCTTTCGTGCTTGACCATATGCCAAAAGAGCCTCTTTCAGCGTTTTGCCCGCTTGTGTATTCAACCAAGACTGAAAGGCAAAGCCCGATAAATCATCACCTGTTTTTTCTTGAAAATAGGCACGGTATTTAGATAATGATATTGATTTGCCAATTTCAATGATTGTGTCTTCCGTAAGATCGATTTTATTCACCTGGTATACCTCCTAAAGTAAATACAAATTGATCGCTGTCTGTAAGATGATAGATGAACTATTGCCGTGGAATCTCTGAATCGCTTCATAAAAATTGGGTTTCGTATCTCAGGAAATGACAAATTGATTTTGTTTGTAAACGATGGTTGTTTTTATGCCAATAACCCCGATTTTACAATGCAATCGGCCGTTGCCCGATTGTTGGCGATTGGTATATCGTAAACCTGCGCAATGCGGAGCAGTGCTTTTACATCCGGGTCATGTGGCTGTGCCGTCAGCGGATCCGAAAAAAAGATAATAATGTCAATGGCACCTTCGGCCACTTTCGCGCCGATCTGCTGGTCGCCGCCCAAAGGGCCGCTGCTGTAGCCTTTTACCAAAAGGCCGGTTTTTTCGCTAATTTTTGCCGCCGTGGTGCCGGTGCCGCATAAATCGTGCTGCGCTAATATCGTTTTATTGTGTTCACACCATTCGATCAGCGCTGGTTTCATGTTATCGTGTGCAATCAGGGCAATTCGTTTCATTAGACATCCTTTGTTTTATATAAGTTAAAATGTAAGCCGTGCCTCTATATAGCTTTCAAGCTCTGTAATCGGCATTCTTTCCTGCTGCATGGTATCTCTGTCCCGCACGGTGACCATGCCGTCTGTTCCCGACTCGAAATCATAACAGATACAGAAAGGTGTGCCGATTTCGTCCTGCCGGCGATATCGTTTACCAATAGATCCGGTTTCATCAAAATCTACATTAAACTTTTTAGCCAGCATAGCGTAGACTTTTTCTGCTTCACCAGAGAGCTTTTTGGAAAGGGGCAAAACAGCGGCCTTGATAGGAGCCAGCGCCGGATGCAGCCGCAACACAATTCTTGTGTCGCCTTCACCCACTTCTTCTTCGTCATAAGCGTTGCACAAGAAAGCCAGTGCTACCCGGTCTGCGCCGAGCGAAGGCTCAATAACATAGGGTACGTACTTCTCGTTTTGCTCTTGATCAAAATATTCCATGGATTCGCCCGAATGTTTGGCGTGCTGTGATAAATCGTAGTCAGTGCGGTCTGCAATGCCCCATAATTCGCCCCAGCCAAACGGAAAGAGAAATTCAAAGTCTGTCGTAGCTTTGGAGTAAAAAGACAGCTCGTCCTTGTCATGATCTCTTAGTCTCAAATTCTCTTTTTGTATGCCAAGATCGTATAAGAACTGCTCGCAATATTCCTTCCAATAGGCAAAACATTCAAGATCGGTGCCCGGTTTGCAGAAAAATTACAGCTCCATTTGATCAAATTCTAAGATTCTGAAAATAACGTTGCAGGGGGTGATTTCGTTGAGGAAGGATTTGC
>JAAVYP010000033.1 GCA_022791195.1 Clostridiales bacterium | reverse complement strand
TTGGTGGGAACAATAGGGCTCGAACCTATGACCCTCTGCTTGTAAGGCAGATGCTCTCCCAACTGAGCTATGCTCCCGTTTATCATGGGCTATCGCCCACGACGGTTTGTATTATATCATAGTGTATTTTATTTGTCAACACTTTTTACAACATTTTTTATGATTCATTTTTTTGTGCCTCTTCTTTGGCGAATGCACCGGCTTTCGCCCACCGCACCAAATCGTCTACATCAAAGCGGTATTTGCGGTTGCAGAAATGGCAGCAGGCTTCGATCTTATGCTGTTCTCTGATGATGCCCATAAGTGTCTTTTTACCAAGCGTAATCAAATTTTTCTCCATACGCTCTTTTGAACAGTCACACTGATAGGATATGTCGTACTGATCAAAAATGTCAAAAGGAATATTGGAAAAAGCAATATTGGCAATCTCCTTATTGCTGAGTCCTGCACCAAACAGACGAGACACCTCAGCATAAGCCGGTATGTTTTTTTCAATCTGATCGATGATCGCCTCTTCGGCAAAGGGCATCAGCTGAATCATAACACCACCAGCCGCTTTCACGCTGTAATCGGTATCCACCAGCACGCCTAACGCGCATACGGTCGGCACCTGCTCGCTTTCGGCAAAATACTGGGTGATATCTTCGGCAATTTCGCCGCTTACAATCGGCGTAATGCCCACATACGGCTCTTTAAGCCCCAGATCCTTCATCACCGACAGACGGCCGGGGCCGACAATGCCGGAAACATCTAATTTTCCATTCGGTTTGTTTGGCAAATCAGCAGACGGATTGCCGATAAAGCCTTTGACATTGCCCATATAATCAGACACGGCCATTACACCGCCGGCAATTCCCTCTCCCTTAAAATTCAGCGTCAGCGTATTGCCTTTATCCTTTAACATACAGCCCATAAGCGATGCACCGGTCAGCACACGCCCGAGCGCCGCTGTCGCCGTAGGCGCGGTGTGATGCAGCTTATAAGCCTCGTTTACCACATCGGTTGTATTGGCAATCAAAAGTCTTGCACTGCCGTCTTTTGACATGCATCTAAGTAATTTTCCCATTACAGTTCCTTTCTTTTACGCGTCTGTCCCCTTTTTTACGAAGTACAAAAGTTTTTTATGCAACACCAAGATTTTTACGAAGCACAAAATACCACCGCTCGTCTGATTCGGTATACGCCGTACCGGCAAAATCCGAATAAATGCCCTCTATGACAAATCCGGCGTCCTTAGCCGCCTGGCACAAGACAGCAGACGAATAACACCGCTCCTGATGCATTTCACTCTGGCGGCGGTACAGATCGTTTTTTTCTTTTGAAAATACATCCAGCACAAAATCGCAAAGGCCGCTTTGCTCATCAAACTGGTTCTGCCAAGCGATCAGCATATCCGGCTCTTCTAATATATAGTGCTTGTCCCCATACACATGCTTAAATTTCCACGGTGTATTGACATCAAAAACAAATACACCGCCCGGATTCAGGAATAACGATACCCCTTTTAAACAAGCCAGAAGATCCTTTTCGTCAAGCAAATAATTCATACTGTCTAAACAGCATACAGCCCCGTCCACCGTGCCGTACAAGTCCAACCTGGTCATATCCTGGTTTAAAAAGAGTATGGAATGCCCAGCAGACGCTGCCTTTTCCTGCGCGATGGCCAGCATATCGCAGGAAAGATCGGCCGCGATCACTTCGTAACCGCGGCGGGCCAAGGCCATGCTCATGCTGCCTGTACCGCAGGCTAAATCTAAAATGAGTCCCTTGTCCGGGAAATAGGCGGCACAAAAGGCCGCCCAAGCATCATAATCAATTTCTTCGTTAAAGCGGTCATAGCCCCTGGCAATCGCGCTATATGCCTGTTCAATCATCTTTTCTCTTATCCTTGTTCTAAACGTCCGCTTGCTTCTTCCTGAAGCAGCATTTCGCCGATTTTATAGACGTCACCCGCCCCCATGGTTAACACTAAATCACCGGCACCAGCATTTTGCTGCACATAGTGCACAATCTTTTCAAAAGAGTCAAAATACACCGCTCCCGGCACAGCCTCTGCCAAATCCGCACTGGTGATGCCGGAGGTATTGACCTCTCTGGCCGAATAAATATCGGCAAAAATGGTTTGATCAGCCCCAAAAAAGGCGTGTGCAAATTCACTGAACAGCTCGGCTGTGCGCGTATACGTATGAGGCTGAAAAATGCAGAATATCTTGCGATATCCCAGCTTTTTGACGCCGTTTAGCGTGGCTTTAATCTCGGTTGGGTGATGGGCATAATCATCGTACACATCAATATCATGAATACGCCCCTTTTTCTCAAAGCGCCGTCCGGCGCCGGTAAAGCCGGCTAATCCCCTGGCGATGGAATCGGCCTCAATGCCGCGCTCATATGCGGCCGCAGCGGCCGCCAAAGCATTCAGCACATTATGTTCGCCAGGCACCGCCAACGAAACAGCGCAAAGAGGTTTGCCAAATGCAGTAATTGTAAAGCAGGCGCAGCCATGGTCATAGACAAGCCCTTCGGGATGAAAATCATAAGACGCATCCATGCCAAAGCGAATGACTTTGCCGCCAAAATCGGCAACCGTTCGCTCGACCCGTTCGTCCGACCCGTTTGCAATGACGGTATGGGCATTTTTGATTGATTTTTTAAAACTCTTTTCCATTTGCTCCATGGTGAAAAAATAGTCCACATGATCATGGTCTATATTTAATATAATCGCAATGCTCGGATCAAAGGATAAAAAAGAGTCTTTATATTCACATGATTCATAAATAAACTCATCGCCGGTGCCAATATGATAGGTGCCGCCGATGCATGCAAGCTCGGCACCCAGCGCGATGGTGGGATCGAGCGACGCACACAAAAATATATGTGAAATCATGGAGGTAGTCGTGCTCTTGCCGTGGGTGCCCGAAACACCGATCCGGCTCGGATAAAAGGACATAATAAACCCTAAAAACTCGGCGCGGGTAACCAAAGGGATATCGTGGTCTCTGGCATAGCGCATTTCGGGATTTTCCATATTCACCGCCGCTGTGTAAATGACCGCATCGGCACCCGCCACATTGTCTGCTTTGTGAGGAATAAAAACAGATACACCCTCATTTTTTAGCTTTTCGGTAGCGGCCGATGCCGTTTTATCAGAACCGGCAACGTGATAGCCGCGCTCTTTCGCAAACATCGCCGCGCTTGACATACTAACCCCGCCAATACCGATAAAATAAAGGTTGACAGCATTTTTTAATTGGTTAAACAACTCGGTTCGTTCCATCATTTGCCTCGCTTGGATTCTCTTTATCTTTTATTATATTCACTATTTCACAGATTGTAAATAGATAATTTATAAAAACGATGTGTGTCATTTGAATATTTTCCACATTCCTCAATTATACTAACTACAGTAAG
>JAAVYP010000085.1 GCA_022791195.1 Clostridiales bacterium | reverse complement strand
GTTGTCCAATGGCAGTTGGAAATGCCCTTTTAGACATGTATAATGAGGTACAGGAAGAGCTTTTTGGCTCTGAAGAGAAAAGAGTGCATGTGGCGCCCAAAGCGTCTAAGCCGAAAGCTGTAAAGAGCTTAGAAAAAAAAATCCGCTGTCCGGAGTGTGGAGAGTTATTGATCTTTGAAGGCGGCTGTAATATTTGCAAGAGTTGCGGATGGAGTAAATGCATGTAAAGTTGAAAGGAGAGGCAGAACAATGAGGAAAGTAAAAGTGAAAGCACTGACAGAGGAGGCCTTCCGGCCGTATGGAGAATTTTTCAGCATCACGGATCCGAAAGGATTTGCTCTGGGCAGTTTCTTTGCAGATCGGGTATCTTTTCCGACGGCTGGAGACGTGCCGCTGGGATTTTCGGCTCTGCAGTCTGACAAACCGGAGAAAATGATTGTCTCCATGGCGGAGTATCATAATAGATCCTGTGAGGGCGTGCTTTGTCTTAATGACGATGTAGTGGTGCATGTCGCGCCTCCATCTAAGGATCCCGTGCCTGAGAAAACAGAAGCCTTTCTGGTGCCCAAGGGGACCTTTATAAAACTGAACATTGGTGTCTGGCATTTGGCGGCTTTGCCAGTGACGAAAAAGACGGCCAAAGTTCTGATTGTTCTGCCGGAGAGAACATATCTGACTGACTGTATAGTCGTAGAGTACGATGAAAAGGATCATATGGAACTGGTGTTGTAAATTGTGAAATAATTAGAAGACGCATATCACGAAGAGAGAACAAGCAGAAAGAATCTGCTGGCATCTGGCTCTTTGTGATATGCGTTTTTTGTATGCGTATGATTAAAAATGAAAAATGTCTTGCAAAATACCCCCTTAGGGTATATAATAAAGAAAAATACCCGATAGGGGTATAAAAGGAAGCGGAGAATTTATTTCAATGGCAGATAAAAAGAAAAAAAAGAATAAGATGGATGGTAAAACAGAAACTAGAATAGAGAAACAAGCAGATGTGAAGCCGGATGGAAAAGCGGAGATGAGTGTCTGTGAGGGATGTAGTAAGACGAAAGACCGGTCAGAGAAAGAATATAAGGATCTTCAAAATCGTCTGAGCCGTATTGAAGGGCAGGTTCGAGGAATCCGCGGGATGTTGGAGAAAAATGCGTACTGTACGGAT
>JAAVYP010000032.1 GCA_022791195.1 Clostridiales bacterium | reverse complement strand
ACTACTCTCAAACCTGATGGATGAATACTGCAGCATCAATCTGGTTTGAGTCCCCTATAAAATTACACTACTCTCAAACCTCAAATTCGGATCAATATCCGAATATATGGGTTACGAAGCCATGAGATTTGAACAATCATTTTATAAAAGAATCAACAGTACCGCGATGATTATAACATAAAGAACGAAAAACGTCTACTAAAATTCACAAAGATCTGCATCGATTGTGATTCTTTTCTCACGTGCCAGTAATGCATATGCCTGTGACTCCACCATCAAGACTTTGCATTCGTGTAACGAGACCGTCTTCAAAAATTCAGTTATGATCTCATCGTCAAAATAAGCTCTCATGTTCACAGTTACAAAAAGCTTATCCCTATCAAACTCACGAACAAGTTCCATATAGTCAAAGATTTTTTCTACCTCTCCGATATGCCCTTCGTATTCGTTTCTTATCTCAACACCGGCAGCTTTCAAAATCGTTGATACAGAAATTTTGCTTGAAACAATATCGCATGGAAAGGAAAAAGCCCATTCATCAACTGTTCGCTCCACTTTCGACAAAAACTCCTGCGTTTTTACATAATGCTCAGAAGAAACGGCCGCCTTTTCAAGCTCAGCTATGATTTTATTCAGTAATGGCTTTTTATTGATATTAAAATGGACGAAATCTGTTAAAAGCTCAGCATTTTTAGAAAGCTCTATGATCTTTTCATTTTTTGACAAAACCAGATTGTTATCACTTCCCTCAATCGCACACCGAAAATCGCAAATTAATGTACGAAACAATCTTTTGTTTTCAATCACCACCGTCGGGGTAATATGCCCGTCCAGGCTGATTACTTCGGAAAACGCAGGGTGTGCAAGCTTCACAATATCACCAGTCTTTCATCGCTGTTTATAATTTCGCTGTGAAATGCGCCCACCAAATATTCCATTTTTGAGAACTGCTTTTCCGTCACCGACAGCATTTGTACGCTTCCGGCAGGCGGTTTGTTTTTACGTATCACTTCCATGGCTGCGTGCTCAGCCGACGGAGTAATCAGCATACGACAATACACCGACTCTTGAAGCATCATAAATCCATTTTTTATTAAGACTCTGCGAAATTTCCTGTAATTTCTTTTATCCTCGTTCGTTTCGGTCGGAAGATCAAAAAACACCAATAGCCTCATGAATCGATAACTCATTATTTTTCTTTCTGTAAAAAATAAAACTTAATTTCAGACGAATCGTTATCATTCAAAGCATCAAATACACTTCTCAAATACAGTTTAATTGCATTCAGTACCGTTTGCTTTGTATGACCGATATAAACATAATCGTTCAAAATGTTCCACAGGGCATGTTTTTCACGGCTTTCAAAAGAGGTCAGCTCCATATTCTTCACCGTGCGGTCTACCAAAATACGAAAAGGCTCCATAAGATCACAGCTTAAATTGTAATAATTAAACATATTGCTGTGAAAAATGCCCAGTTGTGTTAAGTATCCGCAGGCAGTAATTTCGCGATTAAAGGCAGACAGCATGATGCCGTACCCATAATTAAGTGCTGCATTGGTTAAACACTCGTCACTTCTGGTAAAACCCATACCAAAAACAGCGTTAAAATATACCTTTGCCGCATGCCCCTCTCGGTTGGTCGTGTCGTAAAGTTCAATCTGTCCAAGGTAAGACCGGATCAACTCTGCCTCTTTTTCTTTCTTTAGTTCTTTTAAAAAATCCGATTGCTTACGGATCTTTTCTGATATGATATCCGCCCAAACTGTTCCCTTTGTCGTTTCCGACCAAGCGATCTGTGCCTTGATCTTGCGCGAGCAATCGTAAGAACCGTAATAGGGCGCAAGCTCCGCTATGGGAGAGCGCTTTTCATTGCAAAAAACGACACGTATTTTCTTTTCCACCAAAGCTTCCAATAAGCACCCGGTAAAGGAGACAGCAGGATTCTCTATCAGCAGCATAGCAATCTCGTCGAGGAAGATACGTTTTGTATCCTCCCCGCGAACAACCATATAGTCCATTTTTAAATCCAGTTTACAACGGGTGGTAATGACAACTGTGCGCCAGCTCATAATAGCTCAAGAAGATTTTCCGAACGAGTCTCAAAAAGTCCCGATGCACTTTGATCGATAATGCGAACGTCAGCATAATTCTTTTTCCAATTACTTAATGAGGAACTAAAATTTCCGGTAGAAGCAGCCTTTCCCGCACCGCCCAGCAATCTCAAATCGCAGCCACCAGAAACCCTTCCGAAAACGCTCAAAATTTGCAAAAGGCACTTCGTCTGGTCAAATATATTCGCCTCCAAGAACCTATCTCTTCCTTCTTTCAGCGTTTCAACGGGATTGGCAGGACGTTTCACATAAACAGATGAGCTTAATTTCTCTGTCAGAAAATCATAAAGTTCAAGGTTTTTTTCGACAGAAATACCGTCATATTTTTCATCGTTCTGCATATGGGGTGCTTCTTTTTTCTTATTGATGAATGATTCCATTCTCTTCATGTATTTCTCCCACCGATATCCCACAATAAGCGGCATAGTCAATGAAACAATGATGCACTTACCGCCGCTGGATTTTCCGGATATACACATTCTCATGCCGTCAAGCTCCAACATTGTATTGATTTTCACCTGCCTCATGCCCAAAGGAAATTCCACAGAGTCAATCGGCTTTTTGATGATCTTTTGAATTGCATTTTTTGCGTATTGACGTGCAAATTCCGCATCTTCCAGAAACTCTTTCGCGTACAGCAGCTCAATAGGAGTCATCATGACATCCGTCTTTGTTCCGACACTGTATCTGATTAGAACAAAAAATGATGCAGCCGATTTATTATAGCCGCCGTATTTTTCGGTTTTCATTCCTTTTTTCATCGGTATCAGTCCCTCAGCGGCTTTTACGGGCATTTGATCGAAGAAGCCGCCTTTTCTGCAAAATGCGTACCTCGTTAAATGAACAGTATTTTTATCGCGCACAATATGTGTTATCTTACCGATAGATTCACTGCCATTCCATATTAAACGGCCGCCAGCCTCTATGCGTCTGGAAAACAGGGTACTGATTTTCAAGTTATACTTGCTCCTGTTTTCAATAAACCACTTGCGCGTAAATTGTTCGTGATAGACGTTGCCGACAACGATATTTAAATACGCATCCTTAGCATGGTGCAGATCGTTCACAGTTCGGGATTTATACATATCAAAATTCTGTCTGAATTCGGATACGATGCCCGCTTTTACATAAACAATTTCAGAATCAGGGTATTTCTCATTCAGCAATGCAGCCACTGCTTTTGTAGATTGTCTGGTTTCTACAAGCTGCCGATTAATAAAACACCATTCCTCGTTTTCATCAAAGGGCGTGTGACGGATTAATCGCTTATATTTTTCCTGGGTAATCAGCCCGTTATCAAATAACAACTTCCACCAGCCTGCCATATGGTCTCGGACATCCCCTGAAATCGGATATTTATCGCCTTTTGCGCCATTCTCCTCGGAAAGCACAAGAACCTTATTATTAAGCACACTGTCATCCTTAACTTTTGACTGCGGATAGATATGGTCAATATCATATGTTTTATCGGAAATTCGCTCAATATCAATCACTTTGCCTGAATACATACTTTTGCCGAGTTGAAGATAATAAAGAAACAGCTTGTCTGCCCTTAAGCGGTTGTCTCTGTCATTTCCCATAGCATCAAGCTGCGCTTCCATTTCTCTTGCATCCTCAAGTCTGCATTTCTTATAAAGTTCTCTTAGCTGCTGATAGCGAGATTTGGTCCGCACGCCTTTGTCTTCCGGCTTTCCGCCTCTTGCCATTTCCACAAATATCTTTTTCGGCGCTTGTCTCCTGACTTTTACAACATCAGAAACAATGTCAAGCGTTCTAATAATCGGGCGCTTGACTGCATTGGAAAGGCACATTTCTGTCATACGCTCGTCAAGACTCTTCGGATGCTTGCCGTAATAGTCTTGAGAATGCTTTTCGATAGCGCCTCGATATGTATACCGGTCGGAAAGAATTTCCATAAGATTGAGATTTTCGTTCCACATTCTGTCAATCATATTCACCGCTTCGCCTGTAACAGTATCCGCTTCCGTTCCATATATGTTACACAAAAGCTCCTTGGACAGCCTTGCAAAATCCTTAAACTTCAAATTAGAAATATAACGCCTGTCTTCTTCAGAAAGGTGCGGGTATGAATCCTTGAGCCATTTAGCGAAGCGGCTGCTGTCCTCGGTATAAGTTCTGCGGCAAATGATATCCTCTACGTTATCAATCGTCAATTGCTTGTTGTTCAATAGATTTTTGAATGCAATATGTGAAAAGAGAGAGCTTTTTACTACATCGTCAATTCCGCTAAGCGTTTCTAAATCATCCTTGCTATAAAGATTATTAAGCTGCAAAAATGTTTTGATTGACTTTTTTGTTACCTTTTTACGTGTCATGAAGTGTTCCTGATAAAGCCTCTGTTTTACTTCAACAGAAATTCTTTCACCATTTATCGAAAGCGTATTAATCTCATTCAATACTTGGAATTTCTCGTGAAGAAGAGAGTTTTTCGGCATCACATCTGCATCAGGAAGATATGTACAGGTGTTTGTCATATTATCAATAAATGCCTGCTCGCTTGCTTCAAGATCGACCTTCTCCTCAAAATTCCACGGATATATTTTACCTTCTGCTTTACGCTTTATCCAAGCAAACTTGCTTGCACTGTTCAGCGGCCCGACAAAATACGGCACTCTGAATTCCATGATCGACAAAAGCTTGTCTTTGGTAACATACCCCTGCTCATCAACTTCATGTAAAAACGGAAGATATTTCGCAGCGTTTTCCAAAATTTTTTCCAGCTCTACCCAATACACCTGATAAGGAATAACGCGGTTATCGGAATTGACTTGTTTCGGGCAAAAAGACTTTGTTTCCAGCCGAGAGATCATATCGGCAAATGCGGCTTGATCCTGTGCATCAACGGTGACATCCTTAAATATTCCTTTTATGTATTTTGAGAAATCATCGGCTTTACCTGCTTTGACGTATGATGCATATCCCGGTTTGTTTTCATCGCGAAAAACCTCCGCATATTTTTTCGGAGCATACTTCTTTACAAGTCGCTTCAAAAGCGACAAATCTGACTTGTGTATTTCATAAACGGCAACCTTTTTATCAGATATATATTTCGCGCTTGAAAGTATATCTGCCAGCACCGCACAGTCATACAACTCCTTCAACACCTTTATAAGATCCGCATCATCGCCAAGCACAGCCAATATTTCTGCCAGCTTTTCGTCATCACTATCCAGGGAAAATGACTCAATATCTGCATAATCAGAATTATTAAACAGATCCTTCAAAGAAACCTTGCCGCCGCAAAGAAGCTTGAGCATAAGTTCAGCGCTGATAAACGGTTCCTCTTCAACAGGCTCTGTCTTAGGCGCTTTGGAGGCTGAGAAAAGCAAAGCGCAAAGCTCTTTATATTTTGAATTTACACCAATCTTCTTCTGCAGTATTTTACAAAATTGTGCCTTATCATTGCATGGCCACGGTTCCTCTTCAAAACAATCCATCAATTTGTCATAACTCGACTGAATATCCAATAGCTCACCGATATTTTCTTTGGAAACATCGCTGAAAAAATGCCCTCTGTGAGCAACCAACCATGCGCAGGCAAGATAAACCAGCCGTATATCATGCGGAGCTGGATTATGAATCAAGTCGCTGATCAAGTGGTGTATAGTGGGATATTCTCTGTAATACTCTGTATCTGTATAATCTTCGTCGCAAAACAAGGAACGAGAATCTTGTGTATCCTCTCTCCACCACGAACTTTGCTTGATCCTCTGATAAAAATTTGCATCAACTTTTGCAATTTCAAGTGCGAATAGCTCTTGCGTCAGTTTAACCCGTTGCTGACGGCGATCTAAACGGCGGCGTGCCGTCCTGAAACTCCTTCGCTCATCATTTAATTTGGCACTCTCAAACAAGTGAACACCCCACATGGGTTCACCTTTGCATTTTACAAGGTCATAATTTTCATCGGTTACAGCATATCCAACAGAATCCGTACCAATATCAAGACCCAAGTAATAATTTTTATTGTTTTTCATATTGACACCTCGTCCTTATTTTGCTATACTATAGTCGGTTTTGTATGTCCCTACAAAATTACACTACGAGTTCAAATAAAAGAATTCTCAAATCGTCGACCACCGTCGGCTGCACAGTGTGTGTATTAAAAAGGTTTCCTTCGGGAAGCCTTTTTATTTTTTTGAAAATTATTTTTCTATTATGGCATAATTTCACTATATATAATTTTGATCATGTGTTCACTTTTCAAGCGATGGTATTATCGCACAGATTGATCTATCTTTCGGTTTTTGTGTAAATTCATGTATTTTACAGCGTTAATCGTAACATTTTTGCACAGATAAGTCAATAAAATTTTAATATTTTACCATTTTAGCCAAAAAATGCATGCCATGTTTAACCAATCATGAGATGGTCTATTCCTTCTGCACTCTGCTTGAAGTGTGCTTTTCTTTTTACTTGCTAATGCAACCGCCCTTTTCAGCCTTCGTATGCACTCTCGGAATAGCGGACCTACCACTGTTCATATAGTGTAGTAATAATTGGAAAGAGGTAGATTATGCAAGGGAAAGAAGCATCTGCGAGCGTTTGCAAGAGTGTTTTCAAAAGCGGCGAAAGCACAATTACAAAAAGCGAATTCACAAAAATGTGGACCCTGCTTATCAACGCTTTGGAGAAAGGCAAAAGCGTAAATTTTTGCGAAAAGCTGTGATGCAAACAATCACCTACAATATAATAGATGTGAAAGCAAATTGTTCTGTCTCTAAGGAGATACGAACATGAAAGCAGCGATTTATTGCCGTTTATCCGAAGAGGATAGAAACAAAGAATTTGAAACCGATGACTCAGGCAATATACAGAACCAAAAGGCTATGTTGCTCGGGTACGCTAATGAACCGGGGTGGGAACTTTACGACATATACAGTGACGACGATTATACAGGCTCGGACCGCCGCCGCCCGGAATTTAACCGATTTCTGAAAGACGCGGAAGAACGCAAATCCGACCGAATACAAGCGTTTGCATGGCCTGCGCTATCAACAGCCCAAAGCCAAGAACAGTACCCTTTGGAAATACTTTGCGATTTCCGATATGCTGACGAATGAAATTTACATTGGCAATATGGTGCAAGGCAAATACGGCAGCATTTCCTACAAAACAAAGCAAAACAAACCGCGTCCGAAAGAACAATGGTACAGAGTTGGGGAAACACACGAACCCATTATCGACCGTGCGCTTTGGGATAAGGTGCAAAAGATGGTGAAGGAACGAGCGAAGCCTTTTGATGTAGGCACTATCGGTCTGTTTGCAAGAAAAGCCCGTTGCGCTAACTGCGGCTATGTGATGCGCTCGTCCAAAAATCGTGGCAGGCATTACCTGCAATGCTCTAACCGTCATGTGGCAAAAGATGCCTGCATCGGCTCCTTTATCTCGGTTGACAAGCTGGAGCAGATGGTGATTGACGAGTTAAATCGGCTATCCGCAGAGTATCTTGACAAAGATGACTTGGAACGGAAAATTGAGTTTTGCAGCAATCTACAGTCGCAGAAAGATGCGATTCTTGCCAACATTGCCGCCTATGAAAAGCGTGTTGCAGAGCTGTCAAAGGGCATTCGCGATTTGTACATGGATAAGGTCAAGGGACTTATCAATGCCGTTGATTATACAGAGCTGTCCAAAGATTTTATCGCTGACCGTGAGCGTTTGGAAAAACTGATTTCCGACGGGCGCAGACAGATCGAAGAAATCGAAATCAAGATGGAAGTCGGTGACAACCGCCGTGAGCTGATTGAGAGGTACACCAACCCCGAACATCTTAGCAGAGAGATGGTTGAAATCTTGATTGACTACATTTCCGTGGGCAAGAGAATACCCAAAACCAAGGACGTTCCCATTGAAATTCACTGGGACTTTTGATAGGTTGTTCTTACAATGATAAACTGCATTCAACAAATCAAGCCGCTTGGTCTTTAAACTGAAGTGATAAAATAATGGTAGACAGAAAAGTGCCTACCATTATTTTTTTATGCTATTATAGGAAATGGAGGTGGTAATATGGCAAGGAAGTACACTATACGCAGTAAATAAGAGAAACTGGCCATCGTCAAAAGGAACCTATCAGGAGAAGCAGCCAAGGTGTTAGCTAGGGAAATTGGCTGTAACGATAGACAGGTTAGGAATTGGGTCAAGGCATATCAGGCAGAAGGAGAGGCGGGTTTAGAGCCTAAGAAGAAGCCAGGCAATCCTCTTGCCAGGTATGAACGCCGGAAGGAACTTACCTATGAGGAACAACTGCAATACCAAGTCGAACTACTGAAGCGAGAACTGGTAAAGAAAGAAGCAGAGGTGCTTCGCCTAAAAAACTCAACGAACGAAAGGGGGGCGATGCCCAAAGAAAATGATTCAGCAGATGTATGCTGACATTCAAAAGCAGACAGATAAACACTCTGTTAGTGAACTATGCAGCATTTACAGCGTATCCCGTAGCGGTTACTACAAGTGGTTGAAACGAGATGGTCAGCTTAATCGTTATGAAAAGACAAATCAGATATTAGATAGCTATGTATTGGACATTCATAACCATCATCCTATGATGGGATATCGTCAGATCAGGGACAAACTATGCCTTGAATTTGGTTGGGTTGTCAGCGACCCAACGGTTTGGAAATCTATGAAGCGGCTTGGAATACACGGTTACACCCGTCGCCGTAGGGCACCGATAGCACAAGGATTAGAGCACATACGATATGCGAATGTGCTGAACAGAAAGTTCAGAGCTGAACGACCTTTGGAAAAGATCGTAACTGACGTTACCTACATAAAGCACAATGGCAAATGGTATTATCTTGCAGGCTACATGGATTTATTTAACAACGAGATCGTGGAATGGGAACTTAGCGATACCTTTGACAACTTCCTTGTTATGAGACCGGCTGAGCGTCTCTTGAAAAAGAAAATGAGCGCTGAACACCAAGTCCTTTTGCATAGCGACCAAGGTGTCCAGTACTCATCAGCAGGTTATTGCAACCTACTTAAAGAATACAATGTAATTCAAAGTATGTCAAGATCCGGCAACCCTCGCGACAACGCTGTAATGGAAAGTTATTGGGGCAGATTTAAAGATGCTCTTAGAAAGCACTTCCGGTATTGGGAGTGCGATGATTTGCGCACCGTTATTGAAGAGGCAATCCATTACTTTAACTACGAACGACCTGTTCGTAAACTAAAAGGAAAACCACCAGTCCTCTTTAGATCAGAACTGGTGGCTTAGTACTTTTGTGTCTACTATCTATTGACTACTTCAGTCTTTAAACCAAGCGGCCATTTGTATAAACGAAATAAACTTTTGTTTAGTTTCTGTCGAATTCTGGATTGTAACGATAAAAATTGCTTTTGTCTTCAAAATTATCCTGTGCAATACGCAGACAATCGGCAAAACGCTGATAATGCACAATTTCTCTGGCTCTTAAAAAGCGGATAGCGTCGCTCACATCGGGATCATCCGACAGACGCAGGATATTGTCATATGTGAGCCTGGCTTTCTGTTCCGCAGCCAAATCTTCATTTAAATCGGCAAATGTGTCACCGGTTGATTGGAGTGTGCTGGCCGAAAAGGGCATACCTGAAGCGGCCTGCGGATAAATACCAGTTGTATGATCGACAAAGTATTTGTCAAAACCGCTGTCCTTAATTTCTTGAATGGTTAAGTTTCGTGTGAGTTGATATAAAATGGCCGAAACAATTTCAATATGCGCCAACTCTTCTGTGCCGATATCAGTAAGCGCGCCGATGATTTTGCGGTCGGGCATGGTATAGCGTTGTGATAAATAGCGGGTGGCCGCACCCATTTCGCCGTCCGGGCCGCCCAGCTGCGAGATGATGGCACCGGCAAGTTTTGCATTTGGTGTTTTGATATTGACAGGATATTCCAGTCTTTTTTCATAAATCCACATTTAGTTTACCCCCAATTCCCAAGGCCACGGTGTCAGAATCCAATCCCAGTGACTGCTGGTGTTCGCGCTGGCTGTTAAAGGCCCGCACACAGCTTCATATTCTTTGACGGCTTCGTCGTATTTTGTTCTCATATCATAAAAGTATTGAAGGGCCTCTTCGCTTTCCGGATATACGTCTAAATACAAGTTGGCCTCAACGAGCGCAAAGCCTGTTTTTTGTACATTATAAAGAAGTGTGTTTTTGTTGTTTTCCATTTTTAGCACCTCCGACCCGGCGCAAACGGCAGATTTAATTCTTTAAAAATGGTCCCGTTTTGCAGTCCTGTATGCAGGTCATATAATTGGTCAAACGACTGCTTTGGTGCGTATACCATGGAGAGTGAATATGCTGTGATATTCTGCGTTCTGGCGGGATAACCGCCGCTCATCGGTTTACAGCCGGCGGGCATCATGGCAGGGGTTATATTTCTGTTTGGCATACCCATTGATATGTTCGCTGGCATGCCATATCGAGAAAAATTTCTTCTTGAATCCATATGGTTTCTCCTTTGTTTTTTATTTCAATATATCTTATGCAGTGTGAAATCATTTTGACAGATCGAAAGGCGGTTGAAATGCGGGGGGGCTTATGATATAATAAGAAAAAGCTTGACGGCTTTATCTTAGATAATTTAACTGACCGTGCGTTTGCATGCTCTGCCAATAAAACCGGCACCGTTAAATATATAGAATAAAAAAAGCCTTACGGCTTTGTCTTTGAAAGTTTGTTTTGTTACTCGGCGTTGGCAACATTTCGGCTTTGCTAAAACCATCAAGCTTTCTGTTTGTCTAAACCTTGTGATATAATATGGAGAATATAATGTCGATAGAAATTGAAAAAATATTGAAAAAAACGCTGCCTGTGATTTTTTTGCAGGGACAAGTGATTTTCCCCGGCGGACCGCTGACGTTAGAACTGTCGCAAGCGGAGGCCATTGAAAATTGTCTATGGGCGGATGAGCATGACAGTGAAATTTTTATTTTAGGGCAAAAAGAACTGGTGAGGACGGCTGAAGCAGAGACTTTTTCGAATGATATAGGTATCATTGCCGCCATTAATCAGGTGATTAAACTGCCGGATGGGAATATACGTATATCAGCAGAGGGGTTTAGCCGCGGTAAGGCGATTGATTATGTAAAAAGCAATGACAAACTTTTTGCAGAAGTGATGATTAAAAATTACTTTGTCAGCCCCGATCAGTTTGAGACGGGTGCCAAACATCGTATTCTTAGCTTGTTTGAGGAGCTTTGTCTTTATATTCCCAGAGTATCAAGGGAAATGGTTGAGGGAATCAAAAAAATAGATGATTTAGTTTTTCTGATGGACAGCGTGGCAAGCAACGCGCTGTTTCGATTTGAGGATAAAATCGCTGTTTTAGGTGAATTTGACCCGATGGAGCGATATAACATTTTCATTGACGCATTGGAAAGAGAAATTTTTAATTTAAAAACTGAGAGTGAGCTGCATAAAAAAGTAAGAGTCAATGTCGATCAGGGGCAAAGAGAATATTATCTTAAAGAACAGCTCAAAGTGATTCAGGATGAACTCGGTTACGAAGAAGACGATGAAATCAACGAGTATTTAACTAAAATTAAAGAGTTGATTGACGATGAAAAACAGCAGGAGAAGCTCATTAAAGAGGCAAATAAATTAGCCAAAATTCCTTTTGGTGCGGCCGAAGGCACCGTGATTCATAATTATCTGGATACCGTTTTGGAATATCCGTGGAAAAAACAGACGACAGACACCCTTGATTTAAACAAGGCCAAGAAAATACTGGACGCTGATCACGAAGGCATTGTCAAGGTGAAAGAGCGCGTTTTGGAGTATCTGGCGGTCAAAAAGCTTAACGGCGGGAAAAATCCGCAGATTCTTTGCTTGGTTGGCGCCCCTGGCGTGGGCAAAACGTCGGTGGCCGGCTCTATTGCGAAAGCCATGGGGCGGAAATTTGTCCGTGTGTCGCTTGGCGGCGTTCGGGACGAGGCCGAGATACGGGGACACCGCAAAACATATCTTGGCTCCATGCCGGGCCGCATTGTGGCTGCAATCACCGAGGCCGGTGTGGAAAATCCTTTGATTTTGCTTGACGAGATTGATAAACTCACCATGGATACGCATGGAGATCCTTCCTCCGCTTTGCTGGAGGTATTGGACGCAGAACAAAACAAAAATTTCCGTGATCATTTTATGGAAATACCGATTGATTTGTCCAAATGCGTGTTTATTGCTACCGCAAATACACTGGAAACGGTGCAGCGTCCGCTCATTGACCGAATGGAAATCATAGAAATGCAAGCTTATACAAGGGAAGAGAAGTTAAGCATCGCTAAAAAGCATTTGTTCCCCAAACAGCTTGAACGGGCCGGACTGCAAAAAGGACAATTAAAAATTACCGATCAGGCCATTCTGACAATAATTGATACCTACACAGCCGAAGCGGGTGTGCGTGGTTTGGAACGCTGCATGGCAGCGATTTGCCGCAAAGGAGCGGTGAAGCTGTTAGAGGGTGCAGAAAAGGTCAGTGTAAACAATCGCAATCTAAAAGAATTTTTAGATGAACCGCTGATCACGAATAAAAAGGTAACAGCCAAGGGGCGGATAGGCATTGTCAATGGCATGGCCTATACCCAAACCGGCGGCGATCTTTTAGAGGTAGAGGCGATTGCATTGCCGGGGACGGGACGTGTGATACTCACTGGTTCTCTTGGCGATGTGATGAAAGAGTCGGCCAATATTGCCATTTCCTATATTCGCTCGATTGCGAAAGATTTGGGTATTCGAGAATCTTTTTACCGGGATACAGATATTCATGTCCATTTTCCCGAAGGGGCCGTGCCTAAAGACGGGCCTTCGGCCGGTGTCACCATGACAACGGCCATTGTCAGTCAATTGACTGGTTGTGCTGTGCGCGGTGACATTGCCATGACCGGTGAAATTTCGCTGAAAGGCAAGGTATTGCCGATCGGTGGTTTACGCGAAAAAACTATGGCGGCCTATAAGGCTGGCGTAACGAAGATTTTGGTTCCCAAGGAGAATGAAAACGCGATGTGCCAGGTGGCTGACAGTGTGAAAGAGCATGTTGAATTTGTCTTTTGCGAACAGATCGAAGATGTGCTTCGGCATGCGATTATATTGGAGGGAATTGAGGAGGCTGAGCCAGCCAAACGGAAAAGAATGGCGGCGCTTTCTCAGTTTGTAAGGAATAGAGTATGAAATTAACGATACAAAAAACGGCTTTAGAGGTTACGGCCGGACTGCCCGAACAGTTTCCGCAAAAGGCGCTCCCGCAAATTGCTTTTTCAGGGCGCTCGAATGTGGGAAAAAGCTCGTTGATTAATAGCCTTTTAGGGCGCAAGAGTTTGGCGCGTGTTTCCTCTGTGCCGGGCAAGACGGTTACGGTTAATTTTTATAATGTCGATGAAAAGCTTTATATTGTTGATTTGCCCGGATATGGCTATGCCAAACGAACGCCTGCTGAAATAAGAAAGTGGTCTGCACTTACTGATGGCTATTTTACCAGCGGTTATGCAGAGGGTCGCTTACAGGCTGTGGTGCAGCTCATTGACTTAAAGGTGGGCGTCACGAAAGATGATGCGATGATGCTCGATTTTATGAACGCCTCTGGCATTCCCTATATTGTGGCGGCTACAAAGTGTGATAAACTGAACAAAACCCAGTCACAAGCAGCGTTTGAAAAAATACAAAGCTGTGAGCAGGTGGCTGACAATACGCCGATTGTCCTCTTTTCCTCTTTAAAAAAGATAGGAAAAGAGGAGCTTTGGAACAAAATTTTTAACTTTTGTTGAGGAAACATGATCATTCAATTAATACGAAGTTTGTTATCTGGAGATTTCTTTTCGTTAATCTCCATATTCATGATTGTGATTGTGGCGCTGCTCTCATTAAGCGTTCACGAATGTGCGCATGGATTAATGGCGTATGCATTAGGTGACCCAACGGCAAAAAGCATGGGACGGCTCTCCTTGAATCCTAAGAATCATTTAGATCCTGTCGGCACGCTGCTGCTGGTTTTGTTCGGGTTTGGCTGGGCAAAACCTGTTCCTATTAATCCGCATTATTTTAAAAACAGAAAGCGGGGCATGGCTTTTACTGCTTTGGCAGGTCCTTTATCCAATTTGCTGCTTGCTTTTGTGGGGCTGTTGGCCTATCATACTGTTTATACCTTTGCCGTGGGGGTGGATCTTGGCGGTTATACTCTTTTTTGGAATGGCATTTCGATTGCACGGGCAATTGGGATAAATAATTTTGTGATTGTTGCGTTGATTTTTTTCTATTATTTTACCTCACTGAATGTAAGCCTTGCGATTTTTAATCTTTTGCCGATTCCGCCGCTGGACGGCTCTCGCATTTTGAATATTATCTTGCCGGAAAGATATTATTTTAAAGTGATGCAGTATGAGCGGTATATTTATTTGGTGATTATATTGCTGTTAGTGACCGATGTGTTAAGTATACCGTTAAATTATTTAGCAAGTTATATGATCACTGGTTTTGAGTGGCTTATCGGTTTCATACCAGGTTTATTATAAGATGGATACACTTAAATTTAAGTTAGATGCCTTTGAGGGGCCGCTTGATTTGTTGCTGAAACTCATTTCAGATAATCAGGTGGATATTTACGATATTCCGATTTCGCTGATTTTTGAGCAATATATGGCCTATTTAGACGAAATGCAGGCCATGAATATGGAAATCGCAGGGGAATTTATTGCCATGGCCTCTGAGCTGATGCTGATCAAAAGCAAAATGTTGCTTCCCTCGAATGAAGATACGGATGAGGGCGATCCGCGTGAGGCATTGGCGCTTGCCCTGATTGAGTATAAAAAGGCTAAAGAGGCGGCTGGGCTGCTTGCGGAACAGTATGATGCTTATTCAGGGCGTTATGCGAAGGAAACCGATGAAATCGAGGCAGATGAAGAGCTGAGCGATCAAAGCATCGAGCTGTTAAGACAGGCGTTTGTCCGTATGATGAATAAGCGCAGGCTGTTGGAACAGGCGGTTAATAAAGAGCAGGACGTGACGCTGCAAAAAATTATTCATCAAAAGGTGGCGTCGATTCATGAGCATGCAGAACGCATCGGCCGGATGTTTGCCGGCAAAAAACGAGTTTCTTTTGAAGAGATATTGTTCACGGTGGATAATCGTTCTGCGTTAATTGCTTCGTTTGTTGCCGTGTTAGAAATGATTAAAGCGCAGAAAATTGTCATGACAGCCGATTCAGACGAAAGCGCAGTCTATTTTGAAATCAAAGAACAAAAGGCGGAGGAAAGCGCATGGAAGAGTTAAGCAAAAAACCTCTTTCCACAGCGGAAATAGAACGGATTATCGAGGCGGCTCTTTTTGCTGCCGGTTATCCGCTCACCTATGAAAAATTGGCGGAGCTGGTCGATTTGCCGTCCGAAGAGATCAAGCAGGTTGTCTGTGAATACGCTGGTTACTACAATGACGAAAGCGCGAGGCGGGGCGTTCAGCTTGTTTTGTATGAGAACAGTTGTCAGTTATGTACCAAAGAAGCGTATCAATCTTATGTGAAGGCGGCTTTAGGCATAAAAAAAGGCGGCTCTCTATCGCCTTCTACGTTAGAAGTATTATCGATTGTTGCTTATCATCAGCCAGTAACCAAAGCATATGTAGAGCAAATCAGAGGGGTTGATTGTTCTTATGCGGTTTCCAATTTAGTGGACAAGCAGTTGATCGAGACCAAAGGCCGGCTGGATGTACCGGGAAAGCCTTATTTATATGTGACCACGGATGATTTTTTGCGGTGTTTCGGCCTTGCCTCGCTCGACGATCTGCCGGATTTGGAATTGTTTGCGGACAGCATAAAGGACGAGTCGGTTGAAATCAAGACGGGAGAATCCTCTTAATGTGGAAATTTATTTTGCTCGGTGTTCTGCTTCTCCTATTGTGGCTCATGTGCACCAAGCTGTCGCTGCATTTATTCTATACAGATCAATTATATGTTGATTTGCAAGTGTATTTTTTTCATTTTCGGCTCAGTCCTAAAAAGCAAAAGATTGATTTGAAGCAGTTCAGCGCCAAGGGGATTCAGCAAAAGCTGAATAAGGATAAACAAAAGCAAGCAAAAGCACAGCAAAAGAAGAAAGAAAAACAGAAAAAAGAAGATAACAAACAATCATTTGCCGATGTTTTTGATACTGTCAAAATGGTGGCACACATCATCAAAAAAATCAAGGATCGCTTTTTTTGTTATTTGAAGGTTAAAATAAACGCCTTTACATTAGTGGTTGCCTCTGACAATGCGGCCAAAACAGCTATTTTTTATGGGATGGCTGTACAGGCTGTGCAGTATGTTGTTGTTCTTTTACATGAAATAACGAATGTACAGTACAAGAAGAAAGAAAAACAGAAAAAAGAAGATAACAAACAATCATTTGCCGATGTTTTTGATACTGTCAAAATGGTGGCACACATCATCAAAAAAATCAAGGATCGCTTTTTT
>JAAVYP010000031.1 GCA_022791195.1 Clostridiales bacterium | reverse complement strand
GTTCTGTAATTGATCGTTTCCGGCTTTGTGACTTCACCATATGACCAACCCCGGATTACCTCGGGAGAAGCAAGACCGATTTTTATTGAATCAAATACATTTTCGTTCATTCACACGCCATTCCTTTCTTGCAAAAGCTTACAAGCCCCAAGCTTATTTTCTCCGCCTTAAAACTCATCCGTTTCATTTTCGTCGTTGTATGCCTCCACTTCAAAAACTTCGTCTTCATCAAAAGCTTCTTCTGTGAAGTAATTGTCAACCTCATCCGTCTGTACCGCTTCGCCAATGTCTTCAGGCGGTACATAATTCGGCAGTTCCAGCTCATTATCGTCGAGCTGTGTCATTTCAATTTCGCTTCCGTCTTTATCGAGTACATGTACATCCAAGCACAAAGACTGCAGCTCTTTGACAAGTACTTTAAAGGATTCGGGCACACCCGGCGTCGGTATGTTTTGTCCCTTGACAATGGCTTCATAGGCTTTCACTCGACCGGTTACGTCGTCCGATTTGACGGTCAAAATCTCTTGCAGGGTATAGGCCGCGCCATAAGCCTCCAGCGCCCATACCTCCATTTCACCAAAACGCTGGCCGCCGAACTGGGCTTTACCGCCGAGCGGCTGCTGCGTAACCAGTGAATAAGGACCGGTACTTCTCGCGTGAATTTTATCATCCACCAAATGATCCAGCTTTAAGTAATACATTATGCCCACGGTTACAGGATTATCGAATGGCTCACCCGTCCGGCCGTCATACAAAACGGTTTTGCCGTCCGGCCGCATACCGGCCGTTTCAAGCAATTCCTTCATATCATCATCATTACAGCCGTCAAACACAGGGGTCATGATCTTCCAGCCAAGCTTTTTGGCCGCCATACCCACATGTACCTCCAGCACCTGACCGATGTTCATTCGCGAAGGCACGCCCAGCGGATTGAGCACGATATCAAGCGGTGTTCCGTCCGGTAAGAACGGCATATCTTCGGGCGGCAAAATGCGGGAAACGACACCCTTGTTACCGTGGCGTCCAGCCATTTTATCTCCCACCGAGATTTTCCGTTTTTGAGCGATATATACCCGTACCACCTTGTTGACACCGGGCGACAACTCGTCAGCATTTTCGCGTGAAAATACTTTTACATCGATAATAATACCCGACATACCATGAGGCACACGCAGCGAAGTATCTCTTACCTCACGCGCTTTTTCTCCAAAGATGGCGCGCAGCAGTCTTTCCTCTGCTGTCAGTTCGGTTTCACCCTTCGGCGTTACCTTACCGACCAAAATATCGCCGGCCTGCACCTCGGTACCCTTGCGGACAATACCATCCGCCGTCAAATCCTTCAGCGCATCTTCACCGACATTGGGAATTTCACGTGTAATCTCTTCTGGCCCCAGCTTGGTGTCTCTTGCTTCATGCGAATATTCTTCGATATGAATGGAGGTATACACATCATCGCGAACCAGCCGTTCATTCAACAGCACGGCGTCCTCGTAGTTATAGCCTTCCCACGTCATAAAGCCAATCAGCGCATTTTTACCAAGCGAAATTTCGCCACCATTCGTGGCCGGTCCGTCAGCAATGACTTCACCGGCTTCCACGCGATCTCCGGCATCTACAATCGGCTTTTGATTCACGCAAATGCCCTGGTTGCTTCGCTTAAATTTAATTAAGTGATAAACATCCTTTTTGCCATCGTCACGCCGAATCGTAATTTCGCTGGAGGTTACTTTTTCAACTGTTCCGCTCTCTTTCGCGCAAACCACAACGCCTGAATCGATAGCCGCTTTATATTCCATACCCGTTCCCACGATAGGAGAATCGGTAATCATAAGCGGCACTGCCTGCTTCTGCATGTTAGCGCCCATCAGCGCACGCGAGTTATCGTCGTTTTCAAGGAACGGGATCATAGCCGTTGCGACAGAAACCACCATTTTAGGCGAAACGTCCATGTAATCGGCATCAGCCGCATCCACCTCGATAATCTCAGTTCTCATACGGGCTGTCACTCGCTTGTTGACAAAACGCTGATTTTCATCAAGCGGCTCGTTCGCCTGTGCCACAATAAACTGGTCCTCTTGATCCGCCGTCATATACTCGATTTCGTTTGTAACAACGCCGTTTTCTTTGTCAATTTTACGATATGGCGCCATAATAAAGCCATATTCATTAATACGAGCATAGGTAGACAAGTAGGAAATCAAACCGATATTTGGTCCTTCAGGCGTCTCAATCGTGCACATTCTTCCATAGTGCGTATAATGTACGTCACGCACCTCAAAAGACGCGCGGTCACGCGACAGACCGCCAGGCCCCAATGCCGAAAGACGGCGCTTATGCGTCAACTCGGCCAGCGGATTGTGCTGGTCCATAAACTGCGAAAGGGGCGAAGAACCGAAAAATTCGCGAATAGCCGTCACCACCGGGCGAATGTTGATCAACGCCTCTGGCGTGATGGTATCGCTGTCCTGAATGGTCATTCTCTCTTTGACAATTTTGTCCATTCGGGAGAAACCAATGCGAAGCTGGTTCTGCAAAAGCTCGCCAACCGAACGAAGCCGACGGTTGCCAAGATGGTCAATATCATCCACTGTTCCCACATCATGAGAAAGTGAAATCAAATAGTTAATCGAAGCAAAAATATCTTTTTTCGTAATATGCTTAGGAGACAGCTCGCCTTTTCTCCGGTTTGCGGCCTCAAGAATCGCCTTTTTATCCTGTCCGCATTCTTCGATAATCTCGTTTAACACGTCTAAGTCTACTTTACCGGTTAACTTAATTTCGGACAGATCATAACCAAGAACACTCTCGGGATACACCATGCCATTGGAAAAAATGCGGCACTCGGTACCGTCTTCCGCCATGACAATCACTTCATTCACGCCGGCTTTTTCAAGCTCAACCGCCTGCTGCGCACTCACTACCGTGCCCTTAGCGGCTAAAACTTCACCCGTGATCGTCGAAACAGCGTCGCTTACCAGCTTGCGGCCGGCAATACGCGGCGCAATGCCCATTTTTTTATCAAATTTATATCGGCCGACAGGCGCCAGATCATAACGCTTAGGATCAAAGAACAAATTGCTCACAAGCGTCAGCGCACTCTCCACCAAAGGCGGTTCACCCGGACGCAGCTTTTTATAGATTTCTTTCAAAGCTTCGTCCCGCTCGCTGCTGCCGTTCATCTGGGCAGCATCCTTCATGCCATCTTTTTCAATGGTAGCAAGAATTTTTACATCTTCGCCGAACAACTGCTTAATTTTATCATCGGTATCAATACCAAGCGCGCGAATCAAAACAGTCACCGGGATTTTCCGGTTCTTATCAATCCGCACATAGAAAACATCATTGACGTCGGTTTCATATTCCAGCCATGCACCACGGTATGGAATGATCGTGGCCGAATAATTCCGCTTGCCTGATTTATCCATGCTGGATTCATAATACATACCAGGTGAACGGGTAATCTGCGAGACAACCACTCGTTCAGCACCGTTAATAATAAAGGTACCGTTTTCGGTCATCAGCGGGAAATCGCCCATAAAGATTTCTTTTTCGGAAATCTCTCCCGTTTCTTTATTAAACAGGCGAACCACCACGCGAAGCGGCGCTGCATAATTGACGTCCCGTTCCTTACACTCCTCTACAGGATATTTCGGGGTTTTGTCAATCGAATAACTGACAAACTCAATTTGCAAATTGCCTGAATAGTCAACAATCGGTGACACATCACGCAAAACCTCGTTCAGGCCTTCATCCAAAAACCAATTGTAGGATTTTTTCTGGACCTCAAGAAGGTTCGGCATATCAATGACTTCATCAATTTTTGAGAAGCTCATTCTTGTCGTTTTGCCCATCTTATGGGGTTTGACCATTGCTTTGTTCCTCCATTTCAACAATAAAAACGGGTATACCAATGAAATGACGTCTCTCGAATTTACAATTAATTAACATTCCCTCTCCTATACCAAGCTGGTTACTGGTAAATTATAAGCCGGGCGTTATCCAACTGTAAAAGCGAGCACCTCATTTAATCGGGTACACCGCAATTTGTTTTTCACCTTTATTCGCTAAATTTTATAATAATTAGTAGAGCAAATATCCACCGAAGAAGCAGCTTATTTTGCAAAAATGCCGATAATCCCCGAGGATAATAATATTGTTTAGTTTACCACAACAAATTTGCCATGTCAAGGGTAATTTGAAAACTATATGGAATATTCGTCTAAGATTTCTTGCTAAATCAAAAGGAATTTGCTATAATGCGCACAGAAGCATGATCATTCACTGCATGATAAACACATACGCTACTACGAAAAACAGCAAAACGGAGATTCGCATGAAACAAACAAAGATTGAACAGATTGATCAAAATTTCCAAACCAATGAAAATAAAATTGATACAGATACAACATTTTGGGATAGTACCGAAGCCCCTTTCCGAATTTACGGGTTACTCACGCCGGCTCAAACCGGCGGTACATTTTTACGCATGCCCACACATATTGCCGGTGCCGTGAGCGATGGGGTATCTGTTCTCAACGCTCATACGGCAGGCGGTCGTATTCGATTCCGCACGAATTCTCCATTTATTACAATCCGCGCGAAGCTGCACCGCGTAGAAAACATGCCGCATATGACATTGTGCGGCAGCGCAGGGTTTGATCTTTATTATCTTGATAAAGGAGAAAATCGATACAGCGGAACCTTTATCCCTCCACGAGATGTTGCCGATACCTGTATATATGAATCCCGCATTAATATGAGATTGCTAACCGGAGAAACCGAGTACTCCATGCGCGATATCACCATACATTTTCCGTTATATAGCGGAGTGCGTTCGCTTCAGATTGGGTTGAAAAACGGATCAGCGATTCAAAGTCCTACTGAATACCGGTATACAAAACCAATCGTATTCTATGGTTCCTCTATCACACAAGGGGGATGCGCCTCGCGTCCGGGAAACGCCTATCAGAGCATAATCGCGCGCGATCTGGACTGTGATTTTATCAATTTAGGTTTTTCCGGCAATGCAAAAGGCGAAGACGCGATGGCCGATTATATCGCAAATTTGCCCATGTCGGTTTTTGTTTACGACTATGATCATAATGCACCGACTGTTGAACATCTGCAAAACACACATGAACGCTTCTTTCTTCGCGTTCGCGCTCAAAGGCCGGATTTGCCTGTCATCATGATTTCCCGCCCTCAGACGCCACTGTCGCCAGAGGGAAAAATGCGACGCAGTATTATAGAAACAAATTACCAAAACGCACTAAAACGCGCAGACAAAAATGTATGGTTTATCAATGGCGAGGAATTCTTTTTAAAACACGGCGGAAACAGCGAAACGGTTGATGGCGCCCATCCAAATGATTTAGGCTTTATGTATATGGCAGAACAAATTGAAACAGTGCTGAAGCAAGTGTTTCGCACGCAATAAAATGATTGGTGCAAAATTGTTAAAATGATTTTTTATACTAATTTCACTTTACAAGTTTTTTCATGAAAAAACTTGCATTTCGGCAATTTGTATGATATGATATTGAAGTAAATGTATGAACGCAAGGTGCAGCGGCGACCCTCTCAGCGCTGGACGCTCCTTACGATATATCATGAAGTTATTTATATTAAGGGAGATTCAGAATGGCAAATATCAAATCTGCTAAGAAAAGAATTCTTGTTAATGCAACAAAAGCAGCACAGAATAAAGCTTTTAAAACCGCACTGAAAACATCATGCAAAAAACTGAAAGCAGCTGTTGACGCAGGTGATAAAGCTGCTGCTGAGGCCGCTTACAAAGAGGCTGTCGTTATGACCGACAAAGCTGTAACCAAAGGCATTCTGCACAAGAATAAAGCGGCCAGAAAAAAGAGCCAGTATACCGTTGCGCTGAACAAAATGGCGTAAAGTAATACAAATTGTATTTTGAGTTACCTTTTTGAAAAAAGGTAACTCATTTTTATATATTGACTCTATAAAAAACCACAGGGATGCGCTTCCCTGTGGTTTTTTGTTTTACGGGTTCAGATGATAAAAGCGGCAAGCGTTTTGATACGTCACCTCGGCTACCCGTTCGGGAGTTTCCCCCTTAATCTGCGCAATTTTGTCAATGGTATAGACCAGGTAATCGGAATGATTCAGCTCCCCCCGATGCGGATGAGGCGTCAGATAGGGACAATCAGTCTCTATCATCATTTTATCAAGCGGAACACTTGCTACCACCTCTTGCATGCGCGCTGCATTTTTAAAGGTAACGACCCCTGAAAACGAAACAATCCATCCGAGCCGAAACAGTTCCTCTGCCAATTCTTTGCTGCCTGAAAAGCTGTGAAACACGCCCTGCACACCCGGATGTTCTTTGACAATAGCAAGACTGTCTCCATGCGCTTCTCTGTCATGCACAATCACCGGCAGGCCCAATTCTTCCGCCAGCGTTAAGTGCGCATGAAAGTATGCATGCTGCTGTTGTTCGTTTTCTCGTGTATAATGATAATCAAGACCCGTTTCACCTAAAGCCACTACCTTAGGTTCCTTGGCCAGCCGCTTGATTTCATTCATCTCGTATGCCAGCGTTCCGCTTTTTCCGCAATCGCATGGATGTATGCCTACCGCCGCAAAAATGCCATCGTACTGTGCGGCAAGCGCTGTGCTTTCAATCGATGTGGGAATATTCGCGCCCACGTTGACAATACGATGAACCTGGTGAGAAAACACATAAGAAAGGGCGGCAGACCGCCCTCCCTCATATTCTGTTTCAAAACGCAAATCATCATAATGTGCGTGTGAATCAAATATCTTCATGTCTTTATCCTATCGAATCCTCTCGCCATTCGGCGTTTCCGGATCGAGGAAAACAACACGAATGGGATCTTCACCAGCGGCCAGCAGCATGCCTTGGCTTTCCACGCCGCATAATTTCGCAGGAGCCAGATTGGCCACCACAATCACTTTTTTGCCAATCAAATCGTCCGGGCCATAGTGAGCGGCTATACCCGAGACAATCTGTCTTGTTTCAAAACCAAGATCCACTTGCAGTTTCAGCAGTTTTTTAGCACGCGGCACCGGTTCGCACGCCACAATCTGTGCAGACCGCAGCTCAAGTTGCATAAACTGATCAATCGAAATTAGTGCCAAGCCTTCATGCGCCGTGCCTTCTGGCTTTTTTTCTTCAGCGCTTTCATGCTGCGCTTGTTTTTTTGCTTGTATATCAGCAAGAACAGCTTCTTCATCCAATCTTGCAAACAGCACGGCCGGCTCACCAATGTGGACACCGGGGACTAAGGCACCAAATGAAAACGCGCTTTCCCACGCCGATTCAGCGCCGCCCAACAGAGCTAAAATCTTTTCGGCACTTTCAGGTAAAAACGACGCCAAGAGCACCGCGCCAATGCGAATCACCTCTAAAAGATTATAAATGACTGTCCCCAAACGCGCCTTGTTTGCCTCGTCTTTGGCCAACAGCCAGGGAGCCGTCTCATCAATATACTTATTGGCCCGTCTGAATAGGGCGAACACTTCTTCCAGCGCATCAGCGACATGATAAGAATCTAACCGCTCCTGCACCAAGGCAGCCGCTTTGCTTGCGGTTTCTTTTAAATCCCGATCCAATTCTGTCTGTGCGCCAGGCTCCGGAATGACAGAACCAAAATATTTTTTGGTCATGGCAGCGGTACGATTCACAAGGTTGCCCAAATTGTTGGCCAAATCGGTATTGTACCGGCTGATCATCGCTTCATAGGTGATAGAGCCGTCCGCCGCATAAGGCATTTCAGACAGCACATAATGTCTGACGCCATCAACACCCAAAAGAGGCAGCAAATCATCTGAATAAATAACATTGCCCTTCGATTTGCTCATTTTATCGCTGCCGAAATTCAGCCATCCGTGGCCAAAAATTTTCTTAGGAAGCGGCAAGCCAAGCGCCATCAAAATAATAGGCCAATAGATGGTATGAAAACGCATAATATCCTTGCCCACGATATGCACATCACAAGGCCAATATTTTTTGAAATTTTCACCCGGCTGCTCTTTGTCATAACCAAGCGCTGTTATATAATTGGAAAGAGCATCAATCCACACATAAATCACATGCTTATCATCAAACGAAACCGGGATACCCCATTTAAAGGAGGAACGGGAAACACATAAATCCTGCAGACCCGGTTTTAGAAAATTGTTGATCATTTCCTTTTTTCTTGACTCGGGCTCAATAAAGTCAGGATTTTTTTCGATATGCTCCATCAGCCGATCAGCATAACGGCTCATTTTAAAGAAATAAGCCTCTTCTTCAGTACGTTTGACTGGGCGGCCACAGTCGGGACAAAGGCCGTCCTTTGCCTGCGTTTCTGTGAAAAAAGACTCACAGGGCACGCAGTACCATCCCTCGTATTTATCTTTATAAATATCCCCTTGATCATACAGCTGCTTAAACAACTTCTGTACACTCTGCACATGGAAATCATCGGTCGTGCGTATAAACGTGTCGAAGCACGTGTTCATGCTACGCCAAATCCGTTTGATTTCGTCAGACACACCGTTGACATATTCCTGCGGTGTGACGCCCTTTTGCTGCGCTAAATCTTCGATTTTCTGACCATGCTCGTCGGTTCCGGTGCACAGATAAACATCATAACCGCGCTGCTTTTTATAACGCGCGATCGTGTCGGCTAAAATAATTTCATACACATTGCCGATATGGGGTTTTTGAGAGGCATATGCAATCGCTGTAGTTAAATAAAACTTCTCTTTTTCCATAAATATGGCCCTGCCTTTCTCTTCATTTGTGTCGATTTCGCTGTCTGCGAAATGCGCCCCCGCCAGAAGCGGAAGGCGCTATCATGTCTGAAAACAATTAACTTCCCATTTCAATGGTACGTTATTTTCAAACTTTACTCCTCTATAATGCTTTTATTTGTTGAGCTGATATCCATTGGCAAAGACATCGACAAGCGGCATATCCTCTGGGTTCAGATTGTCCACAACCAGCAAATCAGCACGCTTGCCCACTTCGATAGAGCCGCACTGGCCGTCTATACCAACCATTTGCGCCGGGTACAACGATCCATGCAGAATGGCTTCTTCTATGCTGATGCCTGCAAAACGGGCATAATTTTTCATGCCATCAAACAAGTTCAGCGTACTGCCCGCAATCGCACCGTCCGAGGTATAAGCCTTTCCGTCTTTCACCGAAACCGGCATGCCGGCAATGGAATAATCATCGCCATCCGGACAGCCGGTAGCCGCCATGGAATCCGAAATCAGAACCAACTTGCCCTCCGGTTTTTCGCGATGCAGCAACAGCACCATTTCAGGGCAAACATGGAACCCGTCGCAAATGACCTCGCTCCATGCATCATCCAGTAAAAGCGAAGCTAACATAGTACCCGGATTCCGATGGTGAACCGGCGACATCGCATTAAAGGTGTGCGTAAAGCCGGTCACGCCCCATGTCAGCGCCTCAGCGGCCTGCTGCATGGTTGCCTCGGTATGGCCAAGCGAAACTGTAGCGCCCATTGAAACAGCTTTTTTAGTAAACGCTTCTCCGTTTTCCATTTCTACAGCCGCCGTTAAATGCACCGGCAGGGGTTTCATTTGATTCAGAAGACCTTCCAGCTCCTTTTCATCTAAGGCGGCCAGCAATTCAGCATTGTGCGCACCTCTTTTGGAAGGATTTAAATACCGTCCTTCAAAATGAATGCCCGCAATCGAAGCGGCGCATTCAGCCAGCGGCTGTGCATTTGTCTCTTTGCAATTCGCCACATATTGCTCAATCTGCGCCATAGGAGCCGAGGCAATGGTCGCCATAACGGTAGTTGTACCTGCTTTGGCATAGGCTCTTTGCATCTCATGAAACTGCTCGACCGTGGCCGAATCAAAGTCATAGCCGGCGCGGCCGTGCGTATGTATATCCACCATGCCGGGCAGCACATATTTTCCGCCGAGGTCAATGGCATCCGCATCGGTCAGTTCGCTGGTGATCTCAGTAATAATCCCGTCCTGCGCGATTAACGCCCCTTTCACAAATGTCTTTGTTTTTGCGTCGAAAAGATTTGCGTTGGTTATTTTGAGTGTGCTCATCGTTTATACTCCCCCTTTAATGTGTTCTATCAAATCAGCTACTGCGCCCTCACTATGATGACATAATATTTGCCGGCAAATGGATTTTACTTCATCCGATGCATTCGCCGGACAACAGGCAACATCTGCGCACTTTAACATTTCAATATCGTTTTGATAATCGCCAATCGCATAAGCGGTTAAAGGTATACCCTGCTCTTCGTACATGCGCTTGACAAACCGAAGCGCATGGCCTTTTGAGGCGCCCTTTTTCATAAATTCAATAATCGACGGACAGGAATAAAAATAGCTGATTTCATCCCCATACCGCTCATAGACCATACGATGCATTTGAACCGTTTGTTCCGGTTTCGCCCAGAAAAAGACTTTATAACACCGCTCGCCGGTTTCATCCATAAAACACTCATATCCTGTTTCATCGGGTGAAAACACCTGGCTAAGCATTGAAATAATACTCTGTGCTATCTGATTGTCTAAAAATTCCTCTCGCAATATTTCGCCGTTCACCGTGCGAATCAAAGCACCATTACTTAAAACCTGCGGCGCATTGACAATGCGCTCAAATTCGGGCACTACGCCGTCCAAATGCATTCGCCCAGAATTAAAGGTGAAAAGGCCGCCGGCCTGAATAAACGATGCCACCGCTTCGTAATTTTTTTCAGCCCGCGCGCCGTCTATCCCTAAAAAAGTGCCATCTATATCAGAAAAAATGATTTTCCCCTGTGCCCAGTTCGGATTCATCGTTCTTATTCCCATTTAATTTCGTTAATATCGTTTGAAAATATTCAGGCAGGTCGCTTTCAAAATACAGCGTCTCTCCATTGACATGGGTAAAGCCAACTGCTTTCGCATGCAGGCACTGCCCGCACAAAATCGAAGCATTCTTTTTCTCAAAGCTGTTTTTCCCGTTTCCATAGACAAGATCACCCAAAACCGGCCGTCCCATAGCCGCCATGTGGACGCGAATCTGATGTGTCCGGCCTGTCTCAAGCTGAAGCTTTAGATGTGCAAACCCATCATATTGGCGAATGACCCGATAATGCGTTACCGCCGGTCTGCCGTCGGCGCGCACCGCCATTTTTTTTCGATCGGCCGGATTCCTGCCAATGGGTGCATTGATGGTTCCCTCTGTTTCCTTCATACGGCCAATCACAATGGCTTCATAAAAGCGGGCAAGACTGTGTTCTTTGATCTGCGCTGCTAAATGCACATGCGCCCGATCCGTTTTGGCAACCAGCAAAAGACCGCTTGTGTCTTTGTCTATCCGGTGCACAATACCCGGGCGAATCACCCCGTTAATACCCGACAATGTGCCGGCGCAGTGATGGAGCAGCGCGTTGACCAGCGTTCCGTCCAGATGTCCGGGGGCTGGGTGTACCACCATACCTTTTGGCTTGTTCACCACAATCACATCATCATCTTCATAGACAATCGAAAGCGGAATATCCTGCGGCACTGCCTCGAGCGGCGCAAGGGCCGGCTGCTCAAACCGGACAATCTCACCGGTACTAAGCCGATATTTTTTATCACGCGGGATGTGATTGACTGTCACAAGCTCTTGTTCAATCAGCTTTTGCGCCGCTGTGCGTGTCAAATCGCATGTGCCCGCCAAAAACAGATCCAAGCGCTCGCCTGCATATGCCTCGTCCACGCAAAGCTCAGTCATCATGTTCCTCGTCTGCGTCCTCTGTCAGTGTACGGTTGGCTTTCTTTGTTTTGATCGAATCAAAAAACAAATAGACAGCCAGCATAAAGACGCCAATACAAACAGCGGCATCGGCTACATTAAACACCCACGTCCAAAAAGAGAACAGTCTGACATCGATAAAATCGATAACATACCCTAAGGCAACCCGATCAATCATATTGCCGACGCCGCCGCCAATAACGAGTCCGCAAGCTAATTTTAACCATTTATTCGCCTGTTTTCGGTACAAGAAAATAAACACGGTGATGGCCGCCAGCAGAATCACCGACAGACACATAAAAATATACCGGTGATCAGCCAGCCATCCGAAAGCCATCCCCTTATTTTGCACATACGTAAAATTCAGCACTCCGTCTAAAACCGTTTTGCTCTCGCCCAGTTCCAAGGCAGCTACAGCCGCCATTTTCGTCACGCGGTCCAAGAAAATACTGAGCAAAGCACTCACGATCACTAAAATCATTGATTCTAAAAATCCTTTCCCTGCCGCCGTCTTTTGTTATCCGTTCAAAACAGTTTCACAGCGTAAGCACAAGAAGCCATCTTCTGTTTTGGTGCCTTTTTCAGCGTGCATCCAGCATCGGTCACATTTGCATCCGTCTGCTACCGAAACACGCACAGCAATGCCGCTTTCGGTTTCAGAAAAAGCATCAGACGGTGCTGTCTCTTTGCTCACAAACGCCTGTGAGACGATAAACACGGTTGCTAACTCTTCACCAAAAGCAGAGAGCGCCGATTGCAGTTTTTCATCCTGCACAAAAATCTCTACCTTTGCCTCTAAGCTTTTGCCGATTACTTTTTCGTTTCTGGCCAGCTCCAAGGCCTTCATGACATCATCACGAATCGCAAAAAGCTGCTGATATTTCTGCTCAATTCCTTCAAATTGATACTGCGCATTAAGCGTTGGCATATCATTTAAAAATACGCTTTCCGCATTGTCAGAAGCCATGTGAGGCATTGATTCCCAAATCTCGTCAGCTGTAAACGTAAGAATCGGTGCGAGCAGACGGACTAAAGAATCCAAGATCAGATACATAGCCGTTTGTGCACTTCTTCTCGCCTTTGAATCCTTTTTCTCGGTATAGAGGCGGTCTTTGGTAATATCAATATACAGCTTGGATAAATCGAGAATACAGAAGTTGCTGATGTTGTGATACACAATATGGAACTGATATTTATCGTAAGCGGCCAAACAATCCTCCACCAGATGATTTAATCTGGCCAGCGCCCATTTATCGATGGAATACAGTTCATCTATGTTCACCAAATCACGGTTCGGATCAAAATCCTCTCCTAAATTGGCCATTAAAATCCGAGCCGAGTTTCTGATTTTCCGATAAACCTCAGAAAGCTGCTTGAAAATTTCATCCGAAACGCGAACATCCACTGTATAATCGCTGGAGGCCACCCAAAGACGGCACAAATCAGCGCCATATTTTTTTACCGCATCCGCCGCCTGAATCCCGTTACCAAGCGACTTATGCATAGCCTTGCCCTGTCCGTCTACAACCCAACCATGCGTCAATACCGCTTTATAGGGTGCGCCCTCTGCTTTTGTTGCCACGGCTGTTAATAATGAGGACTGGAACCAACCTCGATACTGGTCAGCCCCCTCTAAATACAGGTCAGCCGGCCACTTTGCTTCAGGATCATCGTGAATCACAGCAAAATGGCTGGAACCCGAATCGAACCATCCGTCCAGCGTATCCGTTTCCTTCTCAAAACGGTCTGCGCCGCAGTGCGGACAACGGAAGCCATCCGGCAAAATCTCATACACATCTTTTTCATACCAAGCGTTTGAACCATGTGCAGCAAAGAGAGCAGAAATGCGCTCAATCGTTTCATCACTGCAAATCGGCTGGCCGCAGTCTTCACAATAGACCACCGGAATCGGCAAGCCCCAGTGTCTTTGTCTGGAAATACACCAGTCCGCCCGCTCGTTGATCATTTTCACCATCCGGTCATGGCCCCAGGCCGGCATCCATTCAACAGCATCGCACGCGTTAACTGCCTCTTTACGGAATGCATCGACAGAGCAGAACCACTGCGGTGTAGCGCGGAAAATAATCGGTTCTTTACAGCGCCAGCAATGGGGATATTCATGGGTCATTTCCTCGCTGGCGAACAGCGCGCCGCTCTCTCTCATATTAGCCAAAATCGCTTCGTTCGATTTTTCATAATACATGCCGGCAAACGGGCCTGCCTCTTCGGTTTGGAAACCGCGGTCATCGACCGGCACAATAATATCCATGTTGTATTTTTTGCAGGTAATATAGTCGTCTGCACCAAAACCAGGCGCCGTATGCACACAACCGGTACCCGATTCAGTCGTGACATAATCAGCTAAAACAAGCAGACTTTCTCTATCCAAAAACGGATGGCAGGCTTTCATCAATTCAAAGTCCTGGCCCTTATAGGTTCCAACGATCTGGTAATCAGAAACACCGCCGGCAGCCATGGCTTTTTCGCACAACTCTTCCGCAACAATATAATTTTCGTTGTTGGCCTGCACCAGCACATAATTCACACGCGGATGCACGGCAATAGCTAAATTGCCCGGCAGCGTCCATGGCGTTGTTGTCCAAATCACAAAATAGGTATTGGCCAAATCCACACCGGAAAGCTTGCCCAAATCGTCCTTAACACGAAATTTTACATAAATGGAGGTGCATTTATCCTGCTGGTATTCAATCTCTGCCTCGGCCAGAGCCGTTTCATCCTTCGGGCACCAATAAACGGGTTTCAGGCCCTTATAGATATACCCTTTTTTATACATCTCGCCAAAGACCTTAACCTCGGTGGCCTCGAAAGAGGGATTCATGGTCAGGTACGGATTTTCATAATCGCCCAGCACGCCTAAACGCTGAAACTGGCTCATTTGTTTGCCTACAAAATCGGCAGCAAACTGGTGGCACTGATCCCGAAAAGCGGGAATCGACATCTTTTTCCGGTCTAATTTATTTTTCCGAATAATCGCGCTTTCAATCGGCATGCCGTGGTTATCCCAACCCGGCGTATATTTCACACGATAGCCTCGCATGGATTTATATTTGTTGATAAAATCCTTCAAAATCTTGTTCATAGCGGTACCCATATGGATGTCTCCATTCGAAAAGGGAGGGCCGTCATGAAGCAGGAACAAAGGCTTTTCGGCCCTGCGTTCCAGCATTTTATGATAAAGATCCTTTTCTTCCATACGCTTTAACATATCCGGCTCTCTTTGTGCCAGATTGGCCCGCATGGGAAAATCGGTTTTAGGAAGGTTTAATGTGCTTGTATAATCCTGTGCCATGGTTATATATCCTTTCTTTGCTGTCCATTATTGGCAATATAAACTCAAATCAGAAACAATCGTTACGCTTCATCATCCGGCTTTTCTTCAGAAACCGGCAACCGCTCTTGACTGTGCTCAATCTCGGTTTTGACTGTATTCAGAATGCCGCGGATCGCCTCATCGGCATTCGCTACCTCCCCGTCAATATCGGGTAAGGCGGCAAGCGCATTTTGCTGCTTGGCCGCGACCGCCTGCATTTTTTTAGCGTATTCGCGATTCATTTGCCGCAGGGTATGCAGAACCTCACATTCTCTGACAAGGTCCGTCTTGATTTCTTCTAACTTCGCATCGCAGGATTCCTTTACGCTTTTGACAATCAATTCAGCTTTGCCGTTGGCCTCGTCAATAATCTTAGCCGATACCTTCTGCGCATTTAAAAGAGCTGTGCGAATGGCCTCTGAATCCTTGGTATACTGCGCAAGCTGTTCCTCTAACTTAACAATACGCCGCTTTAATTCATCATTTTCTTTATATAAATCCGTGTAAGTGGAAAGCAAAAAATCAAAATGTTCGTCTACCTCTGCCGGATTATATCCCCGCATCGCACGGGTAAACGCTTTATTTTTTAATTCATGCGGTGCAACCATCTTTTTTCTTTTTGCTCCTTTTTATATATTTTAAAAAAACATAGTCAAGACAATAAGAATCATAAACGTAAACGAAAAAGCAAAATCAATCGGGCTTTCTCTTGACCATGCAAATTTATCGAGCAGAATTCTCATAGGGACAATCATCGGTTCTGTCAAACTATATAACGCTTCATACAATTTGTTTATCGTTTCGTTGTCAATCTCTCTGAACCACGATAAAATCGCCCGGCCGAAAAACATGAACTCCAGCGCTGACAACATCAAATGGACAAAGCTGCGCATAATTATCAAAAGCGCCAATTCAGAATCCTCCCCTTAAAGCATATGATACCTCTCCCGCCAAAACGGGAGAGGTATTAAAGTCTTGGTGTATAACGGAAGATCAAAACCCTCCGAATGTATCGGCTTTCGCCTGCTGCGACATTCTCTCAGCTGATAATACGACATTATTCGGCGTAATAACAAATGTATGATCAGCTACCTTTTTGAGGTTCCCGTCAATTGAGTAAGCCACACCCGACAGAAAATCAATCAGCCGTCTTGCGACTTCACTGTTTGTATCCTCTAAATTCAGCACAATGGTACGTTTATTCAGCAAATGATCGGCAATCGAAGAAGCGTCTTCAAATTTCTCCGGCTTGACCACCTTAAGCTCTAATGCGTTGGGCTGAAATCCCTGCGCCGCTCCCTGAGGCGCCTGGGTATATCCGGTCTGCTGATAATCGGCGCCATAGCCGGTTGTATCGCCTTCATCGCCGAACATATAATCGCCATCATCATAATCTTCAACCGAATCCGGATTCATCAGCTGATTCAATTTATCAACAATTCCCATTTATTTTACCTCCGAGAATGAAAAACACTTTTATGCCTTACAGTATATCACACAAAACACCAAATTTCAATACTTTTAACAATTCTAACAAAATAACCTTGTATTTAACAAGCAAAAAAAGATCCTTTTTCGCTCAAAACTATATCCCGCTGTGACCTGTATAGGTTCGTTTGCCGAACAGCGCGCTGCCGATACGCACTAAATTACTGCCGCAGGCCAGCGCGATTTCATAGCTGTCTGACATGCCCATCGACAAAATAGGATCGGCCACATGCGGAATTTGATCTCTGACAAAGACATCAAACAACGCCCTTGTTTTAGTAAAATAACGCTCGTATTCCTCAGCCGCCGCACCGGCCGGCCCCATTGTCATCAGTCCCTTGACCCGCAGCGACGGATAATTCTGCAAAGCCTCATAAAATGCATATAACTCATCAGCCGGCACGCCACCCTTTGCAGCTTCACCGGCAATGTTAATCTCAATAAGCACATCCATGGTGCGGTCCCGTTTTTGGCAAGCAGCGTCAAGCGCCTGTGCCAGCTTCACGCTGTCCAATGAATGGACCATGCTTACCTTGTCTGCAATATATTTAACTTTATTGGTTTGCAGCGAACCAATAAAATGAATTTCCAAAGCATCCTTTTGCAGCGCATCATACTTCTGCACCAGTTCCTGCGCCCGATTTTCTCCGATTAGGCAAATGCCATGATGAACGGCTGCTTCGTTAATCACTTCGACCGGTACTGTTTTCGTTGCCGCTAACAATCGGGCATGCGGATACGCGGCCATATTCCGCCTGACGGTCTTTATATTTTGTTCAAGCAAAAGAGGTTCCTCCATCTTTCGTTCATCCTTTCCTTCCCTGTTCGCTTACGTGCTAACCCACGATTTTACCGTCATATAAATCTTTTCCCTCTGTAATAATGAGATCGCAGTAGCCAAGATCATAAGCAACCGAATCGTTGTTTAACAGATTTTGTTTTTCTACGATAAAATAGCCATCCACTTCGGCCAGCGGTTTAATCCGCTTAAAGCGAACCACGCTGCCTTTCAGAATATACACACCTCTTTGCTTGTCAACCACTCTCACCGCGCCGATCGGCACCCGGTATCCCGTGTAGCTCTGCTCGACCAGATAGACCGTTTGCACACGCAGATAATGAAAATAGCTCGGCGCCTCGTTGCTGCTGAGAATCAAAAGGCAGCGGTCTGCATTATCCTTAGTAACGATTCGCTCTAAACGCATACTGACCGTTGCGTCTGCATTATAAGGAAAGACAACGTCGTAAGTCTTGTTGAGCGTATATTTGCGCATGCTCTCCAAATCCACTTCAAATCCGATATACCATTTAAAATCGGTTACCATTTTACCAACCGAGTATCCTTTAGACGAGGTACCCTCCGGCTTAGCATCAAGCATAGCATCAAAATCATCCAGCGTTATATTATCGATATTGCCCGCCGTAAAAATATTTTCATACCCGTCAACATCTGCATAAAAATAGCCGGAAGAATCAGTGGTAATCTCACTGTAAGCACTGCCGAGACCGGCGATCAGATCCTCTTGCTTTTGCTCATATTCGGCGATTTGTTCTTCATAATCATCCACGTCACCCACAACAATCTTCTTTTTGTTCAGCAGAATGTTGAGCTCCTCCTGCTTTTGCTGCACAAAATCCAAATCACCCGCCGCCAGTTTTTCCATCATGAGACTATATAACCGGCCAATCTCCTGGTCCATGATTTTGGTGCCGATAAACCGTGTGCCCTCATCCACGCCGCTTCGCGATAAAATTGAAATTTTATTGTCATAACCGACTAATTCATCTTTAAGCGCCGCGCCTTCACTGTTTGAATAAACCTTGGCTACCACACTGCCCCGGTTCACCTTTTCACCGTTTAAATACTGATAGCTGACTCCCCCGTCATTCGGTGAATACAAAACCTTTTCATTCCGAAACAAATAGGCCGTATGCTCGGTTCTCTGCTCAGAGGTAATCATTTCAGCCGGCATAATGCTCACATCATTCATGCCAAGCACAACAAAATGATAACACACATAAGCAATCACGCTCAAACAAATGAGCGAGGTGATTGTATATTTCGCAATATTTTTTAAAAACTTCTTATCCATACTGCTCCTGCCCGCGATAAGGGCTTGTCCGTTTTGGGTTTAAACATATTTTGTTTGTTATGCCTGTAAATGTTCTTCCACCAGAGAAAAAGCTGCTTGCTGCCGGGCGGCATCATCCATCGCGCTGATGTCCAACCACTTCACCGACGCATTGGCGCGAAACCAAGTCATCTGCCGCTTGGCATACTGTCTTGTCGCCGTTTTTATGTTCTGCACAGCTTCGTCCAGTGTCACTTTATGCTGCAAATAGGCAATCATCTCTTTATAGCCAATGGCCGCCTTTGCCGTTGCGTTTTCGGAAAATGAAAGTTGTTGGACTTCCTCAACAAGGCCCGCCGCTATCATATCATCCACCCGCTTGTCAATCCGCCGGCACAGCACATCACGATCCGAACAGCAAAGGCCAAGAATCAGCGCGTCATATGGTGCCTCCCCGCTAGTTGAGCGGCGATCCCACTCGCTTTTCAAAATGCCGGTTGTCTTATAAATTTCCAGCGCACGCACAACCCGCTTTTTGTTGTTGGGATGAATTTTTTGTGCCGCTTCCGGATCAATCGAATCCAATTCATGCCAAAGCTGCATCGGCTCTTTGGCCAGCAATGTCTCCCGCAGTGAAAGATCAACATCTGCATCCGAAAAGCGGGTACCCTTTAAAACAGCGTCTAAATACTGTCCGGTTCCTCCGCAAAAAACAGGCAGCGCCCCTTTTTTATGTAACTGTTCGATTGTCTGATTCGCCAGAGCCGCATAGTCCACACAGGAAAAAGGTTCAGACGGATCAATCACATCGAGCAAATGGTGGGGAACCCCCTGCATTTGCTCGGGCGTAACCTTGGCGGTGCCGATATCCATACCCCGATACACCTGCATTGAATCACAGGAAACAACCTCGCCGCCATAGCGCTTGGCTATTTCAATCGCCAACGCACTTTTGCCGGTACCGGTCGGTCCTACGACAGCAACCACTTTCTTTTTTTTTGTGTCAAACAAGCCGCCACACATCCTTGTTATAAATTACGATATCGTTTCCAATTATTAGAATATAATTATACAGCATAAAAGCCAAGATTGCAACAACATCTATGTCTCATAACGTCTGTTCGATACAGTCATTTATACACTTGTATCCGCAGAAACGTGCTCTTTTAAGCAACGTTTATTGATCATCTTGACGGCAATAAAAAGCAGGCAGCCGATTCGGCTGCCTGTTCTCTGCTATAAACTGATACCGCTGATCAGATGATCAGCATAGCATCGCCAAAAGAGAAAAAACGATATTCATTTTCCACCGCTGTCTTATAAGCATCCAGCATAATCTCCCGCGAGGCAAAAGCCGACACAAGCATCAGCAGTGTGCTCTGCGGCAAATGAAAGTTCGTAATCAGCGCATCCATCGTTTTGAACTGATAGCCCGGATAAATAAAGATGCCCGTCTGGCCGCACATGGCCTGCACCCTGCCTGTTTCATCCGAAGCGCTTTCAATCGTGCGGCAAGAGGTAGTGCCTACGCAAATCACACGGCCGCCTGCTTCCTTCGCTTGGTTAATCAGCGCTGCGCTTTCAGGTGATATAGAAAAAAATTCGGTATGCATGACATGTTCATCAATGCGCTCTGTCTTGACCGGCCGAAAGGTGCCAAGTCCCACATGGAGCATCACCGGCGCAATCGTAACTCCCTTAGCCCGCACTTGATCCAACAGTTCCTCTGTAAAATGCAGACCGGCTGTCGGTGCCGCCGCACTGCCCGGCTCTTTTGCGTACACCGTCTGATACCGTTCTTTCTGTGCCAGTTTTTCGGTTATATAGGGCGGTAAAGGCATGGTACCGACCTGATCCAGCAAAGAAAGCAACTGATACTTTTCTTTATCATATAAAAAACGAACAACGCGGTTGCCGCCTTCGACCGTGCGCAGCACCTCAGCACGCAAAAGACCGTCCTCGAATAAAATAATAGTGCCCGGTTTTACACGCCGGCCGGGACGAACCAGCGTTTCCCACTCGTCCGGTGCCACTTCCTTTAAAAGCAACAGTTCTACGGTAATGCCGGAGTCTGCTTTTCGTCCGAAAAGGCGGGCCGGAATAACTTTAGAATCATTGATCACCAGCACGTCGCCGGCTTTCAGATAATCAAGAATGTCACTGAAAACGCGGTGTTCGGTTCCGCCTGTTTTCCGGTCAACCACCAGCAGCCTCGATTGATCCCTTTTCTCCATCGGATGCTGGGCAATCAACCTCTCGGGCAGCTCATAATCAAAATCCTTTGTCAGCAGCGCCGTAGCCGGCTTATCATTTACAATTTGTATTGTTTTATCTTCTTTATTTAACATAGTAGTTATTATACATGAACCGTTCTGCAATTGCAAGTAGCATATGCAGACAGCATAGGAGTAAAATGAAAAAAGAATCCATTTTCCGCGGTGTTTGCACCGCGCTTGTCACCCCGTTTCGGGACAATGTTATTGATTTTAATGCGCTTGAATCCTTATTAGAAAGGCAAATTTCCGCCGGCATCCAGGCAGTCGCCATCTGCGGCACTACCGGCGAAAACGCAACCCTGAGTGATGCTGAACACAAACGGGTGCTTCGGTTCGCGATCGAATGCGTCAACGGTCGCATTCCGGTGATAGCCGGCACCGGATCCAACGACACCAATCACGCCGTTGACATGAGCAAATATGCCTGTGATATCGGTGCCGACGCGCTGCTCATCGTATCGCCTTATTACAATAAGGCTTCACAAGCCGGACTCATCAAAAGCTATACAACCATTGCCGATTCGGTCAACAAACCCATCATTCTCTATAACGTGCCCACCAGAACCTGTGTGGACATTGACCCCAAAACCTATGAAGCACTGAAAGATCATCCGAACATAGCGGCCATTAAAGAAGCTTCGCCCTCGGTTGCGAAATCCATTCATACCTTACATCTGTGCGGCTCATCGCTTGATTTATATGCCGGCAGCGATGAACTAACCCTGCCCCTGCTCGCGATCGGCGGCGCCGGCGTGATTTCAGTGGTTTCCAATTTGGTTCCCGAAGCCATGTGCCGGCTGTACCATGCTTTTGAAGAGGGTAATATCAAAGAAGCAGCCAAGCGGCAAACCGACTTATACCGTCTCATGAGCGCCATGTTTTTGGACATAAGCCCTGTTCCGCTTAAATACGCCTTATCCCTGATGGGACTTTGCCAAGAGGATGTCCGCCTGCCGCTCTGCAGCATGAGCCGGGAAAATAAGCAGACCATTCAATCCCTGCTCAAATCCTATCACTTGATTTCTTCCGATCAATAAAAAAGGCGGTTCGCAAACCGTCTTTTTTATTGAAATTTTATACGATCATGCCGCCGCCTAAGACATACTCACCGTCATAAAACACGACTGATTGTCCCGACGCAATCGCCCGCTGCGGCTCCTCAAATTCCACACGGACTTTTCCCTCGCCCGTTACTGTGATCGTAGCCGGACTTTCCACCTGATTATAGCGAATCTTAGCCGCCGCTTTGATCGGATGTTCCGGCGGGTCAAAGGCGATCCAGTTGACATGGTCGGCCTCGAGTACCGATGAAAACAGTTCCTCGTTCCGACAAAGCACAACCTCGTTCGTTGCCGGCCGTTTCTCACAAACATACATAGGCTCGTTAAGAGAAAGGCCGAGACCCTTGCGCTGACCGACAGTATAGCGTATAAAGCCCTTATGACGACCGAGTTTTGTACCGGTGCGGTCCACAAAATCTCCCTCCGGATACTGTTTTCCGGTATAACGGGTAATCGTTGCCGCATAGTCGCCGTCCGGCACAAAGCAGATGTCCTGGCTGTCCTTTTTGTTCGCATTGCCAAAACCGTGGGCAAGCGCTATTGTCCTTACCTCATCTTTGGTCATCCCGCCCAGCGGAAAAAGGACATGCGCTAACTGCTGCTGGGTCAGCGTATATAGGACATAGCTTTGGTCTTTACTAAGATCTGCCGCCTTGCGCAGTAAAAAGCGACCGTTTTTCTCTTCAATACGGGCATAATGGCCGGTAGCAATAAAATCACATCCCATCGCTATGCTCTGGTCAATCAAAGCGCCAAATTTTAAATGCTGATTGCACAGCACGCAGGGGTTCGGCGTACCGCCCGCCTCGTAACAAGCGGCAAAAGGCGCCAGCACATGCTCGTCAAATTCCTTCTCTAAACAGCAAAGCTGCCACGGAATGCCCAATCTGTCGGCCACCGCTTCTGCGTCTTTAGCCGTGGAATCATCCTTTGCCGACTGGCACAACGCCTCACAAGAAAACAATTTTTCCTTTGAAAACAGGTGCATGGTCGCGCCAGCACATTGATACCCCTGCTCTAAGAGCAAAAGACAGGCCACCGATGAATCCACCCCGCCGCTCATGGCAATCATTACTTTTTTCTTATCCGCTTCCATGTTAATACCCCGCTAAATCCTTAATGACCTCTGCGGCCAGCACAAGTCCTGCGGCCGCCGGCACAAATGCATTGGAACCAATCACCCGCATGCCGTTTTCATCTCGTTCGCTTGCCGAAGCGCTAAGGGGCGCCTCATCCGAATAAACAACCTTCAGTTTGCTGACCCCCGCTTTTCGCAAGCCTGTACGCATGGCTTTTGCAAGCGGACATACACTCGTCTTGTAAATATCAGCAACCTGAATCCGCGTGGGATCCATTTTATTCGCAAAGCCCATAGAAGAAAGAATGGGCGTGCCGGCTTTCTCTGCCTGCACGGCCAGTGCAATTTTTCCCTTTACCGTATCGATCGCGTCAACAACATAATCATACGCCGTAAAATCAAATGTTTCGGCCGTTTCGGGCAGAAAAAAGCAATCGTGCAGGTGAAGCGTGATCTCGGGGTTGATATCCAAAACACGCTGGGCGGCCGCTTCGGTTTTCTTCTGTCCAAGCGTTGAGTGAAGCGCGATGATCTGCCGATTGAGATTTGTTATGGATACCGTGTCGTTATCAATTAAATCAAGCGTCCCCACACCCGAACGGGCCAGCGCCTCGACCACATAACCGCCTACCCCGCCAAGCCCAAATACCGCCACCCGGCTGCGCCCTAACCGCTCTATTCCTTCTTTGCCAAAAAGTCTCTCGCTTCTTTCCAGCCAAAATGCCATTGTTTCTCCTATCAAACCGATTGACCTCGGTTTCCACCGTCTCTATTTATTGATCAACCATTTCTTTATACACCGCGCCCTTGGGAATGCCCCGGTCACGGGACACGGCCTTCATGGCCTCCATTTTGGAAAGTCCCGATTCTATATAAAACGCCACATGCTCTGCGATGGTCATATCGGAAAAGAACGCCTCTTGTCTGATCTGCTCATTAGGCGCGCCGGCCACCACAAGCACATATTCGCCCTTTGGCGCATGCTCATCAAAAAATTGTTCCGCACGGCCAAGCGTCGTGTGAACCACCTGTTCATTGAGTTTTGTCAGCTCCCTCGCTAACGCAATTTCACGGTCTCCCAAAACCTCATAGAGCAAAGACACGGTTTTTTGCACTCGATGGGGCGATTCGTAAAAAATGAGCGTCCGTTTGTCCAGTTTAATTTCCTCTAACCGCTTGCGTTTTTCCCCTTGCGAGCCGGCCAAAAAACCCTCAAATGCAAAGCGTCCGGTCACAAAGCCGGAAAGAGTCAGCGCTGTAATCGCTGCACAACAGCCAGGCACACTAGTCACCGGCACATTGTTTTCAATGCAGGCCCGCACCAGCTCGGCCCCCGGGTCACTGATACAAGGGGTACCGGCATCCGAAACAAGCGCGCCCGAAAGACCGCTTTGCAGCTTTGTTAAAATTTCTCTTTCCTTTTGCTCCTTGTTATGGTCATGATACATCAGCATTGGTTTGGTCATGCCATACTGCGAAAGCAAAAGGCCGGTCACGCGGGTATCCTCGACGGCAATAAAATCCACCTCGGCAAGCACCTTGCGGGCCCGCTCGGATAAATCCGCCAAATTGCCGATGGGCGTGGCCACGAGATAAAGGGTGCCGCCTAAAATTTTATTTTTTTCTGTATTGCTCATGGAAATCTCCATTTTCATAAATCCACTTCATATCCTCAGAATCATGATCACCCGTTTTGATAAACAACGGCTTAGTCACAAAAATACCCGCGCCGCCGCCTTTTACGGCCTCTACCAGAACCAAGCACGCTTTATGCGATGCATCCGCATAGACCATAATCAGTCGTTTCGGCGCTAACGAATGTTGGTGTAACGCCATCAGCAGATCGTCCAGTCTGTCCGGCCGGTATACAAGATAAAAAGAGCCGCCGTGCTTCAGCAGACGGCTCGCTGCGGCACAAAAATCAGACACGTGGCCAAATACCTCATGCCTGGCAATGGCTTTTCCCTCATTGGCATTTGTTATGCCAGCCCCCAATTTCAAATAAGGCGGATTGGCAAACACCGCATCAAGCGGTCGGTCAAACGTAGCCGCGCTAAGCTCTCTCACATCAGCCCGCACCGTCTCAATGCATTCGCCAAACTGATTGGCCTCAACATTGCGTCTGCACAAAGAGGCATATGCCTCTTGCACCTCTACCGCATAAATACGACTGAATTTTTTCCGTTTGGCACACAGCAAAGAAACAATGCCGGTGCCGGCACCAAACTCAGCCGCGCGTCCCCGCGCACAGCGCCTTACAAAAGCGGACAGCAAAAGAGCGTCGGTACCGTAAGTCAGCCCCGACAAATTCTGAATCAGCTTTATATCTTCGTTTACAATATCTAATCTTTCCATATATATAAAATGAGGGCAAGCAACCGCTTGCCCGAATTCGGTATTATTACCTCATGTAAAAGCCCGCACTTAGTCTGCGGATGGAGCATCAACTGGACAAACATCTGCACATGCACCGCATTCAATGCATTCATCTGCGTTGATTTCGTATTTGCCGTCACCTTCGCTGATGGCGCCTACCGGGCATTCGCCTGCACATGCGCCGCAGGAGATGCACTCTTCACTGATCTTGTAAGCCATAAATAGCAACCTTCCTTTCATCATTTCGTATCGTGTGACATTGTATCACAACCTTTTTCAAAATGCAATTGGTTTTAATTATTTTTCTCCAATTTTTTTAAATCTTCATCAAAAATCTCTTCTTTGCTCTTTGCTTTTTTCTTCAATATGCAATCATCGCGTGAAAATTCTTTAATTTGATCCTTATCCTTGCTAAGACGCACTTTGACCACACCGGTCAGCGGCAGCGCTTCGACAACCACGCCCTCTCCATCCGGCGTGGACACAACCGAATCAACCTTCGGCGTTTTTTTGATTTCTTCCTCATATGTTTCATGCTCAAAACGCAAACAACACATCAACCGGCCGCAGGCGCCCGAAATTTTAGCAGAATTTAAGGAGAGATTCTGCTCCTTTGCCATTTTAATAGAAACCTGCACAAAATCAGGCAAAAAGGTGCTGCAGCAAAAAGGACGGCCACACAAGCCAAAACCGCCGATCATCTTTGCTTCGTCGCGTATACCAATCTGTCTTAATTCGATTCTTGTTCTGAAAACAGAGGCTAAATCCTTCACCAAGTCCCGGAAGTCTACCCGTCCTTCGGCCGAAAAATAGAACAAAAGTTTAGAATTATCGAACGTATATTCCGCATCGACCAACTTCATACCAAGACGATGTTTTTCAATTCGCTCGGCACAAATGACAAATGCCTCTTGTTCTTTGGCCTTGTTTTCTTCATTGTGCTTTTCATCTTCTTCGGTTGCTTCCCGCAGCGCTTTTCGCAGGGGCAGCACCAGTTCTTTACCCGACACCACCGTGTTGCCCATACTGACATAGCCATATTCTAAGCCGCGCGCCGTTTCGACAATCGCGTGCGCACCGGGTGCATAAGACTGACCGTCCGGATCAAAATAATACGTTTTGCCCGAAACCTTAAACTGAACACCGATGACTTCGGCTGTTTCCGGCGCCAGCTCGGCGGGCTGATTGATGATTTCTTTTTCATTATCCATTTTTGTTTCTCATCTTCTTCTATACAATAATATGTTTTAACAAGCTGTTTCCCACAAACCGTTTAGAAAATGCAGCTTTGCCGTTTTCACATTGAGATTATATTCCGCCTGCTCTAAGCACTGCAAGCAAAAAAGCCATCTCTTTAAAAGCGTTTCTTCCGAAAAAACAAAGCTGTATTCTTCTGCCTGGGCTGGTTCATCAAAAAATGCAAGAGAGGCTTTAACCCCTCGTTTCCAGCAAAATACATCCCGAAAAGCTTCGGCAAAGCGCACAAGAAAGCGCTTCATTTCCTCCCTGCCGTCAGGAATGCGGTCTGCTTCTAACATGAACGCACCCTGGTCCCGGCCATGCAGCTTTTCAAGCAGTGCCTTGACCGCTGTATCGCATGTTTCTTTCTGCGTCTCCGGCTCCGTCATGTACTTTATAACCCCGCCAATCGAACCGGCGCTGTCCTTTACCGCCCGTTTGAATAACGCCGGCTTGTCCCGGCAAACAGAAGCATATGCCTCTTGGCTTTGCACATAAGCCGTCAGCTCCTCTTCCGAAAACAATTGCATGCGAAACAAAGACGCACGCGAACGGACCGTGGGCAGCAGTCTTGCCCGATTTTCGCATAAAAGAAAAAAGTAAACGTCCGCGGGCGGTTCTTCCAAAAGCTTCAAAAAAGCATTTTGCGCCCCTTCGCTCATCTGGTCGGCGCCGAAAATAAGATACGCCTTGAACGGCAGCTCATGCGGCGCTAAATACACCTGTTCGCGGATCGCGCGAATCGCGTCCACCGACAGAATGCTCTTCCCTTCGGGCGCTTTAATATAAATCACATCCGGACAGATGTCTTTGGCAATCTTGCCCTGATCCCGGCCCGCTGCCAACGCTTCACAGATTGCCTTTGCCATGGTAAAACGGCCGCTGCCAGCCGGCCCCTCTAAAATATGCGCATGTGAAAAACAGCCGGCCTTTATCTGTTCGCGCAGGGTTTGTTTCAGCGTTTCATTGCCGAAAATCGAATCAAAGTAATCCATTTATTACGCTTTATAGTCTTTCTGTATCTCTGTATGGTTCTGCATGTCAAATCGGCACACAGCCGCATGCCGGATTTATTTTTATGCATGCGGTACTGCAAGTTTTCTTTCTACATCTATTATAGCAAAATCCCCAAATGATGTCAAATGCAAGATAATGGAGACAATTGCTTGACAAAAGCAGCAAGTTGATGTATAATTTCCGCGTGATCACGTAACAACCGCATAGAATCAGGGGTGCTGTATGGCTGAGATGGAGCGCTGCTCCAAACCCTTAACCTGATACGGATAATGCCGGCGTAGGGAGATTTGGAAAACCGCCTTCTTTTTTACCGCTTGGGATATTCTAAGCGGTTTTTATTATTTTTAAGGAGGATTGGAAAATGAACACAAAAACAAAAGCATTAGTGGAAAGCGCCATCATGATTGCCTTAGCCGTCGTGCTGGACATGGTGAAGGTTTGGAATATGCCGTATGGTGGGTCAGTCACACTGCTCAGCATGCTGCCGATTATGTTAGTCTCCATTCGGCATGGCATCGGCTGGGGATTAGGCTCCGCCTTCTGCTTCGCCTGCATTCAGATCATCACCGGCGGCGTCTTTGGCTGGGGGCTGACACCTGTTATGCTCATTGGCTCTTTATTGCTTGACTATATCGTCGCATTCACGGTAATCGGACTTGCCGGACTCTTCCGCAAAAAAGGGACTTCCGGCATTATGGCCGGCATTATTCTTGTATGCGTGCTGCGCTTTCTTTCCCATTTTGCCGCTGGTTTTATTTTGTGGGCCAATTTAGAGCAGTTTATCGCGTTCGGCCAAGAATGGGTGAACCGCCCTGTACTCTACTCGCTGTGTTATAACGGCATGTACATGCTGCCCGAAACCGTATTCACCGCTGTGGCCGCTGTTCTTTTGATGAACATTCCGCAAACCAGAAAATTAATGCTCTCAAAGGCGTAAAACCGCAACAGCTAAATATTGACAAATGTACGTTTGTAGGTTATAATGTGGTTTGTGTATTGATGTATATGTACATAGATGCACGGGAAATAAACAATTTTCTCTTTGCCGCCGGCAAAAGCCTGCGGCCTTATGTCCAAAAGGAGGTACAGAACAATGACAGAGATCAAACACAACTATGAATCGATTTTTGTAGTGGATTTGCAGCTTGGCGAAGAAGGCATCAAGAGCATGGTTGAAAAATTCACATCGTTAATCGCTTCAAACGGTGAAATCACCGAAGTGAACGAGTGGGGTAAAAAAAGACTGGCCTATCCCATCAATGATCTGACAGAAGGTTATTATGTTTTGGTGAAATTCGTTTCAAACGGACAGTTCCCTGCCGAGCTTGAAAGAATTTACAGCATTACAGAAGGCATTCTGCGTTCTATGGTCGTTAGACAAGGCTAAGATTTACACACGCTTGACAAGAGGTTTATAAAACAATCGTTTTTAGAAACCGGAACTCGAAAAGGAATAATAAAAAATGGCAAACTTTAATCTGAATAAGGTCATATTGGGGGGACGTTTAGTCCGTGACCCTGAACTGCGTCAAACCAGCAGCGGTATTCCCGTAACCTCGTTTTCGATCGCAGTGAATCGCAAATACACCTCGCAGGATTCTACAACAGACGAGCAGACCGCAGATTTTATCAACATTGTCGCGTGGAGAAGCCGGGCCGAGTTCGTATGCAAGTATTTTAGAAAAGGCAGCAGCATTTGTGTTGTCGGCGCCATTCAAACCCGTTCTTGGACGGATGCAAACGGACAGAAGCAGTATGCAACAGACGTTGTCGCTGATGAAGTCAATTTTGTAGACAGCAAGGGCGAAAATCCGGCCGCTTCGTATGCACAAAACAGCTACGCTACCCCGTCCTTCTCTTCAGGCGAAGAGGGAGAAGCACCCAAATTTGAAGAAATTTCAAATGACGATGACCTCCCGTTCTAAGAGAAGCTAAGTTTAATAGGAGGATTTCATAATTATGGATAACGAAAACGTACAGCCGGTTCAAGAGCAGGCTGAAGCACCGGTTGTTACCATGGATACAACCGCCGCATCGATCGAAACAGAAAAAACACCGGCAGAGGCTGCACCGGCCGCTGAAAACAAAGCGCCCTATGAGAAAAAGCCTTACCGCCAGAACAATATGCGCGGACGCAGAAGAAAGGTTTGTGCTTTCTGCGCTGACAAAACTGATTTCATTGATTACAAGGACGCAGCAAAACTGCGCAAGTTTATCAGCGAAAGAGGTAAAATTTTACCGCGCAGAATCTCCGGCACTTGTGCTAAGCATCAAAGAGAGCTGACTACAGCAATCAAGAGAGCACGCGTAATTGCACTTCTGCCTTACGTAACCGACTAATTAAAGACATTAAACAAAACCCGAAAGGAAACTATCCTTTCGGGTTTTTATAATCCCTTATTTTTTAATTCGTTTAGTAAACAGACATAAAATTCACGCACATCAAAATCCGGTTTATCCCGCCGCGCAAGATCAATCACATCCGCATGTGAAATGCCATCCGGCGAGGAGGATGTTAACCGAATAAACCGCTCTCCCCATTGACTGGCGTGTAAATTGACCAAACCGTCATTGGGTCCGTCAAAATGCCGAACAAACGCATATGTTAAGTTCAATGGAAACACACCGCGCAACGGTCGGTTAATACAACTGCCCACGCTTTGATAATAAACGCCCGGACAGTCCGGCGTGGTCTGATTAAAATCTTGACAAGCGGACGCACGCAAATCTTCCACTGCGCTCAGAAAATCGGGCGTGGTATCACCCAGCTTGCGCAGGGTCGCATTATACACACGGGCCACTCGATTTCTAAGTGACACCGGCGCACGATCTAACAGCCAGTCGGCAAACAGACACCCCTGATGGGGTGTGTTGATCGTCGTGAGCGAAGCAACCAAAGGGGCAACCCCTAAATGCGTAATGGCATAACGACAATCAAGTCCCCCTTTGGAATGTGCCACAATATTCACTTTCTCACAGCCTATCTTATCTACAATTTCCCGAATGGTTTCGGCAATTTCCTTGGCGCTGTCACAGACACTTAATGCCGATTGCTGGTGGCCATAAAAAAGCTGTGCACCATTTCGCTCCAGCTCGCCCGGAATGCGCCCCCAATAATTGAGAAACCGCGCATCTCGGAAAAACACACCATGCACCAACAATACCGGATATCGCGTAGCGCACACTTTTTCTTCTTGCCGTTGTTGATTGCGTAGTTCCCGCTCTTCTTCCCTATGTACTTCCTGGCGCACCACAGCAATAATCCGATACAGCACCACCAAATTGGCCACTGGCACAAAGCCAAATATAATGCCAAGAACACGCCATTTGGCCCCCAGCATCGTTGCTGTACAGTAAACGCGGAGAATCCCGTTCCAAAAAACGCAAAATTCCATGAAAAACACAGCGGCAACATGAATCCACCATGCAGGTGTAAAAAAGCCAAACAGATACTTGCCTGCTAACAGCGTATAAACGCACATGAGGCCAAGCACAATCAGGAATATGCACAACAAATCCGCTCCGTCTGACGCCACTTTCAACCTGATTGAAGGACGCCGGACAAAAGACGGCTGAATATTCAGGAAAACAAACCCAAGCAAGGACACGACACCCACATACCAGGGCAGCGCATAAAAAGCAGAAAGACCAAAAACAGCGCAACAAACAAAGAAAAACAAAGATAACACCGTGACTCTAACAAGCGTATTCTTCATTCGATCCCCACATCAAATTCTTTTAAAAACCAGATTTTATTCCGATCGACCTCAAAAGTCCTGCCGTCGAGATACGAAAGCGCATTTTGCTCCTGAAAATGAAACGTAAGCTGATAAGAATACAAAGCCTGAAACTTATACCCGCGCTTTTTATCCTCACTGTTCACACCATATTTGCCATCCCCCAACAAGGGATGCCCAATATGAGCAAAATGAGCCCGAATCTGGTGGGTGCGCCCGGTAATGAGCGTCACCTCGGCTAACGAAAGCCCGTTTTTTTCTTCGAGTATGCGATAATCAGTTTGAATTTCCTTGGCTTTCCCGCTGGGATTGCGGTCATACACCGTCACTTGATTGGTGACGGGATCTTTGATTAAATATCCCTTTAAGCTCCCTTTAGACGGTGTTACCGACCCGTGCAGCGCACACAAATACTTTTTAGTCAGCTCTCTTCGCTTAATCGTTTCATTCAGTATACGCAGTGCCTCGGCACTTTTAGCGGCAATCACAATACCACCAGTATTGCGGTCGATCCGATTGCAAAGCGCCGGCGCAAACGAATGCTCCCTATCCGGCAGATACTCGCCTTTACGATACAAATAGGCCTGAATATGCGAAATGAGCGTATTGGTTTGCTCGGCCTGGTCTGAATGAACTAAAAGGCCCGGCCTCTTATCGCAAAGCAATATCTGCTCATCCTCATACAGAATATCCAACCGAGGGGTCAGCTTGGTAAACGCTTGGCTGACCGCCTCTTGATCAAAAAATTCTTCTTTGATAAAAAGCTGAACCGTATCGCCCTTTTGCAGCATATACCCCTGCTCGGTTCTGGCGCGGTTTACTTTGATTTTCTTTAATCGTATAAATTTATAGAGCAAAGAAGTCGGCAGTGCCGGCACTGCTTTGGATAAAAATTTATCGAGGCGCTGGCCTGCATCATTTTTTTCGATGATCAGTTCTCTCATAAAAAATTACTTCGTACCAAAGATTCGGTCGCCTGCATCGCCTAAGCCGGGCACAATATAATCATGCTCATTCAAGCAATCGTCCAGCGCGGCTGTATAAATGTCCACATCAGGATGTACCTCGTGAAAGTGCTTAACCCCTTCGGGCGCTACCACGAGATTCATCATCTTAATATTATTGCATCCCTTGCTTTTCAGCATGGTCACCGCGTCAATGGCACTGCCACCGGTAGCCAGCATAGGATCCAGCACAATGACGATTCGCTTTTCAATATCCTCGGGCATTTTGCAGTAATACTCTACCGGCTCATGCGTGACCGGATCACGATACAGACCGATATGCCCTACCTTGGCCACCGGAACCAGCTTGGTAATACCGTCAACCATGCCAAGGCCCGCGCGCAAAATCGGCACAACCGCTAACTTTTTACCCGAAATTTTTTTAGCCGTCATTTTGCAAAGCGGCGTCTCAATTTCCTTATTCTCTAAAGGCAAATCTCTGGTAATCTCATAAGCCATGAGCATCGAGATTTCATTCAATAATTCCTTAAAATCCTTAGTACCCGTTTCCTTGTCTCTCATAATTGAAAGTTTGTGTACAATCAGCGGATGATCAATGATAAATAATTCGCCCATTTGGTTCTCCTTGTCTTTACACATATTGGACAGCAAATCAAATTTTTATTTAAAACAGCGTTTTATGCGGCTCATTGTGTTCTTTTATTATGCCATAATATGTTACGCACCATAAGTTTAGCGGATTCGGCCGTGCCTGAATCACACTTACAAAAGCGTAAAATAAACTTTCTACAATCAAACCGCGGGGTTTATCCTTATTATACCCCGAACAAGTGCTTATTTCAAGTAAACATTTACATTTCGACAAAAGAATGCTAAAATAAGAGCAAGCCGTTCGGCTTGCCTTAGAAAGTTTCCCTTGCCGCATTCCTGCGGCATTCCGGCACAGCCGGAACCGTTAAACTTTCCGGTTACTTAAACTTTAACATTTCACGATGAGCAAGCCTGTCTTGTCTTATTCTAAATGATTTTATATATCATAAACAATAACAGAAGTATCGCGTGAAATTACATTGGATATGCCCACTTGTACAACTGTTTCACGCGTAAATTCTTCTTTAAAATGACCCCCGACTCATTTTGAAGAAGAATTTCATATCGATTTGTGCCGCCGCAGCGCGGCGGAATGGAGATTACTATGACCTGCGGAATTTACACCCTCGGCTGCCGCGTCAATCAATACGAGAGCGAAGCGATCGCAGAACAGCTTGCCAAAGCCGGCATCTTATTATTAGACGCCAGCGAGCTATGCGACGCTTATATTATTAATACCTGTACAGTCACAGCTGAATCCGATCGAAAAGCGCGGCAGTTTATCCGCCGGGCAATCAAGGCAAACCCTCATGCCTTTATTTTGGTCACGGGATGCTATGCGCAAACAGAGGCTGATCAAATAGCGAAAATAGAGGGTGTTGATTATATCTGCGGCTCAAGAAATAAGCTCTCTACCGTCCCAGCGCTGTTAACGCTTCATGAAAAAGGCGGTAAGCCAAACAAGCCTATCGTATGCATCCCCGACAACCAAGATGCATCCTTTGAAAATATGTCCATTGCTTCCTTTGGCCGCACACGCGCTTATGTAAAAATACAAGACGGCTGTGAAAATCACTGTGCATACTGCATTATCCCCAAAGCAAGGGGACCGGTTTGCTCCAAAAAGCCAGAAGATGTATTAAACGAAGTTTCTGCATTGGCTGCCGCAGGCTACAAAGAAATTGTGCTGACCGGCATTGAGACCGCCGCTTACGGTCAAGATCTTCCCGGTGTTTCTCTTTCGGATATCATCCTCATGGTCGATCAAATTCCCGGTATTGAGCGTATTCGGTTAGGTTCGCTTGATCCCTCGCTGCTTCGTCCTTCTTTCACCGATCAAATCAGCCGTGCCGCACATCTGTGCAGCCATTTTCACCTTTCGCTGCAAAGCGGATGCGACCAAACGCTAAGACGCATGAGACGAAAATATACAACCGATCAGGTACAAAGAAATATCGAATATCTGCAAAACAAAATACCCGATTTATGCCTTTCGGCCGACGTCATTGTGGGTTTTCCCGGTGAAACAGAAGAAGAATTTGAAGCAACCTGTGCTTTTGTACAGCGCTTACGGCTTCTGCACGGCCACATCTTCTCCTTTTCAAAGCGCCCCGGCACAGAGGCCGCCGGTCTGCCCGAACAGGTTGCAGAGACCTTCAAAAAAGAACGGAACCAAATTCTGCAAAACATATGTCTCACCTCACAAAAAGAAGAAATCGAACGCCGTATAGGCGAAACTGTGTGGGTATTATGCGAAACAATCGAAAACGGCATAGCGCAAGGCCATACAAACAATTTCATTGAAGTCGAATGGAGCCAAACAAGCCCGATTACAAAAGGTGAAATAAAAAAATTGCAGATTCAAGGCTATAAATTGGGAAAAGCAATTGCAAAATTGTTAGAAACGTAGTACAATAAATTTGGTCTTCATAGCGAAGCCAAACCGAACCAAAATATTATGTTTTGATTATGCAAAAATAACTTCGGACGATCCGTCCGAGTTTACATAAACAAACAATCACAGAGTAGAGCAATCGGCGTAAAGTGCCGTCTGAACGGGGAGTTGTCAGGCGGACGAAGGCATTCTTGCCGCGGTCGATGGCCCGCATCCCGCTGTCAACATAGTAAGGTTTTCATGCCTCCTTATGTGGCTAAGTCAGGGTGCAAAGGAGGTATTTTTATGGAAAAAACAACGGTTCAAAAAAATTTAATCAAGCTTGTCATGTGTGGTCTGCTTGCCGCTATGACAGTGGTAATTGGCACTGTATGTAAACTATATTTTACATTTGGCGCTATAAGAATTACATTTGAAAATTTAACTGTACTTTTGTCAGGTATATTATTCGGGCCAGTGGCCGGTGGTCTTGTCGGTGCATGTGCAGACATAATCACCAGCATCACCAGTTCACAGCCTTCAATTAATCCATTGATTACATTAGGTGCAGCCAGCGTAGGCTTTTTTGCAGGTCTTATGGCTCGTCTCATGAAAAACACAGACGGTTTTTTGCGCCTGTTGCCCTGCGTGTTGATCCCGCATATCATTGGCAATTTGATCATTAAAAATATAGCATTATATTTAATGGGTTTTCATCCTTATTCGCTGCTTCTTCGCATCCCTACCTATTTAGGCGTTGCGATATTTGAATGTCTGCTCATTTATATGATTACTAAAAATAAAGAAATCAGAAAGCTTTGCAATTATCAATGATGAATTATCAAGAAGCACTCTCCTATATTCATTCGGTCAGTTGGCTGGGCAGTAAGCCCGGCCTTGACCGGATTACCGAGCTTTGCCGGCGTATTGGCAATCCACAGGATTCACTTCGTTTTATCCACGTGGCCGGGACAAACGGCAAAGGCTCTTTCTGTGCCATGCTCGAATCCGTTCTGCGTGCCTCCGGTTACGAAACCGGGTTGTTTACCTCGCCCTACATTGAGCATTTCAGAGAGCGCATGCAAGTATCCGGCAAGCCGATTACCGAAGAAGAGCTCGCCGAAATAACCTCTTATGTCAGACCTCATGCCGAGGCAATGGAGGATACCCCAACCGAATTTGAGTTGGTTACTGCCATTAGTTTCTTGTACTTTAAGCGCAAAGGCTGCCGCATTGTCATTTTGGAAACCGGCATGGGGGGACGGCTTGATTCAACCAATGTGATTCATCCGCCGATTATGTCGGTGATTACCGGCATTTCCACCGACCATACCGAATATTTAGGTGACACACCCGCACAAATTGCAGCCGAAAAAGCGGGGATTATTAAGCCGGGCAGCATCGTGCTATATGGCGGCGGCAAAGATGAATCGGTGCAAGCGATTATTGAACAAAAGGCAGCGGACGAAGGTTGCTCTTTCCATTGCGTTGATCAATCGGCTCTGTCAAATGTATGCTTAACGATTGACGGTACCTCGTTTGACTACGGCCCCCATAAAAATCTGCATATACAGCTGTGCGGAGACTACCAGCCCATCAATGCAGCAAAAGTGATCACGGCGGCCGATATTTTACGGCATGGCGGCGTCAAAATCACCGATGATTCCCTGCGTATCGGTTTAGCCAATGCAACGTGGAAGGGCCGCTTTGAGGTTTTAGCAAGAGAGCCAGATGTCATTTTTGACGGTGCACATAATATAGAAGGCATGCAGCATGCACTCTCCAGCATGCAAGGTTATTATCCGAATAAAAAAATAGCCATTGTCATGGGCGTCATGAAAGACAAAGAATACGAACAAATGGTGCAGATGCTTGCTCCTATATGTGATCGTGCTTTCACGGCGGCTCCGTCTAATCCCAGGGCACTGTCCTCAGAAGAATTAGCGAAAGTATTCGCAAGTCATGGCATATATGCCACTGCATTTACTTCGTTTGAATCGGCAGCAAAGGAGGCATTTCAATATGCAGCGAAACAAGGCATCCCGCTTTTTTGCCTCGGTTCTCTTTATTCTTATGCAGCCTTCAAACACACAATCAATCAACTTAAAATCCACAAAGAAACAAAATAAAACGAAAGGGTTAACCCTTTCGTTTTTTTATTTCTATTGATATTTAATCAAATTGAATATCCCCAGTATCTACACCGGCTCGCTGTAAAGCCGCGCAAAATGTTTTCATAATCTGTGCTACCTCTGCACGTGTCGCGGTATCTGCAGGAGCAAAACGATTGCCACCGACACCGCCGACAACCCCTGCATTAGCCATCGTTTGGACGGGCGCCTTTGCCCAACTGCTAACCCGATCCATATCATTAAAATGCAATTCGCGGATTGCCTCTAATTCAATCCCTGCTTTTGCAGCAAACCGATAGAGAAAAGCACACATTTCTTCTCGGCTTACATTACCGTCTACACCAAATTCCGTATTGGTATAGCCAGCAACAATGCCGCGGTCATAAGCCCATTTAACCGCATCTGAATACCACTCATCTAAAGGAACATCCGTAAACGGCGTGTTATCATCAAAAATATCCTTGCCGTAATTATCATCATCTTTTGAACCGGTTTCAGTCGGTATTTCAAAGCCCAGACGGTCATTTAAATTTTTAAGCACACGTACAAACATAGCACGCGTCATGGTTTGATCCGGTGCAAATCGATCGTTGCTTACACCTACAAAAAGCTTATTACTATGGGCAAACCGAACGGCTGCATAATACCACTCATTGCTTGGCACGTCCTTAAATGGATTGTTCCAATCAGCAGCGCTTATTGGTAAAATCGAAAAAGCAAACAGACAAACTGCCATAACCGTTGAAAGCCATTTTCTCATTTTCATTCCCTTCTGCGCCTCTCTTTGATCACAAAATAGATTTTATTGAACTTTAAATTCAATTATTTTTTTGAGTATCTGGACATTATTTTGATACTCATCCATCGCATCTTTCGCATATTGATCGACCACATTTGGCTGACGAATGCACACAATCACGTTTTCACCCATACAAGAAAATGCATCTGAAAAATAAGTTCCATACTCTGTATTAGCAAGATAAATGGAATAGGCGTCCTCCGCATTTTCCGGATGATAACCTAAAACATCAGCAAGCGGGGCAAAACGATCATGATCCTTATATTCTTCGTAAATATATTCGCTTAAAAAACAAAGATAAGAGTTTCCCGTCATCATTTCCATGCCAAGCTGCTCTTTTGTCCGCTGCCTGGTATCATAATTATACGCGAGTGTACTGCCTTCTTCTTTGGCCTGTTCTTTGGCTTCTTCTAACTCCTGCTCACTCATCAGAATCAGCTTCGTGAGGCACAAATTAGTTTCGCCATTGTCATCATAATCACTGACCACATAGCGCAGCGCGTTGGTGAGCGCCGTTTCCTGTTCAGACGTAAAAACCTTTGGCCCTGAATAGAGAATATACGCATCATATGATTTTTTTTGCAGCATCTGTACCGTGCAAACCGTAATGACAACAGCAAAAAAAGCGATAATTATGGTACGCCATTTATAATGATACCAATAATTTTCAAGCCATTTACGCAGTTTTTTCATGATTTAAATTCCCATCAATCTATATGCACAGATAGATTTTTATGGTCTAAGCCATGCGTCTTTGTAGATAAATCATTCTATAAAATAAAAACGTATGACAACGATCATCGAATATAGCATGCAAAAAAGCAAATCTTCGATAACATATCTCCGATTTGCTTTTCGTATACCATAAAAATTCCACTACTTTGAAATTTAACGATGCCGGTATTACCGGCAGAACGTGCAAATGCACGTTCAGTTAAATTTTAGAAGCAAATCTCCGATTTGCTCTTAGTATACCACAATTCGTTTTTCTTGACAAGACCTTTTCTGCTGCGAATCAATTCACCGGCTGCCAAGTTCCTTGCTTTTATTTTTTACGCCAAATGAGTCGTACCGCATTTAAAACAGCGAGTACCGACACACCAACATCCGCAAAAACCGCCGCCCACATGCTCACAAGACCAACTGCGCTGAAAAGCAGCACGAAAAGCTTCACCGCCAAGGCAAAAACAATATTTTGCCGTACAATTCTGCGCGTTTTTTTCGAGATTTGTATCGCGGTGTATAATTTGGATGGTTCGTCCGTCATCAGCACAATATCAGCGGCTTCAATAGCAGCGTCTGAGCCAAGTGCCCCCATTGCGACACCTAAATCGGCCATGGCCAGCACCGGTGCATCATTGATGCCGTCCCCGACAAAGAGCAGTTTGCCCTTCGCCGATTTTTGTTTGAAGAGCTCCTCCACTTTCTCAACTTTATCAGCCGGCAGCAATTCGGTATACACCTGATCTAACGACAACTTTTTGGCGACCTGTTCACCAATCGCCTTAGCGTCACCGGTAAGCATGACAATCTGTTTCACATGTGCACGCCTGAGCTTGGCAATCGCTTCGGCTGCATCTGCTTTAATCTGATCGGCAATGACAATGGAACCACGATAAACGCCATCCTCAGCCACATAAACAACCGTGCCCGACTGATGGCTGTTATCAGCAGCCGATATAGAAAAACGCTCCATCATTTTTGGGTTGCCGGCAATAATTTTCCGCCCGTCTACCATAGCGATCACGCCATGACCGGCTATTTCCTCTGCGCTGGAAATCCGCTGTTGATCAATTTTTTTGCCGTACGCCTCTTTTAGCGAAAGCGAAATGGGATGATTGGAATAGCTTTCTGCATAAGCCGCCAGTTCGATTAATTCATCTGAAGTGATACCGTTTGGACGCACATCCTGCACGGCAAAAACGCCCTTGGTTAACGTGCCTGTTTTATCGAACACAACAATTTCCGCTTTGGCTAATGTCTCTAAGTAATTGCTTCCTTTAATGAGCACACCGCTGCGGGATGCACCGCCGAGACCGCCGAAAAAACTAAGCGGTATAGAAATAACCAACGCACACGGACAAGAAACAACCAAAAAGGTGAGCGCCCGGTAAACCCACTCTGAAAACGAACCGCCGGTCACAAGCGGAGGGATCACCGCTAATGCCGCCGCTAAAATCACAACAGCCGGTGTATAATAACGGGCAAATTTCGTGATAAAATTTTCTGATTTTGCCTTGCGGCTGCTTGCATTTTCTACCAAATCTAATATCGTATTCACAGTAGATTCGCCAAACTCTTTTGTGACACGCGCGGTGAGCTTGCCGGTTAAATTGATGCATCCGCTAAGCAAAACATCCCCCGGCTGCACCTCTTTCGGGCACGATTCCCCAGTCAAAGCTGCTGTATCCAGCGTCGATGCACCTTCTATCACCTCAGCATCAAGCGGTATTCTTTCACCCGCTGTGACCACAATCGTCTCGCCGATTTCCACTTCGTCCGGTTCTACTTTGATTAATTCACCATCACGCAAAACCTGTGCATAGTCCGGCCGAATATCCATCAAATCGGCGATCGATCGGCGGGATTTATCCACCGCATAGCTTTGAAACAGTTCGCCAATCTGATAGAAAAGCATAACTGCGACACCCTCTGGATACTCACCAATGACAAAAGCGCCAATGGTAGCGATGCTCATCAAAAAATTTTCATCAAACAAATGCCCTTGAAAAAGATTCCGAACTGCCTTCCAGATCACATCAATACCGACTACAGCAAAGGCGAGAAGAAAAACAGCCAGCCTGACAATATCATTTGAAAATGGAATGAAAAGAGCGACAATAAAGACGGCCGCACCAACAACAATGCGCAATAAACGCTTTTGGTTCGCGTTCATATCGATAACCCATATCCTTTCTGTATCAATCATACGCCTACTCAATCATAGAAAGGCTTACTTACAAATTCAACTTATGCTTTTACCATCTCGACATCCGGCTCTAACTTTTTTACAACCGCTTTCGCCTGTTCCACAATCGCCGGCATATCCTCTCTCTCTGCCTCAATCGTCATTTTAGTCGTCATAAAACTAACCGTCGCTGTTTGCACACCGGTAATTTTTTGTACCGCCGTCTCAATCTTAGCCGCACAATTGGCACAATCTAATCCCACCAACTTAAATGATTTTTTCATAATAATCTCCTCCAATTACTTCTATTGATAAAATATGACGAGTTCATCTGCGTTTTCAGGCGGTGTTGGCAGCACACCGCGCCTTTCATTTGAACAGTTGAACACTCATTCAACATTGTATGTCTATTATAATTGAATGTTCACTCAATTGTCAAGTGTTTTTTGAAAATAAACAATAAAACAGTTCCCGCAAACAAAACGATTTGCGGGAACCTCATTTTATCAACAAGCTAAAGAAAAGACACGATTGTACAAAAAAAGGATTTCGCCTGCTCATTCATTTTTTGTTTTGTCTTTGCAATATGCAATTCAATTCGTATAAAGCAGTTTTATTTGAATCCCATTGCAGTTTTTCTCTTGCTTCTTCATAACGCAGCCAAACAAATTCTGTATGCTCATGTGAAAGAATAAGCTCTTTAGTACACTCAAATCCAAACGAATATTCGGGTACAACATACATATCGTCATCCCAATCGTAAAGTTGTCGATTCGGAAATATTTCTACCGGAACAAAGCACATTGATTTTAATAAAATCATATTCGATATTGAAATACCGCCTTCTTCCTCAATCTCTCTTTTTGCCGCTTCTTCAGGAGTTTCGTTATCCTCTCCACCCCCAGCGATGAATTGCCATTGCCCCTCATCCGATCGACGCAAAACACAGTAAACGGGAATGTCTTGGACATATTTATATGGAATAGCAAGTATCTGAAATGGCGCTCTCATACGATATCCTTTCTATTTTAATTTCGTTTTACATTGTAACGGCAAGTGATATTTGTGCTTTAATAAAACACAAAAATTAATCTGCGCTGGATGTACATCCATGAAAGACACGCATCCGGCGTATCATTCGGCCTTACACTCATTTATGTTTCATATGCGTAAGAGCTAATTCGATAATATCGGTGATATGCTGGTCATCCAAACTATAAAATATATTAATGCCCTCTCGGCGCGATTTAACAATTTTATTTTGTTTGAGTGTGCTTAACTGATGCGAAACAGCCGATTTTGTCATATTCAACACCGCTGACAAATCAGAAACACATAACTCTCGTTGATTTAACGCGAGCACGATACGCGTTCTTGTGGGATCGCCAATAACTTTAAACAGGCCGGCAACCGCAAGCAGCAGCTCATCAGACAGCATAGCTGCTTTGACCTGTGCCACAACGTCTGCATCGACCGAATGTTCCTGCGCGTCTTCACGATATGCCATGTGTTTGTATCCCCTTGCTTCTATTTATAGTATATAGTATACCCGATAATGAATTTCCATGTCAAGGGGCCAGACGAAGATTACAGTAATAAATCGTTCCACCATATCATCCGCTGTTTTTAAAAACCAAAAATAACAAGAAAACACGAATAATCACAATTTATTCATATTTTAAGCGTCTATTTTAAATGTTTTTTGCGTTGGAATTATGAATTTTTTATTAAATTGTCAAAATCGCTTGACTTTTCCAAAAGTTTGCTGTAGAATAACGTCAGTGATCAACATAATGAAAACAAAACGGCAATGGGGCCGCAGAATTTTTCTGCATCCATGCCGTTTTCGTTTTTAAATATTTTTTTCAGAGAAAAATTGCGTGAAAATGCGGAAATCTATCCTCCGCAGAATCTCTTTTTCACGTCCCCTTGGTATCAATACGGCACCAAGGCAAAGAAAGGCAGGGTAATGAAAATGAAAAGTGTAACAGACATGTTCGGCTCGTTGGTATTCAATGACTGCTCAATGAAAGAAAGGCTGCCCAAAGAAACCTATAAAGCCCTTCACAAGACCATTGAAAACGGCAAAAGCTTAGACCCCAACATTGCCAATGTTGTGGCCAACGCTATGAAAGATTGGGCCATTGAAAAAGGCGCGACTCACTATACCCATTGGTTTGAGCCTATGACAGGCATTACCGCCGAAAAACACGACAGCTTTATCTCGCCCGAGAAAAACGGGGGCATCATCATGGAGTTTTCGGGTAAAGAACTTGTCCGCGGTGAACCGGACGCCTCTTCTTTTCCATCCGGCGGTTTAAGAGCCACCTTTGAGGCCAGAGGCTATACCGCTTGGGACCCCACCTCTTACGCTTTTGTGAAAGATGGCGTACTTTGTATACCCACTGTTTTCTGCTCTTACGGCGGCGAAGCGCTTGATAAAAAAACCCCGCTGCTTCGATCTATGGAATCCATCAGCCGGCAAGCGAAACGTATATTGAAACTATTCGGCAACGACACGGTGAAAACCGTCAAAACAACCGTAGGCCCCGAACAGGAATATTTCTTGATTTCCAAAGAGGTCTATGAGCAAAGAGAGGATTTGCTTTACACCGGCCGCACCCTGTTCGGCGCCAAACCGCCAAAGGGACAGGAACTGGACGATCACTATTTCGGTGTTATCAAGGATGCGGTTAAAGATTATATGACCGACCTGAATGAAGAACTTTGGAAATTGGGTATTTTAGCAAAAACCGAACACAACGAGGTTGCCCCGGCACAGCACGAGCTGGCCCCTATCTTCACGACAACCAACCTGGCCGTTGACCACAACTACTTAACAATGGAGCTTATGCAGAAGGTAGCTAAAAAGCACAACATGGTTTGTCTTTTGCATGAAAAACCGTTTGAGGGCATCAACGGTTCGGGCAAGCACAACAACTGGTCCATTTCTACCGATGCCGGCGTCAATTTGTTGGATCCCGGCGAGACGCCGTATGAAAACGCTCAGTTTTTAGTATTTTTGTCAGCCGTTATTAAAGCGGTGGACGAATACCAAGACTTACTGCGTATCTCGGTTGCCTCGGCCGGCAATGATCACCGCCTTGGCGCCAACGAGGCGCCGCCCGCCATTGTTTCTATTTTCTTAGGCGATGAATTAGACGCCGTAGTCAAAGCAGTCATTGCGGGCAAAACCTATGAATCGGGCAAAGCCGAGAAAATGGAAATCGGCGTACATGTACTGCCCAAATTCCCCAAAGACAATACCGACCGTAACCGTACATCACCCTTTGCCTTCACCGGCAACAAATTTGAATTTCGTATGCTTGGCTCGGCCGCTTCGGTATCTGACCCGAACATTGTGCTGAACACAGCCGTAGCCGAATCGCTCAAACAATTTGCCGATGAATTAGAGGGTGCCGAAGATTTCGGCAAGGCGCTCAACAGTCTTGTCAAGAGAACCCTCAAAGAGCACAAAAAAATCATATTCAACGGGAACGGATATGACGATGCATGGATTGCCGAGGCCGAAAAAAGAGGGCTTTGCAACCTCAAGACAACACCTGATGCACTGGCTCGCTATTTAGATCCTAAAAACGTCAGCCTGTTCACAAAGCATGGTGTTTATACCGAAGCAGAAATGCAGTCCCGGTACGAAATCGCTTTGGAAAAATACTGCAAAACCATCAATATTGAAGCCCTCACCATGATTCAGATGACCAAGCGAGATCTTCTGCCGGCCGTCAGCGCCTATGCAGCCGAGCTTGTCGAAACAGCCCTGTCGAAAAAGGCGCTGTCCGACAAAATTGATGTGACTTATGAAGAAGACTGCGCTGCGAAAATCTCGAAGCTTACAGCCAAAATGTACGCTAAAGTCACTGCATTAGAAAAGGCAGTAGAGGGTGCTGATAAAATCAGCGATGGTTTAAAGAGCGCCATTTATTTCAAAGACAAAGTCCTTACTACCATGAGCGAACTGCGCGAAACAGCCGATAAGCTGGAAACCTTTGTCAGCGATGAATACTGGCCCTTCCCGTCTTACGGCAAGATGCTCTTTAGTGTTCAATAAAACGAAAAAAACAACGGTGTAATTCAGTAAATTACACCGTTGTTTTTATTTTCACAAGCGCGTCCATTATGAACGCTTCCATGTTGAAGGCGAAATCAACATGATAATAGGAAAAATCTCTAAACGTCCGGCCAGCATGTCAAAGCACAAAAGCAGCTTTGATGGCAGCGAAAAAGCCGCAAAATTGCCCATGGGGCCTACCATTTCAAGTCCCGGACCCACATTATTCAAGCATGCCGATACTGATGTAAACGAAGTCACTAAATCAAACTCATCCACAGCGGTAATCACAAGAATAGAAACGACAAAAATCAAGATATATACAATCAAAAACGACGTCGTACTGCGCACCGTTTCATGATCGGCCTTGCGGCCCTCATATTGAACCGAAATAACCGAACGCGGATGCAGAATATAGCGAATTTCACGGATTCCGTTTTTGACGAGCATGATAATGCGTCCAATCTTGATACCGCCGGCTGTTGAACCGGCGCAGCCGCCGATAAACATGAGCAAAACTAAAATCAATTTTGATAAAGGCGGCCACAAATTAAAGTCAGCCGTGGCAAACCCTGTGGTTGACACAATGGACGCCACTTGGAAAAAGGAAAGGCGAAATACCTCTTCCAACGAACCATATAAACTGTAAATATCAATCATAATGATGGCAATCGCACCTGCAATGATACAGAAAAGCCAGCGAAGCTCTTCGCTTTTAAAGGCTTTCAGTGCATGGCCGCACAAAATCAAATAGAAGATATTAAAATTAACGCTGAAAAGTACCATAAAGACGGCAATCACATACTCAAAATACGGATTTTGATATTCACCAATGCTCAAATCCTTTATACTAAAACCGCCAGTCCCTGCTGTTGCAAAAGAATTGACAAGACTATCATATAAACCCATGCCGCCGACCAGCAGAAAAAGAATTTGCAGTACCGTTAAGGCAATATATAGGCTATACAAAATTCTGGCTGTTTTTTTCAGTTTCTCACTGATCTTACTGACACTGGGTCCGGTTGCCTCAGCCCGCAACACATGCAAAAGCCGCACGTTTTTCATTTCTGACTTTGGCATAACAGCTAACATAAACACCAAAACACCCATGCCGCCAATCCAATGAGTAAAGCTTCGCCAAAACAAAACGCTTTTCGATAAGGCGGCAATCGAAACCGTCTCGCCCAAAATGGTAGCGCCTGTTGTGGTAAATCCGGAAACTGTCTCAAAAAAACAATCGATAAATGAGATGCCATAACCAGAAATATATAAAGGAATGCTGCCAAATAAAGACAGCAAAATCCAAGACAAACCAACGGTCACGAACCCTTCTTTGGCAGAAAAATCCCGTTTTTTAGGTGAGCGAATGGTAAGTGCGGTGCCAATACCGCAAAGCAGCACAATGGGAAGCAAAAACGGAACTAAGCTGTCCCCGTAAATACCTGCGCAAATAAGAGGCAGCAACATCAGCAGCCCCTCTACGCGCAACATTTGACCGATTAAAAATAAGACCATTCTGCCATTCATCATGATATGTTCCTTCTTGTTTGCAAAGCGCCAATCCTTACTTTCTTTTCATTACAGCAAAATATCGTTTAACTCGCCTGTGCCTTCATTGGTGGTAACAATAATAACCCTATCGTTTTCCTGCATGCAGGAGGCACCGTCCGGATAAATGACGGTATTATCGTGAATAATGCCCGCAATAATCAAATGGCTTTTCGTTTTTAAATCCTTTAGTGCCACGCCAATGCCCGCAAAATCTTTTGTAACCGTAAATTCAATCACCTCGGCTTTGTTATCTGCGATTTTATATAAAGTATTCAAACTGCTGTCCTGCGCATTTTCAGTCGCTCTGACATACCGGAGGATATCGTAAGCCGTAGCATAAACAGGTGATACCATACTGCCTTCGTATTTGATTTTAGAGAGCAAGCCCATAAAAGATATCCGCTTAATTTTGATAATGGTCTTATCGACGTCTTTTGTACTGGCAAATAACGAGATTAATATATTTTCCTCATCATTATCAGTAAGAGCCACACAAGCGTCAACATGGTCAAGACCTTCCTCTAACAGCAAGTCGCTGTCTGTTCCGTCTCCCCAAATAACAGACGCCTTGGGCATAGCGCCCGAAAGATAATCACAGCGATACCGGTCATTTTCGATAATCTTAACCGACATGCCAAGCTTGAGCAGACGTTTTGCTAAATAATAAGCAATTTTACCGCCGCCAATCAGCATCACTGTTTTAATTTTTTTTGCCTGAATTTTTAGATTACGGAAAAGCGCCACAAGGTCAACATGGGGCGCCGTAATATGGAGACGATCCTCTGCGCAAAGAACAAATTCACCATCAGGAATCATCACATCATCGCCCCGCTGCACCGCGCAGACAAGAATGTTATTGCCGGCGTCTCCTCTGAAATCCGACAGCTTTTTGCCATCTAAAAAATGGCCTGGACGTACTTTCAATTCAATTAAATCAACTCTGCCTTTCGCAAAGCGTTCTACTTTCAGTGCTTCCGGAAAGCGGATGATGCGCTCAATCTCAAAAGCAGCCTCCAGCTCCGGATTCACAATCATATCAATACCTAACTTTTGTCTGATAAAATCCACTTCGGTATAATATTCCGGATTTCTGATTCTGGCAATCGTGTGTTCGGCACCCATGGTTTTAGCAACGATACACGCCATGATATTTGTTTCATCCGAAGCCGCACAGGAAATGAAAAAGTCGCATTTAGAGACCTCCGCTTCCCGCTGAATCGAAACGCTTGCCCCATTGCCGACAACGCCCATCACATCATAGGCATTGGCAATCTCTTCAATCATAGCAGCACTGGTATCAATGACCGTGATATCATGCCCCTCGTTCGTTAAAAATCCTGTTAAGGTATAGCCAATTTTACCGCTTCCTACAATTACAATTTTCATACAATCCGCTGCACCTTTCAAGCCATTTTATCTTTGACAAGTTTCTATTGATCATAAATATCGCAAAACCCTACTTACTATATACCATTTTAACCTAAATTTCAATACATTTTTTCATGAATTGTAAATTATCATCCCTCCTTATTTAAAAACATAATAAAAAAGACCGGAGAACTCTCCGGTCTTTTTCTTTATTTCGCTGCGTCATCAACATATAATTTTCTGACCGCATTCGGATCAGCCGCTGTTTCCTGCTTTTTCGGCGCAGGCGCCGCGGATGCTTTGGCCGCTTCGGGATTATCCCGCATCTCGAAAAACTTCTGTGCAACCTGCGGGAACAAGGCATAGGAAAGTACATCTTCTTCTGACCTTGCCCATTGTTTGCACTCTTCACGATATTTTTCAAGTTCAGGACCAATCTGATCGGCCGGACGGCAGGTGATTACCTCGCCATCGCCAATGGCCTTTTTTCTGACCTCTTCGTTTACCTCGCCCGGCAGCTTACCATATTCGCCGCGCAGCAGTCCTTTTGACTCTTTAGTAAACATCTTATATCTTTCACCGGCCAATACATTCAAAACAGCCTGTGAACCGACAATCTGAGAGGTCGGTGTAACCAGCGGAGGATAACCGTAATCTTTTCTGACTCTCGGCACCTCTTCAAGCACCTGATAATACTTGCCCTCTGCACCAGCCTGCTTTAGCTGACTGATCAAATTAGACAGCATACCGCCCGGCACCTGATAAATCAAGGTCTTTGTATCTACGCTCAGCACCTTAGGATCAAGAATACCCTGCTCCATAAGCTTGTTGGCCACCTGTCTGAAGTGAGCCGCCACGTCGGCAAGCAGTGACAAATCCAATCCCGTATCCCGCTCGGTGCCTTTTAATGTGGCCACCAGCGACTCGGTTGCCGGCTGTGCCGTACCGTTTGCCAAGGGGGACAAAGCCGTATCTACAATATCCACCCCAGCCTGTGCGGCCAGCAGATAGGTCATGTCGCCTGTACCGGTCGTATTATGTGTATGCAAATGAATCGGAACCGGCACCGCTGCTTTCAGCTTTTTCACCAATGAATAAGCCTCATACGGCAAAAGCAGATTCGCCATGTCTTTGATACAAATCGTATCGGCGCCCATTTCAACCAGTGTCTTTGCCAGCTCAACGAAATATTCTTCATTATGCACCGGACTGGTTGTATACGAAATGGCTGCTTCGCAAATGCCGCCGTATTTTTTTGTATATTTAATGGAGCTTTCCAAATTTCTCGGATCGTTCAGCGCATCAAAAATACGGATAACATCAATGCCGTTCTCAATCGATTTACGGCAAAATGCCTCAACTACATCATCGGCATAATGCTTATAACCCAGAATATTCTGGCCTCTGAAAAGCATTTGCAGTCTGGTATTCGGCATCATTTTGCGAATGGTGCGCAGTCTTTCCCACGGATCTTCATTTAAGAAACGCAGGCAAGAATCAAAGGTTGCACCGCCCCAGCACTCAACCGACCAGTATCCTACTTTATCCAATTTTTCTAAAGCAGGAATCATATCCTCTATTTTCATACGGGTTGCCGCTTGTGATTGATGCGCGTCCCGCAGAATGGTATCTGTTATATTCAGCTTGTTAGCCACTTGAATCCCTCCTTAACGACTAAACAGTGCAATCAGCACGCCGGCCGCAATGGCAGAACCAATAACACCAGCCACATTCGGACCCATAGCATGCATCAGCAGGAAGTTTTTCGGATTTTCTTTCTGGCCAACCGTCTGCGAAACACGCGCTGCCATCGGCACAGCCGAAACACCAGCCGAACCAATTAACGGGTTGATCTTGTTCTTCAAGAACAAATTCATAAACTTGGCCAAAAGAACGCCGCCGGCTGTACCACAACCAAAGGCCGCTACACCCATCAAAATAATTTTAATAGTATCCCAAGCAATAAACGTCGTAGCTGTTGCAGTAGCACCGACCGATACGCCCAAGAAAATGGTCACAATATTGATCATCTCATTCTGTGCTGTTTTGGAGAGTCTCTCGGTCACGCCGGAAACATTGAGCAGGTTACCCAGCATCAAGCAACCAACCAGCGGGGCAGCCGAGGGAACCAACAGAGCCACAAAAATGGTAACAACAATCGGGAAAATAACTTTCTCAGTTCTGGAAGCCTCACGCAAGGGCTTCATCACAATCTGGCGTTCTTTCTTGGTGGTCAGCGCCTTCATAATCGGCGGCTGAATAACCGGCACAAGAGCCATATACGAATAAGCGGCTACGGCAATCGGGCCGAGCAGTTCCGGCGCCAGCCGAGAGGTAACAAAAATAGCCGTCGGGCCATCGGCACCGCCGATGATACCGATCGAACCGGCCTGTGCCGGTGAAAAGCCGAATAAGGAAGCCACAATAAAGGTAATAAAAATACCAAGCTGTGCGGCAGCACCTAACAGCAAGCTTTTAGGATTGGAAATCAGCGGACCAAAATCGGTCATAGCGCCAATACCAATAAAGATTAAGCAAGGATAAATACCCGCTTTAACACCTATGTAAAGAATATCTAACAGTCCGCCGTTGGCTAAAATCGTGCCATAGCTATGATAAGCGGGATTTGCCGGATCAATAAATGCATTCCACAATTCAGAATGATACATTTCAGCGCCCGGCAGGTTCGTCAGCAGCATGCCAAATGCAATCGGCAAAAGCAGCAGCGGCTCGAATTTTTTTACAATTGCCAAGTACAAAAGCAGACAGGCAATGGCAATCATGATCAGAAATTTCCAGTTTTCCCCTTCAAAAAAGCGGACAAACCCCATCTGATCCACAAAATTTCTAAGTGCATCCATATTTTGTCTCTCCTAACTTATGCAATGGCGCACAAGAGCGCACCTGACTCAACCGTAGAGCCCTTCTGTACCGAAACGGCAGAAACCGTACCATCGCAAGGCGATAAAATTTCATTCTCCATTTTCATAGCTTCTAACACCATCAGCACATCACCTTTTTTAACTATCTGGCCATTGCTGACGTTAACAGCTAAGATCGTACCCGGCATAGGAGCCGTAATTTTTTCACCGCCCGCCGGTGCTGCGCTTGCCGCAGGTGCACTGGCTGCCGGAGCTGCTGCTGGCATAGCGGCGCCCTCTGCAAGCTCTTCTACCGTGATGGCGTATTCAGTTCCATTTACATTCACAAGATACTTTTTCATTTCATTCCACCTCAAAAATTATTTCTTTTCAATTTTGACTATACGGATTCCGGATGCGTCTGTACCCGAAGCTTCAGCAATCGCGGCTGATACAGCGGCGATAAACGGTCCTCTGTCCGGAATTGTCTCTGCCGCAGGTGCTGCCGCCGCATGGCTGATCTCTGCTTTCGGTTTTTCTTTAATAACCGCTTTGCAAATAGCCCCCATGACCGAACAAACAATAATCAGTCCGATCAAGCCGGCAAACACAATGCCGATGCCCATGAGGATCACCGTCAGGTTATTGACACCATAACCAAGTCCGTTTGCATCCACGAGCTCACCTAAGAAAAAATTTCCCATACATTCCCTCCTGCAAATTATCTATATCAAATAAAATTGAATATATATTTTCTTCATTTTTACTGTATAGCTTCTCTTGTTCGATTTTTCGCAATCAACTGATTATACCATTTTGTGTAAATTTTATCAATAGATTTTATACAAATAAAAAAGAAAAATTGCGCCAAAAAGGAGCCGTTTTTCGGCAAAGCCGCACAAGAATATTTGGCGGCAAGTGGATATTCGACAACACCGACAAGGTAATGCGCCCCTTTTTTTATTTGGCAGCCAATCGAATAATCCGCAGTGGAAAAAGTCATATAATTCTGTTAAAATACAAATAAACTTATTAATTGATTCTTGATACCGCAAAACAAGATACCCGTCATGTGCCAACGATGAATTTGATAATAAAACAAGGTGATCGTAATGAAACTTTTATATGCAGAAGATGAAAAAAGCATGGCCGAAGCCGTCACAGATATTCTGAAATATCACCATTATGCAGTCGATACTGTTGACAACGGCACAGATGCCTATGACTATGCCAAAGCCGAAGAATATGACGGCATCATTCTTGACATTATGATGCCGGGACTCAGCGGCATCGAAGTGGTTGAACAGCTGAGAAAAGACGGAAAAAGAACGCCCATCCTTCTGCTTACGGCGAAAGCAGAAGTGGAAGATCGCGTCGCCGGACTGGATGCCGGGGCCGACGATTACCTGCCGAAACCATTCAGTATGAAAGAATTTTTGGCAAGGGTTCGGGCCATGCTTCGCCGCACCGAAACCTTTACGCCGGACATTATCAGCATCGGCAATATATCGCTGAACACGAAAACCTATGAGCTGTCAGGCAGTGCACAGCGCTTTACATTGCCAAAGCTGGAATATCAGGTAATGGAACTGCTGATACGCAACAAGGGCATTTATCTTTCCACAGAAGATATTCTCACAAAAATTTGGGGCTATGATACCGAAGCAGAAATCGGTGTTGTATGGGTATATATTTCTTATCTGCGCAAACGTTTGTCAGCCTTAAACGCGAATGTGGAAATCCGCGCCAAACGAAATATCGGATACAAGCTGGAGGTCATAGCATGATAAAAACTTTGCAGAAAAGATTTATACTCTCTGCCATGCTGGCTATTACGATTTTGCTTTTTGTCCTTTTGGGTGCCATCAACATCGGCAACATATGCATGTCAGAAAAGCAGAACAAACAGTTGATCGACGCGCTGATCGAAGAAAAAACAATCATGCCGCTTCCCCCGAATAATGATAGACCCAAAGGCTTTTTGAACGGGCCCATGGATGAAAACTCCAGAATGGCGGCCGTCTATTTCACGGTAAAAGTCAGCGAACGGCAAAATCTCTTGGAAATCAACACCGAGCGCATTGCCGATGTTTCAGAGGAAGAAGCTAAAGAAATCTATCAAGCCGCTATCAAAAAAGACGGCCGCGAAGGAATCATACAAAAATTCCGCTATCGGGCTTTTCAAAACGAACGGGACGGCAGCACGACTTATCTTTTCCTCGATACCACGATGCAGCTGCACAGCATCCTGCGCGTTTTGTTTTTTTCTCTTATAGCCGGCGCCGCTTGTTGGCTTGTCATGCTCCTTTTGGTGATATTGATATCAAAAAAAGCGATTCAGCCGATTGCAGAAAACATGCTTCGGCAAAAACAGTTCGTCACAGACGCCGGACATGAAATTAAAACGCCGCTGGCCATCATTCTGGCCAATACCGAAGCGCTGGAGCTTTACAAGGGAGAAACCAAGTGGAGCCGAAATATTCGGGAACAGACAGCAAGACTCGCCGATCTCATGCAGCACCTCTTAACACTCGCCAAAGCAGATGAAAGCCAAGGCGCCGCGCCGCGAGAACCGGTTTCTCTTTCTTCAGAGGTTACAGACACGCTGCAAATGTTTGCAGAGCCAATTAAGTTAAGAGGACTGACCATCGATAAGCACATTGACACCGATATCTCGGTTCGCGCAGACAAAGAGCAGCTGCTGCGGCTGATTTCCATTCTGTTGGATAATGCCACGAAATATGCTCCGCAAAACAGCCGTATTCATCTTTCACTCTCGCGGCATGGGAAAAATGCCATTCTGCGTATTAGCAACGCATGCGAAAAGCTTCCGGAATGCCCCCCCGAAAAGCTGTTTGACCGTTTTTATCGTGCCGATGCGGCGCGAACCCAGAAAAACGGCGGTTACGGAATCGGGCTTTCTGCGGCCAAAGCCATTGTGGAATCACATGGCGGAACAATTCAAGCGGCCTATACTCCGCCGAACGAGATCACATTCACTGTCACTTTTTCATTATCTTAAAAAAGCTTGCTGCACAGCAGGCTTTTTTGCTGTCTGATTAAGGTTCAGCTAAGTTTGATGCCGTATCATGCTCTCAAGAAGAAAGGAGGGCATAACCGATGAACTTTCGGCATGAATGGAAAATCGAAATCAACCAATCCGATCACCTGGCGCTTCGCAGCAGAGTAAAAGCGATAATGGATGCAGACCCTCACGCGATAGACGGAAGATACACGATTCGCAGCCTATACTTTGACAACCCGACCGACCGGGCGTTCCGGGAAAAGATTGACGGCGTGAACAAGCGCGAAAAATTCCGCATCCGCTATTACAACCAAGACACCAGCTTCTTGTGCTTAGAGAAAAAAAGCAAACGAAACGGACTTTGTCATAAGCAATCCGCACAAATCACAGCGGAACAGGCACAAGCCATCATCAACGGTGATGATCGCTGGATGAAAGACAGTCCTCTCCCGCTGGTGCAAGAATTGTATCGTAAAATGAAAACAGAAGGGTTAAAACCCAAAACCGTGGTGGATTATGTGCGAGAGCCGTTTGTTTACCCGCCGGGAAATGTACGTGTTACCTTTGATTACAACATACGAACCGGATTACAAAACACTGATTTTTTAAAAAACGGATTTTTGACCATTCCGGCCGGAGATGCTCCTATTCTAATGGAAGTAAAATGGGACGCTTTTCTTCCGGATATCATTCGTGATGCGATACAGCTCCCCGGGCGCAGGGCAGCCGCCTTTTCAAAATACGTACAGTGCCGTATATACGGATAATCTTAATTCAGAAAGGAACAAATCTTATGACCTTTAACGATATTTTCAAATCAAGTTTTCTCGAAAACATTGCCAGTGTAAGCATTCTTGATATGGCGCTGGTTTTGGTTTTGGCCTTTGGCCTTGGCATTTTTATTTTTATGATCTATAAAAAAACATACACCGGCGTGATGTATTCTTCTTCATTTGGCGTCACGCTGATTGCCCTTACCATGATTACAACGGTTGTCATTCTGGCCGTTACTTCCAACGTTGTGCTTTCACTCGGCATGGTCGGCGCTTTATCAATCGTTCGATTCAGAACAGCGATTAAAGAACCGCTTGATATCGCGTTTCTGTTTTGGGCAATCGCATCAGGCATTGTGCTGGCAGCGGGCATGATACCGCTTGCTATCATTGGCAGCGTAATTATCGGCTTGATTCTATTAATTTTCGTCAATCGAAAATCCGTATGCAACCCATACATCGTTGTTTTACAGTGCGAAAATCATGAAAGTGAGCGGGCCGCCAAGGAATATCTTGAAAAAATGACGCAGCGCTGCACTGTCAAGAGCAAGACAGCGCAAAAAGGCTGCATTGAACTCAATGCAGAGATCCGCCTGAAGGACGACAATACCGATTTTATTAACATTCTCTCTGAAATGAACGGTGTGATAAGCGCGGTGCTGGTAAGCTATAACGGAGAGTATATGGGATAAGGAGGGACCTATGTCAACGCACAAGCATATTGACACAATTTGCATTGTGATTGTACTGCTTACGCTGATGATCACCATTCTCTTCATGAACGGGAAAGCGCTTGGCATCGCTGTTATGGTCAGCGAAGAAAACAGCGGCGAAATGTTTACGAAAAACGATCTTAACGCATCGTGGGACACCTCAAACGCAACGAAGATTGCCCTCTCTGATCATGGCAGCACCATAAGCGGAAACGGAGCCTATGAAAACGGCGGAACCCTCTATATTGTGTATGCAGGAAAATATGTGATTTCCGGTGAGCTTTCCAACGGGAAAATCATCATTGAAGCTGATGGCGATGATAAAATATGGCTGCTGTTTGACGGTGTTTCCATCCACTGCGAGGACGATGCAGCGATTCGTATTGAACAGGCAGACAAGATATTTCTTACCCTAAAGAAGGGGACGCAAAACACCGTTTCCTCCGGCGCAGTCTATCGTTCAGATGCCATAGAATCCGGTATAGACGGGACGATTTATGCCCGTGATGACTTAACCATCAACGGAAACGGTTCGCTGAACGTCACGGCAAAGTATCAACACGGCATCGTATGCAATGATGATTTAGTCATTACAGGAGGAACGATCGACATAACCGCTGTGCAGGATGGCTTTCATGCGCACGACAGCATACGAATTAAAGACGCCGACATCACCATTTCAGCAGGCGATGACGGTATCACAGTCTCCAACGATGATGAAACCTCATATCTCTATATAGAATCGGGGCACATTTCCATACCGTCGTGTTACGAAGGACTGGAAGCCATTCAAATCACCATAGCAGGGGGGACGATTGATATTTATCCCTCTGATGACGGAATCAACGCCAACGGATGCGGCGGCAGCTCAGCCATCTATATCAACGGCGGGAACATTACCATCATTAACGAGAACGGCATAGATGCAGACGGGCTTGATTCTAACAAAGACATCTTTATCAGCGGCGGAAAAGTATTCATCAGCGTCAATGATAGCGGCGGCAGTTGCGCGATTGACTATGGTATCGAAAACGGCGGTGTATGTGAAATCACCGGCGGCACCGTTCTCGCCTGCGGAAGCAGCGGCATGGCAGAAGGATTTGATGCTTCTTCTGCACAGGGATTTTTTATGTATCGCACATCCGCAGAGGCCGGCACAACCGTAGCCATAGAGGATGCCGACGGCAATGAGCTGCTGTCTGAAATTGTTCCGTGCCGTTTTTCATCGATTGTTGCCAGTACGCCGGATATGAAGCTTGGCGATACCTATTCCCTCTCTATTGGAGAAAACGAAACAAAAATCACCATTGATAACTCTTCAACCGTAGGCAATTTTGGAGGAGGACGCATCCCGAGCGGCAATGGTTTCTTTAGAGATCAAATGCCTGAAGAAACATCCAGCGACAGTGCACAGCCAGAAATTCCGCATGGCGGGATGAATGAAAATGATACACCGCCGGAGCTTCCGCAGGATGCAGCAAACAGTCATGGTGAAAACATACAGCCCAATCCTCCACAAGATGAGAAAAATTTCAGCGCACGACCCGATGGCAACAATAAGCAAAAACCAAATGACTGGATTGCGGATAATAGACAAAGCCAAGAAGACACCTCGCAACCTGCTGATAATAGTTCCTATATTTCCATAGAAACCATAACACTGCTCAGTGTCTCGGCACTTGTTCTGCTCATCGGCTGTATTATTGCTTTTTTGTACAAGCGAAGAGGATAAGAACAAGGATATTTCCCATTGAACGATTTTATTTTCTAACAAAAAAAGACAGCATAAAAGGGGCCTGCCCTCTATGCTGTCTTTAGCTCTACAAGAACTTTTGTTTATTTAGATAAAGCTCTTCACCAAATTAGCAGCGACCGCCGCAGAACAAAAGGATGAAGAGAATGATAATCGCGATCAGAAGAAGCGTGTCTTCAGACAGGCCGCAGAAATTGCAGATTCCACAGCTGTTCTCGCGGTTCGCACAACCGCAGCCTGTATCAGCGCGGTAGTTTGTGTTTTCATATTCACACATTTTTAAATCCCCCTGGCATTTTGTTTTGGGTTTGTTCCCTTAACATTATATGGCTTTGTTCCATTTTGTTTCCATCCAAATTGGTCAGCAAAAAAATTTATAAAACAAAGGTCCAAACATCAAGCAGCAAGATAGCAAAGAAAACATGTTATTGCATGCAACGTTAATCCAGCATTTTTTGAAAAACACGCTGTCACTGGTGAATAAAAATAATACAAGAGACAATAATAGAAGCACGAAATGGGCCATAACGCCCACTACTTGTCAAGTCAGAAAGGAAACTACTCATATGCCATCCGTTGATTTTAATGAAAGCCAAACAAAAGTCAATCTTATGCGCGCCTTTGCAGGCGAAAGCCAAGCCAGAAACCGTTACACATTTGCCGCCAGCCAAGCGAAAAAAAGCAATCTGCATGTTATCGAGGCCGTTTTTACCTTTACCGCCAACCAGGAAAAGGAGCACGCAGAAATTTTTTATAACCATCTAAGCTCTTTATCCGGCAAAACAGTGGAAATGGATGGCGGGTATCCCATCGATATTACCCAGTCCATCACCGAACTGCTGCGAAGTGCACAGCACAATGAATTTGAAGAATACGATCCCGTTTACAAGGCTTTTGCCGCCACCGCCAAAGAAGAGGGCTTCCCTGAAATCGCCTCCTCTTTTTCAGGAATCGCCGAAATTGAAAAAACACACGGCGACCGGTTCGGCGCGTTAGCCGACCTTTTAGAACAGGACAAACTGTTTGTCGCTGACGTAGAATGCGGCTGGATGTGCCTGAACTGCGGCCATGTGCAAACCAGCCTGAAAGCACCCGAAGCCTGCCCCGTCTGCCATCATGACAAAGGCTATTTTATCCGGCTGACCATGGCGCCGTTTACCCAAAACTAAGCGCCTTGGTCAAAATAGGTCTGTAAAACCCAAAACAATCCCCAAAGATACGAATTTTTCGCTCTTTGGGGATATTTCTATGTTAAGAACAGATAATCAATCAGTGAAGAGATTGTCTACCCCGCAAAACATCGCGTCTAATTCCACCACCGGTTTTGTCTTGTCATAGGGTTTTACACTGCCGTCCTCGTTGTACACAACATCAAACTGGTAGTCATACGTCGCCGGTTCTTCATGTCTTTTGGCTGATTCTTTTAAATACTGCTCCAGTTCGGCCCGGCTTACATCATATTCTTCAACCAATTCAAAGATGCTGACCCATTCGGACGTAGCACGCCTGTTTTCTTCTTCTGTACCTGTTTCCCATATTTGTTCTACATCTACATTCTTAACGATAATTGAATTTTTTGCAAAATCGAATATTCTTTTTTTTCCCTCGGTTTCTTCCCGTTTTTCCACATCGCGGTAATAGGCTTCAATCGCCTCTAAATCGTCCGAATACAACAGGTCTATATTGTGTACGCCATTCCAATGTCTATTGCACACTTCTTCAAATTTTTCCCGCGGTATTTGGAAATAATCGATAAACCCCTTAACATTATGGCTTGGGTGTAAACAATCACTTTCTATCTTCTCTTCTGGTTCAGCATTGACCCACGTATAAAAATCCTCCCCTAACTCATCAATCAATTCGCCTGCAAATTGGTGATAGGTATAATAATGCACCGGACAAAAACGGGTGCCTCCAGTCGGAGCCTGTGTTTCCTCACTGGGTTCGGCTGTTGGTTCGGTTGCCGGCTCCGACGCTTGCGTCGGTTGGGTTTCTTCACCTGTGGCAGCCGGTGGCTCAGCCTGCCGGCAGGCGACACACGCCGCCATCAGCAAACAAACAAGCAGTATCAATAAACTAATTTGTTTTTTCATTCTATTTTCCTCTCTGTCCGCTGGGTATGGGTGGGTTGCCCCACCCACCATCAATCAGTGAAGAGATTGTCTACCCCGCAAAACATCGCGTCTAATTCCACCACCGGTTTTGTCTTGTCATAGGGTTTTACACTGCCGTCCTCGTTGTACACAACATCAAACTGGTAGTCATACGTCACCGGATCTATCCATCTTTTGGCCGATTCTTTTAAATACTGCTCCAGTTCGGTCCGGCTTACATCATATTCTTCAACCAATTCAAAGATGCTGATCCATTCGGCCGTAGCACGCCTTTTTTCTTCTTCTGTACCCGTTTTATATATTTGTTCTACATCTACATTCTTAATGATAATTGAATTTTTAGCAAAACAGAATATACTTTTCTTCTGTCTCGTTTCGTCTCGCTTTTCCATATCACGATAATAGGCTTCGATCGCTTCTAAATCGTCCGAATACAGCAGGTCAATATTGTGTATGCTACGCCATAGCTCATTGCAGGTTTCCTCAAACAATTCCCGCGGTATTTGGAAATAGTCGATAAACGCTTTTATATTCTGCCCTTCGTAATAGCAATCGCTTTCCGCGCCCGCTTTTTTTTCTTCTTCCCATTGCTGTGTTTTCTGTTCTATCCATTTTAACAGTTCTTCTTCTCCGCCTGCATAGGCCACCCACTCATCTTCCCATCCGTGGTATGCATAGTCATGCACCGGGCAAAACTGAGTACCGCCAGTCGGATACTGTGTTTCATCACTTGGTTCGGCTGTTGGTTCGGTTGCCGGCTCCGACGCTTGCGTCGGTTGGGTTTCTTCACTTGTGGCAGTCGGCGGCTCAGCCTGCCGGCAGGCGACACTCGCCGCCATCAGCAAACAAACAAGCAGTATCAATAATATTTTTCTCTGTTTCATGTTTTTTCCTTTCTAACTATAATCGGTTCTCATTCTCACCATATGCATGCTATTTAATATAGATACGGGGGTCCTTAAAATGTCGCCGGTTGGCCGCGCTGCTACCAGGATGCCACAGTTCATCTGTGGCCATCTGAATATGCAAGTGAGCACCTTTCGAAGCACCGGTGTTACCGGTGATGCCCACTTCAGCTCCATGGGGCACCTCAGCGCCTTTTGTTGTCACTGTTCGACTGCTGAGATGCATATATGTGATATATAGTGTTCTATCACTATTTCTTAACTGCACATAATTACCCATTGATTTATCATTGGCTCCTGTATCATGCACATACATCGTCTGGCCCGCCACATTCTTAGCGCTGACACCGCCGCCCGAAATATCAATCCCCTGGTGAAATTCGCGCACGCCCTCCAAATAACGCCAGCCAAAATTCTGACAGCTTTTTGCATAATTTTGCACACAGTAGGTGTCGTATGAATTTTGGTTAAAGGCCCATGAATCGCTGCAGCCGCTATGTGGCCACTTGGCCTTCGGCGAATAGCCGGGCACCGGCTGGTAATCGTTCTTGTTGGCCGGTCTTGTCACAAATACATACCGTTTGGAGGGAGAGACCAGCTCGGGCACCGCCGCCATTGTTTTAATATCCATCACGTTGACGCCATAGGTGCCTGAAAGCGCACCGCTGCGTGCAAAGCCAAATGTCGAATAAGCGGGCGTCCAGGACATACTGCCGCCATTAGATGGATAAAAGAACACCGCAGCGCCCCCTACATCCATACCCGATTCGTCCTTCACATATACATTAATATTTGAAGCGGAGTTGTACTGAATACCGTGCAGCATGGTCAGCACATTGGCTGCCTCTGCTTTTGTGATTGACTGCCCTGGCCTAAAAGACCCGTCGGTGTAGCCGTGGAAAATATCGGCCCGGCACAAAGCCGTCACAGCCGGCCGCAGCGCCGAGGTAATCGAATCGGCATCGGTAAAATTAGGCATCGCCTTCACGGTTGGCAGCGACACGCCAAAACGATTGCAATATCGGTATATAAACGCGCACATCTGTTCCCGCGTTACCGGTGACTGCGGTTCAAAGCGATTGTTGCCGACCCCCGCAATCAAGCCATGCTTCGTTCCCCATGCGATAGGTCCCGAAAACGGGTGGCTGGGCGGTACATCGGTAAAATCAGTTAACTCATCCGTTATGCTCATATCGTCAGCCTGTTTAATTCTGCCAAGAGCCAGCGGCACCTCCTGCCGCAAAAACGCTTTTTCCGCTTCAATATGCGAACGTTTTGTTTCCCACAGAAAAAAGCGCTCGTTTAATGCCAAATCCACATAATCAATCGCCCAATGGCTGGATGATATAGCACCGACCGGCAGGGCGCAAGCGCCGGCCAAGAGACATACCAGCAAAAATACAATCCATCGCCGTTTGTGTGTTCTCATTTGATTCTCCTTTTCTTTCAGCGTTATGTGTGTGTCGGAGCGCGAAATAGGTAAACCATGGGAACCACCCCTTTGCCATTTATTTCTTCTGCTTATAGGTTACCATTTTATTCCTTTCCCGTCAATTGTTAATTATTACAAATAAACGAAATATTATTGTATATTATAAACAAATATAATTGCTATTTTAAACGAATTTAAATACATAATAGCTATAATTCTACTGTTGCTTGTGCCAATATAGAATATTCCGCTAAAAAGCTCTCTCAAACAATCAAAAACTCTTGTTTGAGAGAGCTGGTGTCTTATGTTTCTTTTGTATGTAAAAAACCGGAACAACAAAGTTGTTCCGGTTTTTTGGTGCTCCTGCGGAGAATCGAACTCCGGACACCATGATTAAAAGTCATGTGCTCTACCAGCTGAGCTACAGGGGCATTTATTTTCGACTTACACATCATATCACAGCAGAAACAATTTGTCAATACCTTGCGCGGAAAAATTCGCTTAATTATGATAACCTTTTGCATCACTTCTTCATTTTTATGCGGCGGCTATCATCCATTTTTCCCTATAAACGTCTTTTTATACGCTAAAAAGCAAAAAGAAAAGAGCCGTTTTAACAGCCCTTTTCTTTTTGTTTTATTCTTTTTTATACTGAATCGTATCCCCCTCTAAGACCACGGTGACCGAATCGCCGGCAGCAATGCGGCCGGACAGCATCTCGCTTGAAAAAGAATCCTCGATGCTTCTCTGAATCTCTCTTCGCAAGGGTCTTGCCCCATAAACCGGGTCAAAGCCTTTTTTCGCCAAGAACGAGGCAACCTCATCTGTAAATGTGACATGCACCTCTAATTTTTCAATTCTCGCCTTTACCTCGGCCAACAGAATGGAAGCAATTTGTCTGATTTCATCATCTGTGAGCTTTTGAAATACAATAATTTCATCTACACGATTTAAAAATTCTGGCCGGAAGGTATCTTTCAGCGCTTTCATCGCCCGATCCTTCACATTGCTGTTCTCATCCGCCTCTGCGGTGAAACCAAGGGTTCTGGTGTTAGCACTAAGGGCAGAGGCCCCCACATTGCTGGTCATAATAATAACCGTATTTTTAAAGTCAACTGTCCGTCCCTGCGAGTCAGTCAGCATACCATCGTCTAAGATTTGAAGCATTAAATTGAAAGCGTCCGGATGTGCTTTCTCAATCTCATCAAACAAAACCACCGAATAAGGCTTGCGTCTGATTTTTTCAGTGAGCTGGCCGCCTTCATCATAGCCGACATAGCCAGGGGGCGAACCAATCAGCTTGGAAACCGCGTGTTTTTCCATATATTCAGACATGTCAATCCGAATCATGGCGCTTTCATCGCCGAACAACAGTTCCGCCAATGCTTTGGAAAGCTCTGTTTTACCAACGCCCGTCGGCCCCAAAAAGATAAAGGAGCCAATCGGCCGTTTGGGATCTTTTAAACCAATGCGCCCGCGGCGAATGGCGCGTGCCACGGCGCTCACCGCCTCGTCCTGGCCAATCACCCGTTCATGGAGCAACTCATCCAAATGGAGCAGGCGCTCCCCCTCTTCAGCTGCTAACTTTTGCACCGGAATGCCCGTCCAGCTGGTTACAATTTCAGCAATCTCCGGCTCGCCGATCGAAAGCTTATCGTCAGCGTGCTGTTTATGCCACTCTTCTTTCGCTTCGCGATAGGCCTCGGCCAGCTCACGTTCTTGATCACGCAACGCCGCCGCCCGCTCAAAATCCTGTCCCCGCACGGCTTCTTCCTTTTCAGCGGCAGCCGCTTTGACCTTCTCTTCCATTTCTTTGAGCGGCGCTGGCGAGGTAAAGGTGGAAATGCGCAGCTTGGAAGCGGCCTCGTCAATTAAATCAATCGCTTTATCCGGCAAATAACGATCACCGATATAACGCACCGAATAATTCACCGCCGCGCTGATCGCCTCATCGGTAATTCTGACCTTGTGGTGTGCTTCATATTTATCCTTTAGTCCCTGCAAAATCTGTATCGCTTCATCGGGAGAAGGCTCTCCGACCAATACCGATTGAAACCGGCGCTCTAAAGCGGCATCCTTTTCAATATGTTTCCGGTATTCATCAATCGTCGTCGCACCAATGAGCTGCATTTCGCCCCGCGCCAAGGCCGGCTTCAAAATATTAGCCGCGTCAATGGCACCCTCTGCCGCACCAGCGCCGATAATGTTGTGAATTTCATCGACAAACAAGATAACGTCCGGATTTTGTGATGCTTCCTCCATAATGCCCTTGAGCCGTTCTTCAAATTCACCCCGATATTTCGCACCAGCCAGCATACCTGTAATATCCAGCGTAATGATGCGGCGGTCAACCAGCGTTTCCGGCACATCTTTATCCGCAATCCGCTGTGCCAGCCCCTCAACCACCGCGGTTTTACCCACGCCGGGTTCACCGATTAAACAAGGATTATTCTTTGTTCTTCTTGACAAAATCTGGATGACTCGCTGCGTTTCATTGTCCCGGCCAATGATGGGGTCAATTTTCCCCTCTTTTGCCAGCGCCGTTAAATCCCGACCGTATTTATCTAAACCGGGCGTTTTTCCTTTACCGCCCTTGCCATGGCCTTTTGCACCGCTTTTGGTGTCTGCATAACCGGCGTCTTCCGATTGATCACCCAAATTTGAATGCAAATCCGTGGCAAGCTCATTGAGTCCCACACCCATAGAGGCAATGATGCGCACGGCCACGCTGTCTGTCTCGGCTAAAAGCGCCAGCAAAATATGCTCGGTGCCAATATAGCTCTGCCCAGAGCGCAGCGCTTCATAAGACGACGCTTCGATAATTTTTTTGGTTCTCGGCGTCATGTCGGTCGGGCGGATCGACACCGGCGAACCATGGCCGGCAATATTGATGACAATGTCCCTCACCTTGTCAAAAGTCACGCCATGGTCGCTAAGCACCTTAGCCGCCATGCCTTCTTCCTCTGCCAACAAGCCTAACAGAATATGTTCGCTTCCTATATAATTATGTCCCAATTCACCGGCGGCTGTCATAGCCCCGTTCAGCGCCTTCTGCGCGAGCTCTGTAAACCGATTGTTCATACCGTTTTACTCCTTTCGGTCATTTTTTTCTATATGACTATTTGGCATAGTGTTATCATTTGATGCTTTGTCGCCGCATAATGCCTTTCTCACCTTTTCGGCCCGTACTTTATCGCGCAGCGCCGCATCCTGCACGGTCGAATCAAGGGAAATCGTGGCTGGCTGCACCGCTACGCTCAGCTGATCCAGCGTCTCGTAACGAACATCCTGCAAACAGCCTATATTGATCCCAAAACGCACTTTGCCATACAGACTCATAAACTCCTCGCTGGACATCGTGATAGCATACTTCATCGTACCCAGTGCCCGGCTGGTAATATCATGCAACTTATCATGATTTTGCGCCTCCAGCGCTTTTTGTGCGCGTTTCTCATTTTCGATAATCGTATCGACAATTTCCTTTAGTTTATTTAGTGTATCTTCTTCAGAAATGCCAAGCGTAATCTGATTGGACACCTGATAGAGACAACCGGATTCTTCGCTGCCCTCTCCATAAATGCCGCGCAGGGTCAGTCCCATTTTAGAAAGCTGCTGCGAAATTTTCCGAATAGCGCCTGAATAGGTCAGCGCCGGCAAAAACATCATCACCGAAGCACGCATGCCCGTGCCTAAATTCGTAGGACAATGGGTTAAATAACCAAGTCTTTCATGATAGGCAATCGGCAGCTTGTCCTCCAACGCATCGCATACCGCCGAGGCCCCCGCAAACGCCCGATCAAAGTCAAGACCCGGCACAATGCACTGCACGCGCATATGGTCTTCTTCGCACAGCATGATATAAAGATCATCTTTCACGAGCAAGCCATGCGGCATACGAACTGTCAAAAAATTCGGGCTGACAAAATGTTTCTCCACATAAGACCGTGCCCTGACAGGATCTAATGTTTGAAAATCAATATACTGATAATCGGGCAGCACACCCTGTACCTTTTCAATAATTTCACGGGCGCTGGTTTGATCCATACGAGAAGCAAAAGGATAATCAGCTATATTTCTGGCAAAGCGCACACGCGTACTGATGACATACTGTATTTGGTTATTTTTATCTACATAAGACTCCATTTTCACCCCTCCAATCCCCGAATTTCATCGCGCAACTTAGCAGCTTCTTCAAAATTTTCTTTTTCAATCGCTTTGGCAAGCTGTTCTTTTAATTCTTTGATTTTTTCCTGTTTTTCGTCTCTTTGAGCCGAGCCTTTTGGCGTTCGGCCCACATGTTTCGTGCGGCCATGCAGCCGCTCAATGGACGGCCGCAGCCGATCTTCAAAAATTTCATAGCATTTGGCGCAGCCGACTTTTCCGTCTCTGGCAATCTGATCAAAGGTAGAGCCGCATAAGGTACATACCTTTTCCTCGGTCGGCAAGGTGCTATTCCCTTTAAACAAACTGCCGAAGAAATTAAAATCATCATCAAACAAACCGCCAATTGACATTTGATTGGCACATTCAGAACAAAGCGCCATCTGTTCACTCACGCCATTGACTGTCTGTTTATACATAACCGTTGCATTTCTTTTTTTGCATTTATCACATAACATTTCTATTTTCTCCTTTGCCGGATTCCCGCATCTGTATCAACTGCTTTTATCTTACTTCATTAAAGACATTAAGATCTGTCGGAATATGTCCGCCCGTATCATGTTTTTATAAGACACCGGCACGTTCACAAGTGCCGCACTCGAAAGCGCCGATACCGCCATGGCATATTCTCTATCATGGAGTATGCCATTTTCATGCAGACTGCCCAAAATAGCCCTGGCGCTGCCTTCGTCAATCGATTGTCCGATTGAGGCAAACACATGCATCAAATGTTTGTCATCCGTTACGTCTTTCTTGATGATCCGCAAATAACCGCCGCCCCCCCGGCGGGACTCAATCACATATCCCTTCTCAGGCGTAAAGCGTGAGGTAATCACATAATTAATCTGACTGGGAACGCAGCCAACACGCGACGCCAATTCATTGCGTCCGATTTCAAGCGTCCCGCCCTGTGCTTCTAACAATTCTTCAATCATTTGCGCAATCACATCCGAAATGAGCATTTGCTAAGCCTCCTTTAATCGAAATTGACTTTCTTTGACCTTAGTATAAATCAATGGTCAAAGAAAGTCAAGGTCAAAGAAAGTCAATTAACTTTTTATTTACAAATCAATCGTAGGCTGGGTAAACAAGCTCTGCCACGTGATATAATCAACGACACCAGTGGGAGAAATCCCCGCTTCTTTTTGATAGCTCACGATATTTTCCCGCGTTTGCCGATCGTAAATTCCGTTTGGAATAATTTGATATTGCAGCTCATCCATACTGCGAAAAAGAATACGCAGCTGTTTTTGCACCTCGTAAACGGCTGCTTTATAATTGTCCACTCTAATCATGTTGCTCCTACCTCATAGCCCGGATATTGTCCCTCCGAACGCATGCGTCCCCCTTCAATATCGCTATATTGGTCGCCTAACGCCTGCCATGTCTGCAAATCCACGATGCCCGTTACCGGAATGCCAAAGGTTTCTTGAAAAATCTCCACTGCATTTTTTGTTCCGCTGCCATACTGGCCGTCCACGCTCAGTTTTGGAATCTGCGTATAAACAGAACCGATCACATTCAGATATTCCTGCAAATCCTCCACATATGCCCCTGTCGCCCCCTGGCGAAGCGGCACGCCCGGATACGGACGAATCGTCCCCACAAAGGCAGAGTCTGGCAAAGAGTCGACAATGCCAATATAAACATCATAAATCGCATTCCATGTATTTTCATTGACATTGCTGTCAACCGGCAGGCCATACAGCTTTTGAAAAGACTGCACTGACAAAACCGTTTGCGCATCATATACGCCTGTCACAGTGGGCGCAGTAATGGAATTTTCATATTGAGAAATAAAATCCAGATAATGCTGCATCACCAATACGCGCACACCTGAATCCCCTGGAGAGATGGTTTGTGTATACTGCAAAACAATTTCCTCATAGCCAACGCCTTCGCTGGACAGCTCTGCCAATTGCTTTACACCCGTCCAAACCCTCGTCAGCTCATTCCAGGTTTGTTTGCCAACCATGCCGTCTACATTAATATTAAAAATTTCTTGAAATTTTCGCACGGCTCGTTCGGTTTCATAACCAAATACACCATCCTCCGGATAGATTTTAGGGATAGCAGGGTAATTGGTCGAAACACGATTTAAACGGACCTGAACGGTCCTTACTTTGTCATTTCTGCTGCCAACCCTAAGCGCCGGATCCGGATAACTTTCAGTCACATTAGCAATTGGTGCATGGGTCACAATTTCAATATCATCGCCGTAATAGGTTTTCAGAATTTCCAGCGAATTCAATCCCTGCTCGCCAAGAGCGGCACTCCCCCACTGCGAAAGTCCCTCGCAGGTAGTTGTGGTGCCATTGCAATATTGCGCAAACAACGGTTCCACCGCCCCTTCACGGCGGATATAATCGTCAAATACATCATCCACAATTTCAATAATATTTTGGAAAAATTCCCGGCCGTTGACAAATGACTGATCATACGCTGTTGAGTTCGTAATATCAAAATCATACCCCCGGGATCGATAAAATTCCGTATATACACGATTCAGCGCAAAGGAAACCTGAGCCAAAATATTGGCGCGCAGCGTGGATTCCGGCCAAGTGGGAAAAATTTCACTCGACGCTACATTTTTTATGTATTCGGAAAAGGGTACCGTCACATTTTGGGCCGCCGAGTCGGGTGGCCCTAAATGAACAGTGATGATATCAGGAATTACCGGCACGTTCAGATTCATCAGCAGCCTCCAATCCAAAAGGCACGCCTGCTTCATAAAGCAAAGCACTTTCAGGCGGTGTATCAAAACCATAACCGGCAAGCGGAATCATATTCACATCCTGCACACTGACAATTCCATCGAAAATCGGAATGGATTTAACCTCTACCGGATAGTAATCGCTGGCGCTCACCGTTACATCATAGCTGGAATAAGGCGTAACGCCCTGATTCGGCGAAAGCGAATAGGTACGGGAGGGCGCCGGCAATTCAATACGCGGGCTGGACCCTGACTCATTCGTCACAAACGTATACGTGTTACCGCCGCCTGTCACCTTAATACTCGCACCCGGCACAGGCAGAGCGCCTAAAGCCGTACGCGAATTGACAATGAGAAATCCATAAGTTTCCATCAAAAAATCACCTCTTCTGCATCATATGCAAAGAGGTGATTTTGTACACTGATTTTGGATCTTTTTTTAGAAATTAAAATTATTATTGGTATTAAAACCGTTGTTTCCGGTCATTCCGCCATTGGTGTTAAAATTCCGGCCGCTCTTGTCAAGCATGCTGAGAATAACGTCAAATTCATCATCGGCCAGCACATCGTCTTTCTTTTCTTCCGGTTCAGGCTCAGCCGCTTTTTTCGCTTCTTCTTCCTTGGTTGATTCAAAGCCGGTTGCAATCACAGTAATGCGCATTTCATCATTCAGCGAATCATCAAAGGCCGCGCCCCAAATCACGGTTGCATCAGGATGCGCCTCTTCCTGAATCAGCGTAGATGCTTCTGTTACTTCATCCAAGCCAATATCAGCCGAAGCAATGATATTAACAATAATGCCTCTTGCCCCTCTGATCGATGTCTCAAGCAACGGGCTGGAAATCGCCAAGGTAGCCGCCTCTTTCGCTTTGTCTTTGCCGGTTGCTGAGCCCACGCCCATATGAGCATAGCCCGCGTCAGTCATAACCGCTGACACGTCTGCAAAGTCCAGGTTGACCATACCGGTGACATTGATTAACTCGGAAATACTCTGCACGCCCTGACGCAACACATCATCCGCAATAGCGAAAGCATTCGCCAGTGTGATGCGGGTTTCAGAGACACTTTTCAGTCTTTCATTTGGAATCACAATCAAAGAATCAACGTATTGTCTAAGATTCACAATACCGGCCTCAGCCATTTCCATTCTGCGTTTTCCTTCAAACGCAAACGGTTTCGTCGCAATACCAATGGTCAAGATACCCATCTCTTTAGCCAGCTTGGCCACAACAGGCGCAGCGCCTGTCCCGGTGCCGCCACCCATACCGGTAGCAACAAACACCATGTCGGCCCCTTCAATAGCAGAAGAAATCTCTGCCTCTGACTCTTCGGCACTTTTAGCGCCTACCTCAGGATTTGCACCAGCACCATGGCCGTGAGTCAATTTATCACCGATTGAAATTTTGCGGGATGCCCCGTTTTTCATAAGTACTTGTTTATCTGTGTTAATGGCAATAAACTCCACGCCCTTAACGCCTGCTTCAATCATACGGTTGACAGCGTTGTTACCGCCGCCGCCGACACCTATAACCTTTATATTCACTCCGCTGTCAAATGCTTCCTCCAGCTCGAATGGCATATTTTTATCCTCCGTTATCCTTGTTTTTTATCACCGTAAACGGCAACTATGGCAATTATAATATAACAATACATATATATAATAATACTTTTCCCACTCAGTTGCAAGCCTTTTTTCAAAAAAAGTTTACTCGCCCTGCGGATCTTTTATCATCACATACCCTGTCTCCAAATTTTCGACACTGACCTCGCCTGTAGCAAAATCTGAATAATCGTCAATCATTTTAAAGGCAAACTGAATTTTTTCCTCTACATTACTCTCATCGCCAAGGAGCACGTCAATGCGGCCGGCATAGTTAAATTTAATGTCAAACTTATTGGATAAATCAATATATTTTACGCTTTGGCTTCGTTCAGAATGCAGCAGCGCATTGATTACCTGATTGATATATGCCTTATTCCGCGTATGCAAAAATTCCACCTCGCTGCCCACGATAGCGCCCGTAACACGAGGCAGCGCAAGCTTGACAATCCCCTTGTGGCGGGACGTGACAATATCCTCATCGCTCACCATTTCAAGCACCCGCATTTGTTCTGACAAAATACAGTATTCACCGCATAGCGCTATATAATACGCGGCGGTATCCTCCTCAGCCTTGATGACAATGGTGCTTGGCATTTCACGGCGAATCTGCACGTTGATAAGATAGGGATAACGCTCACAAAGAGCCTTTTCAATGGCACTACTATTGATATGAAACATCTGCTCCCCAATAGTAATGCCCGAGGCCTCAATGATTTCATCCCCCTCATATAGGGTAATGCCCTCACAATTAATACTCTCCACCTTGAAAAAATACAATAAACAGATCCAAACCAAAACCGCCGTTAATGCAACAACAAACACCGCCGAAAAAACAGCCCATAGAATTTTTCTCGTCCGCTTTTTCGCCTGTATAGCCGAAAAAGCAGAGGTTGGTGCTTCGCCCCGGTAACGGCTGGTTACATGAATTGTGTCTTCATATAAGGTCCGCTTCGCTCTGGTTTTTGCCGGGCTTGTCCGCTTGGGACGGTCTTTCGCAGCCGCAGCTGGTTCTGCACGGCGCGTCGAAGTGACCCGTACCTTTTGCTTGGGAACCGCAGATGATTTCGGGGTCTTTTTTTCTTTTTTAAATTTTGGCTTGCTTTTTCGCTTGATTATACTAAAAGTATCAGCCATTGTTCATCCTTATTTTTCTTTTTTCTCTACTAACCGGCAAAGTTCCTCATAAATACGCTTCTTGGAATCGGTCATGGCGAACTGGCCGATGGCCTTAGCCATGGCACGGCGCTTCTCTTCAGAACCCAGTATAGAGGCTACAGCTCCCAGCAACTTTTCCGGCGTTATGTCTTTTTCTTCAAAAACAATCGCCGCACCCTCCTTTTCCAGAGCCGCCGCGTTTTTAAACTGATGATTATTGGTCACATTAGGCGACGGAATAAGAATGCAGGGCTTTTTCTGCACCGCAAGCTCTGAAAGAGTCATGGCACCGGCACGGTTGATGACAAGATCAGCCGCCGCCATGCGAAGCGGCATATCGTAAATATATTCAACCAACTCAATGTTAGGACACTTGTCAAGCCCCATCTCTTTAAATTTAGCAAAGCATAATTCTTTTTCGATGCTTCCGCAGGCATGCATATGATATACCTCCGGGTGCTTGGCCGTATAATCCCGCATCAATGCCAAGGCCATATCGTTCACTTTTTCGGCTCCCAGGCTGCCGCCGCAGGAAAGGATAAAGTGTTTATATTGACCTGACAATCCTAAGCGCTCTCTTGCCTGCTCGGCTGAAAGCTGCAAAAAATCGCTCCGCAGCGGATTGCCCACCCGCATTACCTTTTCCGGGTGAGAAAGAAAATCCTTTGTGCTTTCAAAATTGACAAAAATGCGGTCCACTTTGCTTTCTAACAGTTTAACAGCCACGCCCGGCACCGCGTTGGATTCATGCAGCGCCGTAGGAATCCCCATCGAAGCGGCCGCTTTGAGTACCGGCCAACAAACATAACCGCCCGTTCCGACAACGAGATCCGGCTTAAATTCTTTGATCAATTTCTTTGCCTTGCCGGGCGCTGTCAGCACATAATAGGCCGTCTTTATATTGGAAAGAGAAAGAGAACGCCGAAGCCCCTGTATCTCGACATGGCGAATGGGATAACCCGCCTTGGCCGCCAGCTTGTTTTCAATGCCGCGCGCCGTCCCGACAAAAACAATCTCGCTGTCCTTTTGATTTTCTTTTATACAATCGGCAATGGCAATGGCGGGATTTACATGCCCGCCTGTACCGCCGCCTGTCATAAATACCTTCATAAGCCGTTGTTTCCTTGCTACTATTTTGCTATTTTTGCTGATATGAATAACGCGAAATGGAAAGCAGAACGCCCATTTCCGCCATCAGCACAATCAATGAAGAACCGCCGTAACTGAAGAATGGCAAGGAGATGCCCGTATTGGGAATCGAGTTCGTTACCACCGCAATATTTAAAATTGCCTGCACAGCCACATGCCCTGTAATGCCAAGCGCCACCAAGGAAGAATAAGTATCAGGCGCTTTTTTCGCAATATGCACTCCTCGAATAATAAAAATAGTAAACAACATAATTACCGCAAGGGCGCCCACAAAGCCAAGCTCTTCACATATGATAGAAAAAATAAAATCATTTTGCGGCTGCGAAACAAACATGTGTTTTTGCTTGCTGTTGCCAAGTCCCACACCTAAAAGTCCGCCAGAGCCAATCGCGTTGAGCCCCTGTGTTGTCTGCCAGGTTTCATCAAGTGCGTTAAAATTTTCCGGATGCAGCCAAATCTCCACTCGCTCTTTGGCATAATCAGTAAACATAATAAGGCCGAACACGGCCACCATAAATACGCTGCCGGCCGCCCCAAACCAGAAAAGCCGCGCACCGCCGGCGAAAATGACAATCATGCCGATTAAAAACATAATAATTGTGCCGGAAAAATGGTTCTCTAAAATAATCAGACCGCAGGCTATCAAAACAAAGCACGAGGGATAAACAAGCCCGTACTTGGATGAACCCCAAAAGTGCCTGTAATCGGTGATTTGCTCTTGGTGATTTTGTATGTACAGCGCCAAAATCATAACCAGCGCCGATTTCATTAGTTCAGAAGGCTGCACACTGATCGGGCCGATATTAATCCACCGGACCGCTTTGCCGGCCGCCAAACCAAAAATAGGCACAAGCACCAGTAAAATGGCTGACGCAATATAAAAAGGAATGGTAAGCCGTTTGATCACGTCGAGCGGGATATTCATAATAGGAATCATCGCCACAAATCCTATAATCAAAAACATAATCTGCTTTCGTATATAGTAATAGCTGTCGCCGTCATGATCCAGTGCGTACGCATAACTCGCGCTGAAAACCATGACTGAGCCAAAACATAGCAGCGCAATGATAATTAACAGCATGGGCCGGTCAACACCGCCTTTGACCCGAATAAAGTCAAGGGGTTTCACAAAACCAGTTTCCTTGCGCGCCATTTCTCTCTTTTCTGCAACGCCTTTTGCCAAAAGAACCTCCCTCTTTTATCCCTTTTATACATCGGCACGTTTTTACGTGTCCGTATTGTTTTTACTCAGTTAATTCAGTCAAAGACCTAAAAGAGAAATACCGCAAAGCAGTGCCGTAAGCAAAGAAAATAAGCCGACAATTTTATTTTCGCTATAGCCGCACTGCTCAAAATGATGATGAATCGGTGCCATTTTAAAGAGCCGCTTGCCGTGGGTAAATTTAAAATAGGTCACCTGCAGCATCACTGAAATCGTTTCCAGAATATACATAAATCCCGCAGTCACAATCAGCAAGGGATTGTCGATCATAAAGGCCATGCCCACCACCAAGCCGCCTAAAAACAAAGAACCTGTGTCGCCCATAAAAACCCGGGCCGGATGAAAGTTGTACACCAAAAAGCCAAGGCAGCCGCCGATACAAACACCCGAAAGCAGCGCCAGCTCGCCCACACCGTTCAAAAACGCGATGATGGCAAAAAATCCGCCCACAACGGCGGTGACGCTGCTGCACAGACCATCAATACCGTCGTTTAAATTGACGCTGTTTAACATACCGGCAATCAAAATCATGCCGAAAATATAATAGGCAATGCCAAGCTCAATGGTCATGCCGATAAAGGGAATATACAGCGAGGTATTGCTGTTTCCCGTGATATGCATAAGATAAAGATAAGCGCCGGCTACCACCAATTGCAACAGAAACTTTTGCGGCGCGCTGAGTCCCTCATTTTGGTGCTTTTTAAATTTAGCAGAATCATCGATAATGCCGATAAGACCGGAAAACAAAGCTAATAAAAAAGTTAAAATCAGCTTGACCGGCATATCAATGCCAACAAAAAAAGCATAAACAAAGCAAGCAATCGTAAGGACGATCGCCATAGCGGCGATAAAGGACAATCCGCCCATGGTGGGCGTTCCTTCTTTGGATTTATGCCATCTGGGACCAATATCAAGAATTTTCTGTCCCATTTTTTTACTCTTCAATACAGGAATCAACCATCGGCAAATGATAACCGTCAAAAGAAAAGTACATACAAGACATAGAATAAAAGCGGTAAGCATTTTATGGTTCGATATCCACTCCATAGGCAGTCCTTCACTCCTTTACGTAGTCAATCACTCGTTCCAGCCGAACCGCCCGGCTGGCTTTGAACAAGACAACATCTGTGCTTTTTAATTCCTCTTTCAAAGCATTTCCTATATTTTTTACATCCTCTAAATCACGAAAAACATGGATATCAGTCTCGGGCATGCCTGCCTTTTTTGCCCCGTGCGCAATAAAGGCTGCGTCATTGCCAAACGAAAACAGCTTATCAATGTGAAAAGAAGTCAGCTTTTCACCCACCTCTTCATGCAGTGCCCTTGAAAAATCGCCAAGTTCCCGCATATCGCCAAGCACAGCAATACTTCGGCTGTTTTCACGCTGCGCAATCATGGAAAGAACCGAGAGCGAAGCGCTCATGGAAGAGGGCGATGCATTATAGCAATCTTCAATCACGGTGACATCTCTCATTTTATAAATATTTTGCCGCATGCCCGTATTTTTAAAATTCAAAAGACCTTTGCGAATCGTCTGCTCATCCAGCCCAATTTCAATGCCGACCGCATAGGCAAGCGACGCGTCAAACACATTATGCTCACCAATCGAGGGAATGGTCAAGTCAGTAACCGTCTGTCCGTTATGCGTAATACAGAACGTAGTGCAGGAGCCATGATTGATGATCTCTGAGACATAATAATCCGCCTCTTGGTTTTGCACCGCAACATAAATCCCGTTCTCTATGCCGGCCAATAAAGGTTCGTCACCGTTTAAAATCAGTTTGCCGCCTGGTTTTAGGCCGCTTCTGATTTCCAACTTGGCGTCCCGGATTCCCTGGCGCCCGCTGAAATTTTCAATATGTGAATTGCCAATATTGGTAATTACCGCTAAATCGGGACTGGCTAACCGGGATAAATATTCAATTTCGCCTTTCATGCTCATGCCCATTTCCAGCACCAGATAACGGCTGTCTTCTTTAATCTTCAGCATGGTTAACGGCAGGCCAATCTCGTTATTAAAATTCCCCTCGGTTTTATGGGTTTTATCGCTCGCACTTAACACCGAATATATAAACTCTTTTGTCGTCGTCTTTCCCGTGCTGCCGGTCACACCCACCGTAAACGGATGAACGCTGTCCTTGCGGTATTTGGCAATCTGACCCAACGCCTGCACGGTATTGTCAACCAAGACAGCTGAACCGTGCAGCGGAATGACCGATTCGTCGATTCTCTCCGCCAGCACACAAAAGGCTCCGGCCCGATAGGCCTCTTCAATAAAAGCATGGCCGTCAAAACGCTCGCCCCGAATGGCCACAAACAAAGACCCCGGCTCCATATTTCTGGAATCCGTCGTGATATTTTTAATTTCCCGATCGTCGCCAATCAGACGCCCCCCTGTCACAGAAGCAATGACCGACGGATAAATTCCATTCTCTATGTATGCGTTCATTTTTCTCTCCATTCTCTCATCGAATCCCTATGACATTTTCGCTTATTTACCTGATTCGATTATTGTTTTTATAATATCCTTTTCTGAAAAGGGATGCATGCCGTCTTGTAAGACCTGATAATTCTCATGACCCTTGCCGGCAATTAACACAATATCATCCTTTTGGGCTGTTTGCATCGCATATTCAATGGCCATTTTTCGATCTCTGACAATGGTCATTTGCCCGCCGTCGATCCCCGCAATAATATCATTAATAATGGCATCCGGATCTTCGCTTCTTGGATTATCGGTGGTGACGACAGTTAGATCAGACAAAGAAGCAGCAGCCCGCCCCATTAAAGGGCGTTTGCTCTTGTCTCTGTCCCCGCCGCAGCCAAAAACCGTAATGAGACGGCCTTTTTTAATGCGGTTCAGCTCTCGAATCATTTTTTCGAGTGCGTCAGGCGTATGGGCATAATCAATATAAATGGAATAGCCTTTTGGGGAAGCGATTCTCTCCGCTCGGCCGGCAATACCGATTACCGCTTTGATACCATCCTGAATAGCGAAAGAGTGAACGCCGCTTTCATAAGCGGCCGCAGCCGCGGCCAGCGTATTATACACACCAAAAATACCAATCAGCGGACTTTCAATGCGAAACAGCTCATTTTGAGCCAAAAGCATATATTGAACGCCCGTTTCGCCATTGTATTCAACTTCTTTGGCCGCATAATCAACCGCCCGCTCGGCCGAAAAATATTTCAGCTCACAGCAGGCACCCTTGGTGATAATATCTTGATAGCGGTCATCAAAATTAACCAAGCCGGTCTTACACATACGAAAAAGCTTTGCTTTAGCGGCAGCGTAATCCTCCATCGTTGGATGAAAATCAAGATGATCGGGCGATAAATTAGTAAAAACGCCAATATCAAACTCAACCCCATATAACTTATCAAGGGCCAGCGCATGGCTGGATGCCTCCATCACCACTGCTTGAGCGCCAAGATCTCTCATCTGTCGAAGCAGTGCAAACAATTTTTCGGGATCGGGCGTGGTCATGCAATCGCCCGGCAGCTCTTTACCCGCAAATTCATTGCGTATACTGCCAATCAGGCCGGTCGGCAAACCAGCTTTCTCTAAAATGCCACGCAAAATGGTGCAAGTAGAACTTTTGCCATTGGTGCCGGTTACAGCAAACATGCGCATCTCGCGATGGGGATATCGATACCACGCACTCCACATAAGCGCCAAGGCCTTTCGGCCAGAAGGCGTAATGACATAAGGAATGCCGCCATCCCGCAGGGCATCGGTCAGCCGTTCGGCCACAATCACCGAAGCGCCGCACAAAACGGCCCGTTCGATATAATCATGCCCATCGTGTCTGATGCCTGAAACACACACAAACGCGGCGCCCTTGCTCACCTTTTCTGAATGATCGGCAAGCCCGGTAATTTCTGCGGAAAAATCCGCAATATTGGTTTGAGAAATAGTAACATCCTTTAAAAGGGTGTACAGACGCAATGCAATCAACTCCACACGAAAATAATGATTTATACATCCGTGTGTCCTGTATTTTGATGATCTGTTAATCTGTTAGTCCGAAATACTGCTGATATACCTAAGGTCAATTTTGACCACAGTTCCCTCCGGCACTTCGGCTTCAGGCGCGATGCTTTGATTAAAGACCAGCGTGCCTGCGCCTTCAATTCCTGTAATATGTACATTCAGTCCGCACTTGGAAAGTTCGTAATTGGCATTGGATGCCGTCATACCTCTTACATCCGGCACCGTTACAGTAGCCTGCGGCAATATGCCGCCGGTATAGAAAATCACAGTTCCTTTATCCGATACGGTTGAACCGCTGGCCGGTACCTGCGCCGTGATTTTACCGCCGTCGCCATTCACAACTACTTTAAGTCCAGCTGCCTCTGCCTCTGATTTGGCACTCTCAAGATCAGTGTTCACAAAGTTAGGAACCGTAATATCTGTTTGTTCCGATTCTCTTTCCACGCCAAGATAAGGTAAAATCTCTTCTAAGGTACTGGAAACAAAGGGCGCTGCAATGTTGGCGCCAAACAAAGGACCGCGTGTTGGTTTGCCAACCGTGATAATGACAGCAATCTGGGGGTCATCGGCCGGCGCATAGGCAACTGTGGAACAAACCACATGTTTTGTTTCGCCTTCATTCGTAATTTCATCTCGAATTTCACTCGTACCCGTTTTAGCGGCCACTTTATAACCATTGACGCGTGCATTTTTAGCACCGCCATTGTTGGCTACACCATGCTCAAGCACAGCGGAAATCGAATCGCACACCTCAGTGGAAACAACCTGATATTTAATCGAATCGCTGAAATCGGCCACAATATTGCCATTGTCGTCCACTAATTGCCCCACCACATGCGGCGTAACCAAATAACCACCGTTTGCAACCGCACAAATGGCCGTAAGTTCTTGCAGCGGCGTCGTTTTAAAGGTTTGCCCAAACGAGTAAACCGCCAGCGATACCCGGTTAAATGCACTGTATGAGCCATAAAGTCCTCTGGCTTCGCCCGGCAGATCAATGCCTGTTGTGGATGTAAAACCGAACGCCTCAAAATAAGCATAAAACTTTTCCATGCCGATACGTTCAGCCACCTGCATCAGCGTAGGGTTGCAGGACTGCTGCAGCATGTGCCAGAAGGGATTCGTCCCGTGGCCGCCTTTTCGATGGCATTTAATTGGTTTATCCCAGCCTTCTACCCGATAAGAGCCCGAACAGCTGAATTCATCCTCAAAGGTAACAACATTTTCTTCCAGCGCCATGGCCGTGGTAATGACTTTAAATGTTGAACCCGGTTCATACAGTTCTGAAATCGCTTTGTTCTTCCACATGGCATAAACTGCCTCTGTAAGAGCGCTCTGGTACTCTTCGCTGTCCTTGGCATATCCCTCTTCTGCTGCCAAGGCATCAAAGTTAGCCTGCGCACTTTCATTTAATGAATACGGTGCATTTAAATCAAAACTAGGATAAGTCGCCATGCCGTAAATCTCACCGGTCTTTGGATTCATAGCGATACCGGTTACTCTGTCTAAAGGATCGGCATTTTCATAGGCCGCTTCCAGCTGTTCTTCCAATATGGCCTGTATCGTTGTATCCAGCGTAGACACCACATTATATCCGTTGGTTGCGTCTACATATGTATCATATTTAAACGGCATACTGCCGCCGTTTCCGCTTTTCGCAGTGATGTATCTTCCATCCGTTCCTTTTAAATACTGGTCATAGGACAACTCAATGCCGCTAAGCCCTGTATCGGTGCCCGACAAGCCAATCACAGAGGCAGCCAGCGAACCGTATGGATAATATCGTTTAGAAGAAGCCTCCAAATACACCTTACGGGTAAGCTCGTTATCTGCAATAAATTCACGAATTTGGTTTCCCGTTTCCGCGTCCACATTCTTTTTTATGGTTTCGTCCGCCCGCCAATTCATTTGCGTGCGCTCATAGACCTTATCATATTCCACGTCCAACATCTCGGAAAGATTCTTGGCAATCAGCTTTGCTTCTTCCTCATTCTCAATGCAGTTCGGTGCGATAAACACCCGATAAGTGGTCACATTGGAAGCAAGCTGAATCATATTGCGGTCATAAATGGTTCCCCGGCTGGCCGAAATGCGTGTCTCTCGTTCAATATTATCGGCCACTGCCGCTTTATATTCATCATGCTTAATAATCTGTAGATAGAAGAGCCGTCCAATCAGGGCCGCCCAGAGTCCTATGCAAACAAATACAATTACATTTCGTCTTTTGGTCATCACTTTGCCTGTCCTGACAGATAACATGCTCTCACCTCTTTTCCATTTTACTGGACATTATCCAAATATATTCCTAAAAATCTGCACAATATTGCCCCACAGGTCTCCGAAAAAGGCGCCGACACCGCTGTCAGAACCCTCGGGCACAGCAATTTTTTCGTCATTTTCCATGCGCACATATTTCTTTTCGACCCGGTCGCTTTTAACCATACCCATTTTGACGGCCTCCTGCTCAAAATACAAAAGATCATTCTTTTGCTCCAAAGCAAGGGTCAATTTTTTTCGTGTAGCCGTCAAACTCACAATTTCCTGCTGCATACGGCTGCATTCGTTTGTCAGTTCATTGAGCCGTACATAATTGATCACCATGGCCATGATCACAAGTGTCGCAGCCAAAGCAGTGACAATCAAATGCCAGGGAAGGCGCTGTCCCTTCACTTTAACGGTAATGATTTTTTGCTTGGCGCCGCCCGGCACCACAGCTCCCTTTCTTTTCCGAACCTTACGCGGCCGTACCTTGCCGTATTCCGCGGTTACATTGGCCGGATGCCGTCTCGGCTTCGGCCGGCGCATTTGTGAAGTGTTTCGTTTCGCCGAACGGTTTTGAATCACCTCGCCCGTGCTTTTCACTTTGCTGATTTCCATCGTGCGCATAGGCTTGTGACGATTTTTTTGACGTACCCGAGACGAAACAGAAGCAGCATGCCCATTTGATTTCTTATTGGCTGAAGCAGTTCTATTTGACTTCTTTTCGGGCATGTTAATCTCCATTCCGCCGCCCTTGGGCGGCACAAATCGTTAGGAAATTTTAGTATTACCGAAGGTAATACGGTTACCGAAGGTAATACGGTTACCGAAGGTAATACGGTTACCGAAGGTAATACGGTTACCGAAGGTAATACGGTTACCGAAGGTAATACAGTTACCGAAGGTAATTAAAATGGGCCAAGTCCCATTTTAATTACCTTCAGATGCGACAGCATAGCAAAAAAATACAGTAACAAAGATAAACGCCGTCGGTTCCTCACCGCTTTTTGACGACCCGCAGCTTTGCGCTTCTGGATCTTGGATTTTCATCAAGCTCGGCTTCGCTCGGTTCAATCGGTTTTTTTGTAATCAGCGTCACCTTGGGTTTGTTGCCGCACACGCACATGGGAAAATCGGGCGGACAGGTACACCCTTTCGCCAGCGAAGCAAAAGTCTGCTTGACAATACGATCCTCCAAAGAATGAAAGGTAATCACGGCCAGCCGACCATCCGGCTTCATCATGCTCACCAAAGTGCGCAGGGTCGGTTCAATAATGCTTAGCTCATTATTTACCTCGATGCGAATGGCCTGAAAACTCTTTTTAGCGGGATGATGTCCCCCTGCTTTGACCTTTTCCGGCAGCGCACCCTTTATAATGTCAACAAGCTCGGTCGTAGTTTGAACCGAGCTGACTTGTCTTGCCTTTATAATCGCCCGGGCAATCTGGGGGGCGAATTTTTCTTCCCCGTATTGATAAAGCACCCTCTTCAGCTCTTCTTCTGAATACCCGTTCACCACATCAAATGCACTAAGCGCGCTTTGTCTGTCCATGCGCATATCAAGGGGCGCCTCTTGCTTATAAGAAAATCCTCTTTGCCCATTATCAAGCTGGTAAGAGGATACGCCGAGGTCGATGATCGCGCCGTCAATCTGCGTCACGCCATACTGACTCACCGCCTCATAAACATGCGCATAATTTTCTTTGATAAAGGTAATCCGATCGGCAAGCGGCGCCAAGCGCTGACGCGCTTTGGACAGCGCCTCTTCATCCTGATCAATGGCAAAGAGACGCCCTGCTGATGTAAGCCTTTTCGCAATCTGTTCCGCATGACCGCCAAGGCCGGTCGTGCAATCAATATATGTACCTTCCGGGTGAACAGCAAGCGCCTCGATACAAGCGTCCCGCATCACCGAATAATGTGTATATTCCATTAGAAACCAAGCTTAATCAGCATTTCTTCCATATTGCTGCTGTTTGCTTTCTCCTCTTCAGCGGTCCAACCATCCTGTGACCAAATCTCGGCATGGTCGCCAACACCAATAATTATAGCATGTTTTTCTACTTTTGCATAGTCCCGCAGCGGTGTTGGAATAATTACCCTGCCCTGCCCGTCAATCTTACATTCAATGGCAGAAGCATATAAAAATCGTTTCACATGGCGAATTTCTGTTTTAGGCAGCGCCTCTAATTTCGCACAAAAGCTTTCCCAACCGGCAAGAGGGTAAACCGAGATGCACTCGTCAATGCCTTTGACCATCACAATTTGTTCCCCAAGCTCATCGCGCAGCTTGGCCGGAACAAAAACGCGGTTTTTCGCATCCAATGAAAAATCGTATTTTCCTGAAATCACGGTGATTACCCTCCTTTACGTCGAATTGATAGACCAGTTAAGCATCTCAAAACGCCTTTTGCTCCACTGCCTGTGCAAATGTGGAAAACTTTGTGGAAAACTCCCCACATTTACTCCACTTCAAACCACAGTGACCATTATATATGATTTATTCCATTTTTTCAAGTGGCTTTTGCGAAAGTTACGAATTGTTTTATATCTATCAAACCGCCTAATCCCGTTATCGTACGCATTTACATTCGGTTTAATTTTTTTGTAAAAATTTTTTCTGTCTGCCGTGTCGCGCACCCCTCTCTTCAATCATCACCTGTTTGACTCAGTTTTATTCAACACGCGCGGCTGTATAAAAACAGCAAAAGAAAAAAGGCGTAAAACGCCTTTTGACTCTAACAGCAATTTTATTTTAAACAACGTTTTCACAAACACACTGCACTGTCTACTGATTGAAGAATGCCGCTGCTTTTTCTAAATCCAGTAAACAACGCTCGTCCTGTAGAGCGGGCCGCTCGTTAGTATGGTGACTGAGTATCAAAGGAAATATAGATTCACATTTCATTTGACGCAACAAAATGCAAGCCGTCTTATAAGCTTTGTCAGCCGCTCCATCGCCGCCGCCAACTAAAACTACCGCTCCCTTTTTTGTCTTTGCAATCGGTTCTATGTTCCGAAAAGTGCGGGAACAATAAAAAGTTTGCAGCCGGCTTGCTACATCGAGCAATTTTCCTGTCAATTCAGAAAAATAGATGGGTGACGCTATCACGATATGATCGCTCTCTTGAATCTCGCGATAGAGAATCTGCATTTCATCCTGAATGGCGCAGCCCTCATGAGTCCAGCAAAATCGACAATCAATGCAGGGCGAAACAGCGCATCGATATGCGTCAACAATCTTATATGCACCGGCTAATCTGTCGGTTAAATAATGAATCAAGCTGACTGTATCCCCATGCAGCCGGGGCGATCCGTTCAAAATCAATGTCTTTTTCATACCGTTCATCTCATACTCTTCTATTCTTAACCAGGTTGCGCAGCAGCTTAGATTCGCTCGCGCTAATGTAAGCCAATCATCAATCTTTTGATTTGGATAGCTGTCTTATATAGTTTTCCACAGCAGAGGGAACCAAAGAGGCAATTTCTTCGCCTTTAGCCAGTCTTTCGCGCACAGCATGCGATGAAATATTCTCCCAGCCGCTGTCCGCCGGAATGAACAGGGTGGTGATGCTTGGATTAAACCTATGATTATTGTCTGCCATTTGCTTTTCATAAACAAAATCGTCAGTGTCCCTTACCCCTCTGATTAAAACAGAGATACCGTGCCTGTCAGCATAATCAACCACAAAGCCATCATCGCTCCCGGTCACAACATTGTCAAACTCTGCACAAGCGAGCGCCAGCATGGCCTGCCGCTGCTGCGCCGAAAACATATTGGTTTTTTGCGCATTGAAAAAGGCAACAACATGCACTTCATCAAACAAACCCGCACATTTTCGGATCAACGAAACATGTCCGTTTGTGATCGGATCATAGCTGCCCGTCAGCAAAACTTTCACCGCGCATCGCCCCCTTTTCTTCTTTTTCCAAAATCGTGATATATATCCGACCGTATTTAGCGTGCTTACGCACTTGGCAGCCTGCCAGCGTATAAGGCTCTGCCTGTTCGTCCTCACAAACAAGCAGTGCACCCGGCGCCAACAAATTTTTCTCTTGCAGTGCCAAAAGCGCTTTCGGAATCAGTCTTGCTTGATACGGCGGGTCTAAAAAAACAAGATCGAACTGTTGGCCAGCTAGTTTTTCAAGCGCCCTTTGATAAGAACAGCACAAAACATGCGCGCCGGCAAGACCGGTTTTTTTGATATTGTTTTCAATCACTTTCACTGCCTGCGGCTCCTGGTCGCACAAATACGCAGACTCAGCCCCCCGGCTGAGCGCCTCTAAGGCAAGCTGGCCGCTGCCGGCAAAAAGGTCTAAAACCCTGCGCCCTGCCAGATCAAACTGCAAAGCGCTGAAGATTGCTTCCTTCACTCGTTCGGCGGTCGGCCGGGTGTTAAGTCCCGGCAGGGTTAAAAGAGAAACTCCCTTTGCTTTTCCTGTAATAATTCGCATCATTTGTTAAAATATTCCTTGATATCCTGTGCATTTTTGCTTGTGACCCCCTTTACCTGGGTCAGGGCTTCGATATCAGCCTCTTTGACGCCGGCAAGACCGCCAAAATGGGCTAAAATCGCCTTTGCTTTCGCTGGGCCAATGCCGTTTATCTGCTCTAAAACCGAACGCTTGATTGATTTCGTCTTTTTAGCCCGCATGCGGGTGATGGTAAAGCGATGCACCTCTTCCTGCAATTTATAGATAAACTGAAAGACCGACTGTTCGTTGGCAATGCTGATTAGGTTTTCCTCATCACAAAGCGCACGGGTTTTGTGAAAATCGTCCTTGACCATGCCAAACACAGGCACGCTGTAACCCTTTTCCCGCAGCACGGCACGCACAACGCCCACGTGGCCCTTGCCGCCATCCAGCAAAATCAAATCCGGTAAGGAACCGTGATCCAGCCGGCGGCTCAGCATTTCTGCCATGGAGGCATAGTCATCCTGCCCGGCCGTTGTTTTAATATTATAGGATCTGTACTCGCTTTTTTTAAAAGCACCGTTCATCGCAACGACCATACCGCCCGTGATATTCTCTTTTCCGTAGTTGGAAATATCATACGCCTCTATACGCTCTGGATAAACCTCTAAAGCCAAAAGCTCGGCCAAGCGAAAAAGCATTTTAGAATCCCTCTCATGCCGCAGCTTGTATTCACGCGCTTCATGCTCTGCATAATCCCTGACCGTCAGGGTCAGCGCATGAAGGGTCCCTTTTTTCGGCGCCTGCACAGCGACCTTGTGCCCGCACAGATCAGACAGCATGCCGCCGACTTCATCGGTCAACGCATCGGCAAACGGCATGCCCAAATAAACCTTATGGGGTATTTCAGGCCGATTTTTATAGATTTCATAAAGAAACCCGGGCACTGTTTCTGCATCGACAATCACATCATTCGCCAAAACAAAGCTGTCCGAATCCATTAAAGCGCCCTCGCGAATAATATACATACCAATAGCCGAACACACCTCGTCTGTATACAAAGAAAAGATGTCACAGCTTACATCGGGCGAGGAAAGCACCTTCTGTCTGCTTTTCAGCGCATCGATCGCCGCGAGCCGGTCCCGATACAACGCGGCCGCCTCGTACTGCATATTCTCCGACGCGCTCATCATTTTCTCCTTGAGCTGCTCTTTTACCGACGACAAATGACCGCCCAATACCGGCAGCAGCTGTTGAAACAGCGCTTGATACTCTTCACTGCTCACTTTTCCGGAGCAAGGCGCCGAACACTGACCAATCTGGTGATAAATACAAGGACGCACCCGGCCAATATCCTTAGGAAAAGTATATTTACAGCACGCAATGCCAAAGGCCCGCTGTAGCGTATGAATCACATTATAAACCACACTGCCCCCCGAATAAGGGCCAAAATAGCGCGCTTTATCCGCCGTCCTTTTCCGCGTAAACTCAATTTTGGGATATTCTTTTGTCAGATCAATTTTAATATACGGATAGCTTTTGCTGTCCTTTAATAAAATATTGTATTTAGGTTTATAAAGCTTAATTAAGCTGTTTTCAAGCGCCAGTGCCTCCATTTCTGTATCGGTTAGCATATACTCAAAATTCGCTACATTTTCCACCATTTTAGCGGTTTTAACATTTTGCTCGCTTCCGCCAAAATACTGAGACACCCGATTTTTCAGCGCCTTGGATTTGCCGACATAAATCACATCGCCGTTTTTTCGGCGCATAATATACACACCTGGCCGCAGCGGAAGCCGATTTGCCTTGCTTCTTAACTGCTCTTTTGTCAATACCTCTTTAATTTCTTCCATATTCTCCGTAAAAAACAAAAGCGGACAACCTAAAGTGTTGTCCGCTGCCTTTATTTATATTTCGTCATTCAGCGAAGCCGCTGTCGATTAAATTTTCAAGCCCCTCAACAGCCTCTTTTTCATCGGCCCCTTCTGCTTCAATCTCAATGGTCATACCTTGTACAATCCCCAAAGAAAGAACCCCGAGAAGACTCTTTGCATTGACCTTTCTTTTATCCTTTTTTATGGAAATCGTGCTCTTATATTTATTCGCTTCCTGAATAAAATAGGTAGCGGGTCTGGCATGAAGTCCTACGCTGTTTTGAATTGTAATTGAACGTGTAACCATCTTTTGTCTCCTGATAGGCTTGGCCGATTTAAGTATAACGTTATTATAGCAAATGAATGACACAAAATCAAGTAGAATGTTAAATTTAATCGCTTAATTCGACATCGTCAACAGACATAACCAGAATTGTAACACTCCGGTTACAGCTGTAAATCTCGTATTCCTTGCCGGGCGAAACCTTGTTTCTTCCATCTACCAAAAAAAAGCCGTCTTCATCCCGCTTACCGGTAACCTTAATATACCCCGTTACATCACTTCTATGATTCAGCGTACTTTCTCTCATGACGCCGTTTTCATCTTCCTTCATACGGACGGCCGGCTCAAAAATAAATTCATCTCGGTGAATCAATTCACCAAAAACCGCATTAAACTTTTTACAGTAAAAGAGATCTCCCTCGACAAAGGACTCCATCGCTGTATCGGTACGC